>JAXDGC010000600.1:0-3019 GCA_034665245.1 Solirubrobacteraceae bacterium | reverse complement strand
GGAGCCTCCGCGAACCGGATGGTCTTGCGGATGCGTGCGCCGTACACCCGGTCGCCGAAGTTCTCCTCGAGGATCTGGATCGCCTCTTTCGCGTGCAGCGTCCTCGAGTCGAACATGGTCGGGAGGATGCCCGCGATGTCCACATCGGGGTTGAGGTTCTCGCGGATCATGGAGAGGGTGTTCTGGAGCTGGATCAGCCCGCGCATCGACAGATACTCGCACTGCACGGGGACGATCACCTTGTCGGCCGCGGTCAGCGCGTTGATCGTCAATAGTCCCAGCGACGGCGGCGTATCGATGCAGATGAAGTCGTAGTCCTCCATGATCGGTCGCAGCGCCTTGTCCAGCGAGCGCTCGCGCCCGATCTTCGTCGACATCGCGATCTCGGCTCCGGCGAGGTCGATCGACGCGCACGCGATGTCGATCTCGCGCTTGCGGACGACCTCGCGGATGGAGAGGTCGTGGACGAGCACGTCGTACATCGACGTCTCGAGCGAGTCGGGGTCGATGCCCTGCGACATCGTGAGGTTGCCCTGTGGGTCCATGTCGATGCACAGGACGCGATGGCCCTCCTCCGCGAAGGCCGCCGCGAGATTCAGCGTGGTGGTGGTCTTCGCAACGCCGCCTTTTTGGTTGGCGAATGCGATGACCTTGGCCTTGCCGGTCACGTGGTACTCCGATCGCGGTCGGGATGATCCATCGTGGACGGCTATTCGCAGCCGGCGCCGACGTTCCTTCCCGTGCGGCGTCGGTTGCATGGACGTTTATCCGATTCAGCCCGCGTGCCGATAGAGCCGGATGAAGGTTCTCGTCGCTGACGACTCCGTTGTGGTGCGCCGCCTCGTGTGCGCGCGCCTGGCTGCCGACGGCCACGACGTGATCGAGGCGGCAGACGGCCAGGCGGCGGTCGACGCGGCCATCCGCGAGCGGCCCGACGTCATCGTCCTCGATCGCCAGATGCCGAAGATGGATGGGTTCGAGGTCTGCACCCGGCTGCGGCAGGACGTGTCGCTGCGGACGGTCGGGATCCTCATGCTGACGGACAACCGGGGCGAGCACACGCTGATCGAGAGCCTGGAGCGAGGGGCCGACGAGTTCATGTCGAAGCCGTTCAGCCCGCGCGAGCTCTCCGTCCGGGTCCGGTTGCTCGGCTCGCGACAGACGCTCGCCCAGCCCGGCTGAGGGAAGAGGGCCGTGAGCCCCCTCACCATCGCCCTGATCGCCGTCGCCGCCCTCGTGCTGCTCAATCTCGTCACGGCCGTCACCGTGCGCGTGCTGCAGGGCTACCGGCGGCTGCGAGAGAGCTCGACCCGTACGCGCATGCGCATGCGCGAGGGCGTCGCGACGTTCGCCGTCGAGGTCACCGACGAGCTGCCGCGCGCGCTGACCACCTTCGAGCGGCGCCTGCTGCGCGAGACGGTGCTCGAGACCGCACACGAGCTCACCGGCTCGGCGCTCGAGCGGCTCGTGGCCAGCTTCTCCGAGCGCGGCTTCATCGCCGAGGCCGAGCGATCGCTGCGCTCGCACCTGCTGCTGCACCGCGTGCGCGGCGCGGAGATCATCGGCGAGCTCGGCGGCCTCGAGAGCGTGCCCGCGCTGCGCAAGGGGCTGCGCGACCGCGAGCCGCTCGTGCGCTTCGCGTGCGCGCACGCGCTCACGCGCGTGGGAGCGGAAGGGCTGCTCGACGAGGTCCTGGCCGCGCTCTCCGAGGGCGAGACCGTCTTCAGCCAGGGAGCGCTGGCCGAGGTGCTGCTCGACTCGGGCCCGGATTCGGTCGCCGAGCTGCGCACGCTGCTCGGCGATCCGCGTCACCCGCGCCGGCGGCGGCTGATCGTCGTCGTGCTCGGCGAGCTGCGCGCCTTCGACGCCGTCCCCGAGCTGGTCGCCGCGCTCCAGGACCCCGACGACGAGATGTGCGCCCGCGCCTGCCACGCGCTCGGCAAGATCGGCGACCCCGAAAGCGCCGAGGCGCTGGCCGCGGTGGCGATGGACGGCGGGCGCCCCTGGTTCGTGCGCACCGCCGCGGCCGGCGCGTGCGGGGAGATCGGCGACCCGCGGACGGCCGACGTGCTCGTCGACGTGCTCGACAGCGAGGAGTGGTACCCGCGCAACGCCGCGGCGGCCGCGCTCGTCCGCCTCGGGGACGCCGGCCTGGCCGCCGTCTGCGACCGCGTCTACTCGCTCGAGCCGGAGTCCGTCGCCCACTACTGGGGCATGCTCGACGCCGCCGGGCGCACGGAGGACACGATCGTCCGGGCGGCAGGCGGCGAGCGCCGGGTGCGCCGGTTCGTCACCGCCGCGGCACGCGCCGGGGCGACCGCCCGCCTGGAGGAGCTCTCCGCGCGCAAGTCGGAGGTCGGGCGCTACGCGGCGATCGTGCTCGAACCGGCTCCGGTCGCTCCCGACGCTCCCGCTCCCGTCCCGTCGACGGTGACGACATGACGCACCAGATCGTGCTGTGGGTCAACCGCATCGTGCTCGGCTACTTCGTCCTGATCCTCGTCTCCTACACCGGGGTGACGTTCCTGTCCTGGATCCAGGTCCGCCGCTACTACCGCCGCCTCATCCACGCTCGACTGCAGCGCTCCGTGCGCTCGCGGCTGACCCCGCCGATCTCGATCTGCACCGCCGCCTACAACGAGGCCGAGGTGATCGTCGACGCGATGCGCTCGATGCTCAGCCTGCGCTATCCCGAGCACGAGGTCGTGCTCGCCAACGACGGGTCCACCGACGACACGCTCGAGCGCATGATCGACGCCTTCGCGATGTACCGCGTCGACCAGCCCGAGCACGCGCGGCTCGAGACCGCGCGCGTCCGTGGCGTGTGGCGCTCGCGCGACCACTCCAACCTGATGATCGTCGACAAGGAGAACGGCGGCAAGTGCGACGCGCTGAACGCCGCGATCAACTTCGCGCGCTACCCGCTGGTGTGCTGCGTGGACGCCGACTCGCTGCTCGAGCCCGAGGCGCTGGTGACGGTCGTGCGACCGTTCATCGAGCGGCCCGACCGCACGATCGC
>JAXDGC010000599.1:0-4097 GCA_034665245.1 Solirubrobacteraceae bacterium | reverse complement strand
GCGGCGTGGCGGTTAGGTAACTTCGTTTTAAGCTCACCGCCTCCACCGCCCTGCGGAGTGGCGGTACGCAACTGAAGAACTTGAGCGTCACGGCCGTTTTCACACTCATTCTTGCGCGGCCAGTTCGTGCCTGCGCGAGTATTGGCGCGGCTCGTGCGCACCGGTTTTTAGTTGTTTCGGCAAGTAAGAGGATGCGCGCGGTGATAGGAAACTGGACCGGAGGAGGCAGTCGGAATGTCGACGGTCGCATCACGGATCGATGCGCTACGTGGTTGTTTTTCCGTCCTGGGGTGTGAGGCTCGCTCGAGCATCCGTGATGGTAGCGCCTGGCAGTTGACGCCTCGCTACATGTCTGACGCGGAACCAGTGATGGTGCGATTCGTCGACAGCGCGGGCCGCGCGACGATACCCAGAGAAATGTCTCTGCAAGCCCGCTATGGGCTGATGCACATGTTCGGTTTGCGCGAGGGCGCAGGTCCTCGACGGATGGCTGTTCCTTTTGCCACAACGGTGTCTGCTGTGGTCGCGGCGCAGGCGGTGCTCGCGGCGCAGTTTGCGAGAGCACGCGGCAGCGTCGTAGCGGACGAGATTGTGGTCAATCCGGCAGCAGCGGTGCTTTTCAGTCAGGAGCACCATCTTGCCTTGGCGGCGGCGGGGCCGGACACGGCTGCTTTCGGCGTGGGGGCGCCTCCTCCGTTCGTGACGGCGGACGGCTACCGGGTCGAGATCGAGACGTTCCGCCCTGATCGGTGGGGCGGGTTCTGGCGGCAGCTGGGGGTGGGCGCGTGCGACGTCGGCAGGAGCTGGCGCTCGCATGCTGCACGGCAGTGGACCGCGTGTTGTCTGCTGCCCGAGTCGTTGTTCGAGGCGGTCTCCCGCCATTCGCTCAGCCAACTGGAGGCAGTGGCCGAGAATTGGGGCGTGTGCGCGGTGGTATTGCGGCCGGGTGGTGAAGAGTATCGACTGGACCGGCCATGGAATCTCACGCCGGGGCCGCAGAAGTGGGAGCGCCCTTCCGCCGTGGTCCGAGGTGGCGCGCCGTTGGCAGGCATCACGGTCGTAGAGCTGACCCATTACCTGCAGGGACCTTATGTGGGCCGAGTACTGGGCATGCTCGGAGCGGATGTGATTCGGATCGAACCGCCGGAAGGTGATCCAGCGCGGGGCATCGAACCGGTGGTGGCGGGCAGCTCGGTGGCCTTCCAGACGTTGCACCGGGATAAGCGACACATCACTCTCGATCTGGACGACCCACAAGACAAGGCGAGCCTGCGTGAGTTGGTCGCGGAGGCTGACGTGTTCCTGCACAACTGGTCCGCAGGACAAGCGGCGCGTGCGCAACTGGACGCGGACAGCCTCTGGCAGATCAACCCAAGCCTCGTGCACACCCATGCCGGCGGTGGAGGCGCGCACCTGCCGCACACCGCGTCAGACTGGTCGATCCAAGCTGCCTCGGGACTGGCTCACACCTTGCGACCCGAGGGTGAATCGCCTGCGGTAAGCCAGCTCACCCTGCTGGACCCGCTCGGCGGCATGCTGGGTGCTCTGGGAACACTTTCCGCTCTGCTGCAGCGTCAACGCGATCGCCGGGGCATGAGCGTGAGCACGTCACTGCTCCATGCGGCACGAACGCTGTTGACACTGACTCCCCTGTTGGCGCCGACTCCCCATTCGGAGGGGCCCGCGTTTCACCCGCTGCCGACGAATGAAGGCCATCTCGCACTTGACGACTCACCACAGCTGCGCGCATCGCTCGGCTTGTCCTGCACCGCTGAGCGCGACGAGCTCACTGCCGCGCTGTCAGGCAACTCCGCAGCTTGGTGGGAGGAACACCTTTCCCGTCAGGGGGTTCAGGCCGCGCGTGTGCGCGGTTACACCGACATCTTGCCCGATCTAGAACGCACTGGCGTCATCAACCGTGACAGCTGTGTCCACCTCACCGCACCATGGAGATTTCAATGAGCCGTACCTCCCATCCCGAATCTGACAGCGCCTACTGGGCCGCCGACCACTACCAGGCCGTTGCCGACGGTCTGGCCGGAATCAGTGAACAGCTCTGCGAGTTCGCTGGTCTGCGAGCGGATGAACGAGTTTTGGATGTGGGCACCGCCACCGGCAACGCCGCCCTCGCGGCCGCCCGACGCCGGTGTCAGGTCACTGCCGTTGACATTGACTCCGGCATGCTCGACGTGGCACGGCGCCGTGCAGCTGAACAACGGCTGTCCATTGATTTCGTACATGCCGATGCGCAGAACCTGCCCTATCCCGACAGTTCGTTCGCCGCGGTGGTATCTGCCTACGGTGCCATGTTCGCGCCTGACCTGCGACGCACAGCCGGGGAGCTCATGCGCGTGAGTGGTCCTCACGGACGCATTACCGTCGCACATTGGACCCCGGACAGTGCGATCACCGGCATGTTCGAGATCCTTCACAACTACCACGCGAAGATCGGCGGCATTCGACACATAGCCGAACACTGGGCTACGGCCACTGGACTCCAGAACCTCTTTGGACCTTCGGCGTCCATAAGGTCACAAGCCGCCCACCACTTTGTGTCTGTCGCGTCTCCCGAAGAGTGGGCGGACATCATCTGCCGCACGTTCGGCCCGGCACGTGCAGCCATCGCCGCCATCACTGACCGTGCTGCCGCCCGGCTACATGGTGAACTCACAGACCTTTTCACGGCTGTCAGCCACAAACAGAATGAACGTGCACATCTTCGTCTGGACTTCCTCCTGGCCACGATCACCCAACCTGGGGCCTGAGGGCAGGGGAACGTCAAAGTCGGTTTGTGCTGGTAGCGGCGGCGATGAGGGGAAGGATTCGGGTTCGGTCGGCGGCGATACGTTCCAGGGTTCGGGTGATCTGAGTGATTCCGGCCAGGCGTAATAGGACCAGGGCGAGGTTGCGCAAAGCGGCCATGGTGTGGGCCCCTGTTCCGGCGTAGGCGTGCTGGTGGTCTTCGCGGTAGCCGACGTCGCGGACCCAGCCTTTTCCAACCTGACGTCCTCGCAGGTCAGGCCACAGTGGCTGGGCAGCTGACCGGTCGGGCGCAATGGCGTGACCTGCGGTCTAGACGGCGCGCCGGCACCGGAACACCCTCGAAGCGGTCCGATCGTCCGCCGATCCGGCCAGGTTGGAAGGGCCTCACTATCTACCTCTACCTACTCTGACCTGCGAAAACAGCAGCAGCAGAGAGAGTGACAGCGGAGTGACTGTCACTCTCCCCCGCGGCCAGCGTCCGGCCCCGCGTTCCCAATACGTACCCACATCGCCGATCCGACCGACGTCGAACACGCATCGCCGCAGGTCAGAGGCATGGAGGATTCGATCTTCCGCCCGCTCTCCTAACGCGGGTGCCGCAGGTTCGAATCCTGCCGGGGGCACGCATGAGATCAGCCCCTCACCAGCGGAAACGTGGCGAGGGGCTGATCTTGTTCTGTCCGGCCGTTCCTGGCCGTAGACGGCGTTTTGCGGGTGTCTGTTCCCAGGACGTTCCCAGATCGGTCCTACGACGCGTGGTGCCCCAGCGCGTCGAGGACTCGGCGGCGGGCAACCTCGTCCTGCCCGTCGAGGCACTTGGCGTAGACCTTCAGGAGAACCTCGACGGAGTGGCCGGCCCACTCTGCGACCTGCGTCGCCGGCACGCCCCCGTTCAGCCACGTGGACACACACGCGTGACGGAGTGCGTAGGGCGTCGCCGCGAGCGGGGAGGCGGCGACCTCCTCGGTGAAGGCGAGCAGGCGCGCCGCCTTCCACGCCCGGATGTAGGTGATCTTCGGTAGCTCCTCCGTCCGGGTCCCGCGGAAAAGCCGGCCGCCCTCACCGGTCCCGAACTCGTCGATGTGCTGTTTCAGCAGCTCTGTCAGTTCAGGAGTGGCTGGAACAGTGCGGCGCTCACCCCGGGCTCGTCCCTTCAACTGGCGCTGGTCTCGCGCTCGGCCGTCGTCGGTCCATTCCGACCCGGCGTGCGGCGTGGCCTCGTGTAGATGGATCTCTCCCCACCCGTCCGATGACGGGAGCGTCAGGTTCGACGCGCGGACGTTCACGGCCTCCTCCGGCCGGAGGGCTGCGAAGTACATCAGCCCGAAGAACGC
>JAXDGC010000598.1:0-2909 GCA_034665245.1 Solirubrobacteraceae bacterium | reverse complement strand
GGGATGCCGATGCCGTTGCCGTCCGTGCCCTGGTTGCGGAGGCGGAGGTCGTAGAGCTTCTTGCCGTTGGCGGAGAGCACGACGAGGCGGCCTGAGTTGGGCGCCAGGCCGTAGGTGCCGAAGACGAGCTCGGGCCGGCCGTCGCGGTTCAGGTCGGCGGCGACGACCTCGGACGCGAAGGTCTTCGCGGCTCCGCGGGTGTAGTGGTACCGCCAGAGGCGCTTGCCCTTCGGGCTGATCGCGTAGATGAAGCCGTCGGGGATCGGGGCGACGATCTCGGGGCGGCGGTTGCCGGTCAGGTTGACGAGGCTCGGAGCGGGGATGCCGCTCGGCGGGTAGAAGTCGCCGTCGGGGCGCACCGCCGGCTTGCTCGTGAGCGGGAGCCGGTTGAAGCCCTTGTGCCGGCGGCCCGAGCGCGACCCGTTGCCGTACGCGCCGTCGAGCACCATGAACGCGTAGGCCTGCGTCTCGTACGGCTCCTTCTTCTCGACGTTGGGGACGCCGATGACCTCGTTCTTGCCGTCGCGGTCGAGGTCGCCGATCGACGGCGGCGAGGCCGTCCACTGCAGCCATGGCGTCCTGTTGACGTCGGGCCAGTCGCCGGCGTGCCGGTGGTAGTGGTCGTCCTCGACCTTGGGCCTGAGCCAGCGGATGAACTGGCCCCAGCCGAAGCGGTTCCCGACCTGGCCACTCTGGCGGTTCGTGTACCACGGCGACGCGAGCACCGACGTGCCGTCGTGGTTGAAGAGATTGATCTGGTGGTTGTCGTAGGTCACGACGACCTCGCGTTGCGGGTCGTCGTCGAGCTGCCCGATCCCGACGTTCTCCCCGTAGGCCCCGTAGCCGTGATTCCCGACGCCGTTGAAGGCCGCGTCGGCCGCGCTGTACCGCGGCCAGCCGGGCGCGTTGTCGCCGGAGGCGGTGAAGGCGAAGACCTGCGAGCCGGTGGACGACGTGTTGGTGGTCGTGGCGACGACCTCGATGCGACCGTCTCCGTCGAGGTCCGCCGCCGCCATGCCGCGGGTCTCCGGGCACTGGCCGCCGCTGCAGGTCGAGGCGGGCCAGCCGGCCTTGGGCTGCAGCCCGCCGGCGCCGAGGTTGTAGGCCGCCACGGTTCCGTCGTTGCCGCCGACGACGATCTCCTTCACGCCGTCGTGGTCGAGGTCGGCGACGACGCCGGGCGCGTAGACCCGCCCTTCGCTCGCCGTGCCCTTGCCCAGGAGCCGGCCCTTCGCGTCGTAGACGAACGTGCTGTAGAAGGGCGCGACGATCTCGAGCTTCTTGTCGCCGGTGAGATCGACGAGCCCGGGCGACGAGAACCAACCCGTCTCCCCCGTGGCGATGTTCCTCACGAAGCGCGGCTTCGCCACCGACGCGCTCGCGCTGTCGGCCGCCGTCAGTGCCACGAGCAGGACGAGTGCCCCCCACCGCCACATGGCGCCCACCTTAGAGGCCGGCCCGCTGAGGGCCGGCCTCGTGCCCTCCTACAGCCGGCTCAGCCACTCCATCGGGAAGGGAGGCTGCGCGAGCGGCCGGACCGCCAGGTGCATGAGCGTGAGCGGGTTGTCGTCGCCGGCGATGCGATTCAGGCGCACGGTGTCGCACCCGCCGCAGCGGTGGACGAGCGCCCATTCGCCGTCGCCGCGGACGCAGACGGCGATCGGCTCCATCGAGCCGGCGCACTCCGCGGCGCGGTCGCCGGGGACCTCGTCGTCGAGGTGCCGGCTCCACAGGCAGGTCGGGCAGTGGTTGCGGTGCCGCGTGCCCGGCGCGTCCATCGACACGTCGAGCCGGCAGCGGCAGCATCGGAAGGTGTCCTGACTTCGGCGCCGGACACGGTGGTGGTTGCGCTGGTCGCGCGACAAGGGGGAACCTCCGGGAAGTGATCTATGAAGGACGGAACCGGGTCGCGCGGGGGGCCGGGCTCAGCCCAGGCGGCGCGACGTGAGGTGTTCCGTGGCGGCAGTCATAGATCAGCCCGACAAACGTACGGCATCGGCCCGCGTGACACGGTGCGGCTAACCCGACACTTCACGCGCACACCGGGGTCGATGATCACCGCGCGGGCGTAACTCATCGGCGGGCTAGTCGTGCGCGACCTGGTGGCGAAGGCGGTCGCGCAGCTCGGCGAAGCGGATGCTCTCGTAGACGATCAGCGCGACCAGCAGCGCGGCGAGGATGGCGAGCGTGCCCAGCGCCGCGAGCTTGGTCGCGACAGGGATGAGCGCGAGCAGCACGGCGGCGCACAGCAGCCGCTGGGCGCTGAGGCGGTGCACGTTGCGCCACCGGAACGCGACGTGGGCGACGAGGTAGGCCGCGGTGCCGCCGAGCAGCGCGACGGCCGGGACGGTCTTGAGCGGGTCCTCGACGTGCCCCAGGGTCTTCTTCAGCCCGAGTGCCAGCAACACGATGCCGGCCACCATCGGGAAGTGCAGGTACCCGTAGGAGTCGCGCCCGATCGAGTTGCGCTCGCGGCCGGGAGCGGCGTTCGACAGCCGGCGCTCGGCGACGAGCGCGACGACGTCGAAGTACAGCCACCACAGCGCGCCGCAGACGATGACGCCGAGCACCGCGGCGACGACGATGCCCGCGTCGACCTCCGACTGGACCCCGACGCCGATCGCGACGATCGACTCGCCGAGCGCGATGATCACGATCAGGCCGAAGCGCTCCGCGAAGTGGCTGGGCATCATCTTCCAGCCCTCGACGCCGAAGAAGTAGGGGCCGCCGTAGTCGAGCAGGATCGCGACGCCCCACAGGACGCCCGAGAGCGTGCCGTCCGTGAACGACGCCGCGACCAGCAGCCCGACGCCGATCGCGGTCGAGATCGCGAGCGCGACGACCGACGCGCGCAGGTTCGGGTCGTCGCGGCTGCCGATCACGTAGAGCACGATGTGGGCGATCCGCAC
>JAXDGC010000597.1:0-2506 GCA_034665245.1 Solirubrobacteraceae bacterium | reverse complement strand
CGGAAGCGCGCGTGGGTCATCGACACGCGGCTGACCTTGGGAACGATGAGCGGAACCACGGTGACGTTGTGGACGGCCACGCCGGACTGCGTGTTGTCGTCGCGGACGGAAAGGGCCACCTGGTAGGTGCCGGGCGCGGCGAAGACGTGGGCCGGCTTCGCGCCCTGATCGTCGGGCGTCGCGTCGCCCCAGTGCCAGTCGTAGGCTGCGATGGTCCCGTCGGCGTCGCTCGATGCGCTGCCGTCGAACGCGACGGTCTGCCCCGCGAACACGGCGGCCGGCGTCCACGCGAACCTCGCCTGCGGGTACATGCCGGCGATGAAGAAGTCCTCGCTCGCCTGTGCCGTGTGCCCCGCGCTGTCGGTCACGATGAGCGTGACGACGTTCGTCCCCTGCCTCGTGAGCACGTGCGCGACGGTTGGGCCGGTGCTGTCGGGCGAGCCGTCATTCCAGGTCCAGCGGTAGGAGACGATCGGCGCATCACCGTCGCTCGCGGTTCCGTCGAACGAGGCCGTCGACCCGACGAACGGGGCGAAGCCGCCGGCCCCGAGCCGGATGACCGCCGTCAGCGGGTGGGCGGCGCCCGGATAGCGGGCGACGTAGCCGGCGCGGCCGTCGCCTCCCGCGCCGATGAAGTTGCCGCCCGCGACGACCTGGCCGCCGAAGACGGTGATCGCGTTGGCGGCGGCGTTCAGCGGGCCGTTGCCGGCGCCGTTGGAGCCCATCGGCGCCCAGCTGAACCCGTTGAACCCGGCGACCATGTCCGCAGTGGGATGCCCGTCGGCATTCTGGAACGAGCCGGCGACGAAGACGTTGGAGCCCGAGGTGGCGATCGCGTTGATGAACGCGGTCGCGGGGAGCCACCCGTCCGTGTTCGCGGCGTTGGCGCCGAGCGCGCTCCACGTCGTCCCGTTCCACTTCGCGACGTGGTCGGCCTTCGCGAGGCCCGCGATGTCCACGGAGTCGCTGCCGATGTACACGTTGGTCCCGTCCGACGCGATGCTGCGGGTGATGCCGTCCACCGCGCCGGCCTGCATCGCGTGCCACGTGCCGTCGAACATCGCGACGTGGTCGGCGTTGGGGATGCTGTTGATGTTGATGAAGCTCCCGGCGGCGTAGAGCCGGCCGGCCGAGTCGGCCGTGAGCGCGTAGACGGCGCTGTTGATCTCATGGGCGGAGTCGGCGACCGTCGACGAGGGCACGCCGGTATCGAGGTTGCACCGCACCAGCTTGTCGGCGGAGGTCAGGCCCGCTCCGTCCGCGAAGTCGCCGCCGATGTAGAGCGTTCTGTCGACGATCTTGAGGGCCTTGACGTTCGCGGTGATCGGCGCGCAGAACGACCTCCAGGCGACGCCGTCCCAGGCGGCGAGGAAGTCCGCGTTGGGGTTGCCGCCCGCGTTCGTGAAGTTGCCGCCCACGTATACGTTGCCGGTGACCCGGTCGACGGCGATGGCGTCGACGCCGGCGCCGGTGGCGTGGGAGATCGGCGGCGCGCCGATCGAGTGCCAGGCGCTGCCGTCCCAGCGGGCGATCGCGACCGCCGAGCTGTTGCCTCCCGCGCTGGTGAAGACGCCACCCGCATACACCGAGTCGGGGATCGCGCCGAAGTGAGGGACGCTGATCAGCGCATCGACGCGGCCGTTCAGCGCCGAAGCGCCGCTCGCGCCGGTACCGAGGTGATCCCAGCCACCCGGGCCGGTCGCCGACGCGTCGCCAGCCATCCACAGCGACACGACGAGCAGGAACCCGAGCACCATCCACGTCAACCGCGCCGGCCCGGCTACTCGCATCACTGTGTGCTCCCTCGTTGCGCTGTACACCGCGGCGGGCGGTCCCGCCGACCCTACCGGTGTCGCGCCCCTCGGGTGGGGGCTTTGCGCGGATATGCTGCGACCGTGCGTGGAGGCGCCGTGGTTCTGGTGTTCCCGGCGGTTCTGACGATCGGCGCGACGCCGGCGTCGGCCCGCGTGTACCGCGGCGTGATGACGAACGGTGCCGGTGCCGTTCTCTCGCGAGCAGGGAGCGCTGTGGCAGTCCCGCTTCGTCGAGCACAGGCGCGGCCGCGTGCAGTACAGCGCGTGCGTGGTCTTCCTCGATGCCCGCAACGTGGTCAAGTGCAAGGCGGGCCGGACGAACGGCCACGGCGTCGACCGCCTGTCGTTCTCGGAGTTCGTGAACATGCGCCCCGGGCACTGGGTCGTGCGGTTCTTCAAGCTCGGTCGCACGCTGTCGGCGTGGCGCTTCACGGTTCGCTCCGAAGGCGTCTGAGCCCCGACCCTTGGTGGGCGCCGAAGTGGCTCTCGGAGGGCTTTCACTTCGCGCGGCCTCAGCCTCCCGAGGAGCTCGAGCGGCTCCTCACGATCGACGCGCTCGGCGAGTTCGCGACCTAGCCCGGTCTCTCGGCCCCGTACTCCTCATCCGTGACCTTCTCGCCCCAGTTGGCGGCGACGTGGTCGCCGTCGACCTCGTTGGGGGCGAGGTGAACCATGAAGCGGGCTGCCGTTGC
>JAXDGC010000596.1:0-4288 GCA_034665245.1 Solirubrobacteraceae bacterium | reverse complement strand
CGCGCTGCTGCGCCGCGCCTGCGAACGCCAGAGCGACCGGCTGCGCGTCGGGGCGATCACGATCGACCCCGCCAGCCGGCAGGTGCGTGTCGGCGAGACGCCGGTCGAGCTGTCGCGGATGGAGTTCGCGCTGCTGCGCGCGCTCGCCGCCGAGCCGACGCGCGTCTACACCAAGCACGAGCTGCTGCGCGACGTCTGGGGCTTCCGTTGCCACGCGCGCACACGCACGCTCGACAGCCACGCCTGCCGGCTGCGCGCGAAGCTCAGCGCCGCCGGCGACCGGCGCTTCATCGAGAACGTGTGGGGCGTCGGCTACCGGCTCGTCGGCGTCGACCCCGACGCGCGCGGCGGGAGCGCGGCGTGAGACGCGCCCCGCTGCGGCGGAGCACGCCGCTGCGCGACGGCACCGTGCCCCTCCGGCGCGTGCCGCTTCGGCCGGGACCGTGGCGCAAGCCGGCCGACGAGGGCATCGACCGGCGCGCGCCGTTCGGCGCGTCGGAGGCGCAGCGCGAGAAGATCGTCGGCGGCGCCTGCGTCGTGTGCCTGCAGACGAAGGGCATCACGCCCGCGCACCTGGCGCCGCGGTCGCTCGGCGGCTGCGATCACCCCGACTGCGTCGTGCCGCTGTGCTGGACGCACCACCGCGCCTATGACACCGGCCGGCTCGAGCTGCTCCCCCACCTCGAACCGCAATGGCGGGCAGAGGTCGCGCACGCCGTCCACCACCTCGGGCTGATCGGGGCGGTGCGGCGGCTCGCCCCCGGGCGGCGCTGACGTAGGCGGACAGACTCACCAGGCGGAGCTCACACATCTGTCCGGCGCCTCGTGGCGAAACAGCGACGCCACACCCGGCCGAGCCCACGCGCGTGTTCACCAAGGAGACGCTGCTACCCGACGACCCTAGCGACGCCCTGCCAGTCCGGCCCGGCCGCGATTTCAAGCGCTTGGATGACGCGGCTCCGAAGCATCAACTCCGGGGTGACCGACTCGAACGCGAGTACGGCCTCCGCGGAGCGCGCGATCATGATCGGAGGATCGGCTTGGACGGCGAGCGCGGTCACGAGGCGGTCGAGAAGGTCGGGGTCATCGCGGAGGGCGAGGGTGAGCGTGGGCATGGCGTCGACCGTACCGAACAGGTGTTCGTGTCGCAAGCCCGCCGGTCCTCGACGTGGCTCGAGCGAGCCCGCGCCGGCCCCGTGTCAGCAGCGGCGTCCGATCGGGATGCGGGCGCGGCGAGGCTCGCTCGCGCCGTCGATCCAGATCTTCAGGTGCAAGCAGCGTGGCGTGCTCGCGAGGATGAACCCCGACCAGAACGTGACCGCTCGCCCGCCAGCGTCGCTCTGAGCGGTTCGCCTCGCGCACGCGTGGAACGTCACGACGCGGAGGCCGTCGTCGAGACGGCGCGCGGAATGCAGCGAGTCGGCATACGTGAGCGCGTGGGTCCTCCGCGCACGGCGCGAGAGCGCGATCTTGACGGTGTGGCCGGGGGAGACGAGCGCCGGGTACTTCTGTCCGCCGACGCGGCGCACGATCTCCGGCGGGCTGTAGACGCGACCGTCGACGAGCACGAGCGGTCCGACCACGAGGTTGCGCGAGCTGGTGTATGCGCCCGGGAACCCGGCACGCGACTGATGCGCGCAGGTGGCGTGCCCGTGAGAGGAGCGGCCGGCCGCCGTAGCCAACCCGGCACCCGCGAGGACCGCCGCGATGACGAACGCTGTCACGCGAACCCGCATGCCCTAACCCTACGTAGGACGTCACCATGCGGCGCCCAATCGGTGAGCACCATCACACGCAATCAGCGCCCACGGTCGCGCTCGGCGATGGCAGCGCGCGCACTGGGCCCCTGCCGCGCCCTCGTGTCGATGGGAGAAGCGGCGGTCTCGCACGCAGGCGAAAGCAGAGGTGGACGCTTTATGGTCGCCGACATGAATGCTGCGCATCGCGTCGCCATCGTCGTCGCGCCCACGTTCGCGTTCGAGCTGGCACGGGCTGCCGATGACCGGCACGTCTGGGCGCTGCGCGTACCCGAGTACGAGCGCGTGGCTGAGGAGCGCAGGGCCACGGCCCGAGGCGATGACCTCGACAGCGGGATAACGCTGTTCAACGGCGGCGGTCTGAGTCCGGAGGCGGAGCTCGTGGAGATCTTCCCCACGATCGAAGAGCATCATGGCGAGTACAGCCACACACCGGCGCTCAGCGAGATCGAAGTCTTTGGAGCGCACCCGACTTCTGAGGTGCGGGCGGAGCTCAGCACCTGCGGCTTCGACGACATCTCGCCTTCACAGCGCGGATTCACCGCCGGTCGCGACGCCTGACGGGAGTATCGCTTGCAGGCCGGAAGCAGCAGCGCAGGTCGCCTCTCGAGCTGCAAAGGTGGCCGCGTGAGGCGCACCGAGATAGGTCTTGCTGCGGGAGAGAACAGCGCGGGCGGCTCAGTGTTAGAGAATGTGCCGGCGGTGCCGTCAGACGAGCCGTCGATGTAGCGCGGGCATCTCGATCCTCAACCCGGCGCAACCTCCACCAGATCTCGAACTGCCCCGCGTGTCCCCCTCATCACGTTGACCGCCGAACGACCCGCGGCTAGTCTGACGCCGACGCGCCCGGCCCGGAGCCTCCCGGTCGCACTCGCCGTCATCGAGAGAGGACCCACGGATGCGCGCTCTCCTCCCGCTGGTCGCAGCGGCAGCCTTGATGGCCATGCCGGTCGTGGCGCGGGCCGACGCTCCGGCGCCGCCCGTCAACCAGACGCCGCCGACCATCGGCGGCACACCGAAAGTCGGCCAGACGCTGACCGCATCACCGGGCACGTGGAGCGGCACCGAGCCCATCACGTTCACCTACCAGTGGTTCCGCTGCTTCGGGGGCTGCGCGCAGATTCCCGGCGCCACCGGGCAGACATACACGGTCACGAGGGCCGATGCGCACACCGAGTACACGGGTCAGCAGACCGTCATCAGCGTGTGGGTGGCGGCTGCCAACCGCTACGGCGCCACCGCCCGCTACTCGAAGCCGGTCGGGGTGGACGCGCCGCGAGACCGCCCGACGAGCATCATCGGCTCCCTGAACGGCGCCCAGTGGCTGGTCGGGCCAGCCGGCACGATTCCCGAGCTGCTGAGGCACAACGGCTACACCAGCGCCTATTTCTCACGTCGCGCCGGCACCGTCGACGTCACCTGGACCCTCAAGCGAGGAGAGAACGGGAAGCGGCTCGCTTCATGGCACGCCAAACTTCGCCGTAAGGGATGGGTCCCGGCGAAGATCAGGCTCACCAGCTTCGGACGGAAGCGCCTCGCGCACGCCCAGCGGCTCACCATCTACACCCACGCCCACTGGAGCCCGCCCGGCGGGCCGAACGTGGCGCCCGGCGGAAAGGGCGTCGGGTCGGGCTGGGCGCTCAGCACCGCCGCCCCGGCGCAAGACGTCGGCGTGTAGTGCTGATGTGAGAGCCGAGCCGCCGTTAATACGCGAAAAGCCCGCATATGCAGGCTCTTCTGAGGTACCGCTACGGGATTCGCAGCGAGACGGCGCGCGCCCACGATCCAGGGCCTCATCGCAACGCTTGCGGCCGAGTGGCAGCGGCTCTGCTCCTTCGAACGACGTGTCCAGGCGAAAGCGAGAGCGGCGCGGCTCCCTAGGCAAATCGAATCCATCGCCCCGACCTTGCCCGTCGAGCGGGGCCGCCGCTCGCACGGCGGCCCCTGATCGCTCAGCCGAGCTTCGCGCACACCGCGGTCGCGTGCACCGTGTCGGCATTGCCGCCGAGGTTGCGTGCGATGACCAGCCAGCCGGTCCGGGGCGGTGACACTTGGCTGATGGAGTATGAGTCGGTCAGGACCGCGTCACCGTCGCCGGCGACCCCGCCGCCGCCAAATGCGGTCTCGCCGGCGGGGCACAAGACAGTCGCCTCGACCGAGCTCTGTCCGATGGTCACCGGGACGTCCGCCCCGTGGACGCTCTCGACGCTCACGATCCCGCCCGTGCCGACCGCGCCTTGCAGCCCTCTGGGGCCCTGCGGGCCGGTCGCGCCCTGCGGGCCGGTCGGGCCCTGCAGGCCGGTCGGACCCTGGACCGAGCCGCGGAAGTCCTTCGCGGTCAACGACTTGTTCTTCACGTCTTTGCCGGTGATCGTCCCGTCCTTGATCTGCTTGCCCGTGATGAGCGTGGCGGCGGTGGCGCCGGCACCTCCGACGAGCAGCATCGAGGCCACCACCCCGACGAGGACCTTCAGCGTGACACGCACTCCGACCTCCTTTGGTTGATCTCGCTACGGCTCGCGCGGCGGGCG
>JAXDGC010000595.1:0-3171 GCA_034665245.1 Solirubrobacteraceae bacterium | reverse complement strand
CGGGCCCCGCCGGCGTGGGCGCGCAGGTGCGCGACCGCGTCGGCGACGGTGGTCGGCCGGTGGTAGGCGAAGCGGGCGGGCTTCACGACGTCCGGTTCCCCGAGGTGACGCCCATGCCGGAGAACCGCGCCAGCACGTGCCCGACCGCCGACTTCGGCTGCGCCACGAGCTGCTCGGCCCGCCGGTGCGCCCAGACCGTCTCCGGCCGCACCTGCAGGACGTGCACGTCGCCCGTCTCGGACACCGCCCACTCGATGTCCTGCGGGGCGCCGCGGTGCCGCTCGATCCGCTTCGCCAGCTCGGCGAGCCGCAGGATCTGCTCGTCCTCCAGGCAGGGGGCGTCGCAGCGTTCGGGCGCCACGGGGACGAGCCCGACCTCGGCGAGCTCGGCGTCGAAGCCGAACTGGGACTCCTGCCGGGTGACATCGCGCTTCAGCACCTCGAAGGTCACCTTGTCCACCACGTACCGGCTGGGGGTGATGCCGCCGCTGACGACGCCCTCGCCCAGTCCCCAGCAGCCCTCGAGCACCACCTTGGAGCGGTCGCCGGTGACCGGGTCGAGGGTGAACATGACGCCGGCGGACCGGGCCTGCACCATCTGCTGCACGCCCACGCAGATGCCGTGGTCGGCGAGGCTGGCCGGTGCCTCGGCGGCGTCGGGGCGGTAGGTCAGGACGGCGGCGCCGAACATCCCGGCCCAGCAGCTGCGCACGCGCCGGAGGACCTCGTCGATCCCGCGCACCCACAGGAAGGTGTCGTACTGCCCGGCGAAGCTGGCCCCGGCCAGGTCCTCGGACTCACCGCTGGAGCGCACGGCCACCGGCAGGTCGGGCTGTCCGGTGCGCCGCTCGAGCTCGGCGTAGGCCTCGCGGACGGCGGTCTCCAGGTCGGCCGGCAGGTGAGCGGCCTCGATCTCCGCGGTGAACTCCGCGCTGAGCGCCTGCACCGTGCCCAGGTCGGCACCGGCCGCCTGGGCCCGCACCTGCCCGGCCCGCTCGGCCAGGCCGGCGGTGGAGAGGAAGTGGCGGTAGGCGGTGGTGGTGATGCCGAACCCGCCCGGGACGGCGAACCCGGCCGCGGTCATCTCGGCGAGGCTGCCGAACTTCCCGCCGAGCAGCCGGCTGCCGACCGCCTCGGGCCGGTCGATCCAGAGGACGAGGGGAGAGGTGTCGGTGGTCACGCGGGAACGTCCCCCAGGATGCGGACGACGCCGGTGTTGCCGTCGACCTCGATGAGCTGACCGGTGCGGATCGTCGTCGTCGCGAAGCCCGTGCCGACGACGGCCGGCAGGCCGTACTCGCGGCAGACGATCGCGGTGTGGGCCATGATCCCGCCGACGTCGGAGACGGCCGCGGACAGCCGGGAGAAGACCGGAGCCCAGCTGGGGGCGGTGATCCGGCAGACCAGGATGTCGCCGTCCTCGACCTCGTGCAGCTGCTCCGGGTCGATGACCACCCGGGCCCGGCCGGTGGCCTTGCCGGCGGAGGCTGCGACGCCGCGCAGCTCGCCGCCGTCCTGGCCGTCGACGCCGAGCCACTCCTGCACCGACTCCTGGGTGATGCCCCAGAGCATCACGGTGAGCGGCTCGGTGATGAACTCCGGCGGGACGCCGAGGGCGGGCAGCGGAGGGTTGGCCTTGAGCACGTCGCGGATGCGGCGACGGCGCTCGACCTCGGGCCGCCAGTAGGTGACGCCGCGCGCCTCGGTGCCGGTGGCCCAGCCGATGTTCAGGTCGTAGAGCGCCGAGTAGACCTCGTTGCGGTGCAGGTAGAAGAGGTCCTCGCGGTCGTCGAGGAAGCCGTGCGCGACGAAGACGTCGCCCAGCTCGCGGACCTTCGACCAGAACAGCGAGTGGTGCCAGTGCTCGACGTAGAAGTTGTGGTTCTCCACGAAGGGGAAGACCTGGCGGGCCAGCTCGACCAGCCCGTCGAAGGACTCCCGGTCGGCCTCGGTCGGCAGGTAGGTGCGGTACTCCGCGGTCACGCGAACCCGCTCGGCCAGGATCTCCTCCAGCGGACGGCGGATGTCCTCGCCGTCGAGCAGTCCCTGGACGTACCCGCGCAGCGCGGTGAACGGCAGCCGCAGGTCGTCGATCCACGCCCGGTCGCTGTGGGTGTAGCCGGCGCCGGTGGAGAACCAGAACCACGGGTCCTTGGCCTTCTCGAAGGCGGCCAGCCACTGCGCGCCGTCCGCCTGCTCGCCGATGGCGGCCAGCGCCTCGGCGGGGTCCTCGTGGTTCAGCACGACCTCGGTCAGACCGAGGTCGACGGCCAGCTGGGCCAGCCGGCGCACCTCGTCGTCCGGACGGAACAGCAGGATGTCGATGCCCGACACCATGCTGGCGATCGTCTGGTCGCTGATGCCGGGGAACGCCGCCTGGCAGAACTCCCGGAACGTCAGGTAGGCGCCGTACCCGAGGTTGAGCATCTCGAAGTGGTACGAGCCCATCTCGAACAGGTTCTCGATGAGCGCCCCGTAGCTGGTGAGCAGGTCGTAGGTCGAGTAGACGCCCCGGTGCTCCAGCACGCTCGCCACCGGCTCCATGTCCGGGAGCGGCGCGAACCGGATGGCCCTCAGCCGGTCGATGCAGTCCGTCGCCTTCGCGACCCACTGCTCGTAGATCTCGTCCCAGTTCTCGTAGTAGTGCCCGGCGCGGACGGCGAAGTCCTGCGCGCGCTCGGCGACCTGCGCGGGATCGGTGACCGCGTTGGGGCTGATGTAGAGGTAGCCGTTGATGATCCGGTGGTCGATGCCGCCGGCCGGGGGCACCGGCCACACGCGGGTCGACATCTGGCTGGCCGCAACCCACCAGTTCTCGGTCATGATCGTGTCGAACGGGTACAGCGGCTCGGGGTTGTGCATGCCGTCGAAGAACCAGAACTTGCCGTCCTCGAACTCCCGGCGCTCGTCGCTGAGCAGGGCGTAGTACGGGTACATGCTCTGCCACCCCTCGGCGCCGGCCGGGGTCTGGACGGCGAAGGGGCTGGCGAACCGCTGGCCGGGGACCGCCTGCGCGGCTCCCTCGGAGCTCGGCACGCCGTCGGGCGAGGTGTGGGAAGTGGTCATGCGGGCGCCTCCGCCTCGGACAGGGTCGTGGACACGTGCTGTGGTGCGGGGTCGATCGGGGCCGCGGCCAGCGAACCCAGGTACCTGAGGACGTCGTCGAACTCG
>JAXDGC010000594.1:0-2761 GCA_034665245.1 Solirubrobacteraceae bacterium | reverse complement strand
GGGCGCCTCCAGGTCGAGGGCAGGGCCGATGAGGTGAAGAGCAACGTGAAGCAGACCGGCGAGAAGGCCGAGGACGCATTTCGCGGGCGGGGTACTCGCCGCCGCGAGTACCGAGTTCAAGGGCTTTGAATTCCTTCGGCGCTCCCCTGAAACCCACGGCGAGCTCGGGTTCTCGACCTCAAGATCTGGTGCGTCCACCCCGGCGCCCCTCGGCCGACGTCAGGGCGTGCATGAGATGGCCGGACCTTCCTGATCTAGCCGAAGGTGAACGCGTAGGCCTGGACCTCGGGATCGAGGAAGGTGATTTCGAAGGTGCGGTCGGTGACGGGGCCGGGCTGCCGGACGAGCTGGTGCAGCCGCTGTTCGACCATCGTTCCGTTGCCTCGAGCGTCGATATCGACCCCATGCGCCGCACCCGGCGGCTCTCCGTCGATGAGCACCCGGATTCGCACGGACGTGCCCCGTACTGCCGGCCCCATGATCAGATGAAGATCGCGGGCGTGGAAGCGGTAGGCGATCTGCCCGTCGGCCGTGTGCAGCGTGGTGGCCTGTTGCGCCATCGTCCAGTCCCCGGACAGGGCCCAGTGATCGAGTCTCAGCTCCGCCGGGGTCGTGTAGGTGTGACGCTTGCCCGGTACCGCGCCGCCCGGGGACGCGAAGTTCCCGGTGCGCTCATAGCCTGTGTAGTTCTCCGGCGATCTCAGGTTGGCCCAGTCGGCGGGCGCTTCGGCACCATGGGCATCGACCGACACCGGCTCATGACCTACGTCGGCGGATCCGGCCTCGGCCAGCAACTGCTGGATGATCATCTCCGACTGCTGGTACTCGCCTTCGCCGAAGTGATGATGCCGGATCAGCCCTTCGGCGTCCGCGAAGTAGAGGGCCGGCCAGTAATGGTTGCCGAAGGCACTCCAGACCGTGTAGTCGCTGTCGATCGCGACCGGGTACTCGATCCTCATCTCCCGCACGGCCCGGCTGACGTTGTCGACGTCGCTCTCGAACGTGAACTCGGGCGTGTGTACGCCGACCACCACCAGCCCGCGGCCGGAGTACTTCGCGGCCCACGCGCGGAGATGGGGAAGCTGGCGTAGCCAGTTGATGCAGGTATAGGTCCAGAAGCCGACGAGGACGACTTTGCCGCGCACGCCGGCCACTGTCAGCGGCGGCGAGTTGAGCCAGCCCGTCGCGCCGCCGAAAGAAGGCAGTTCACCCTCGACCGGTAGCCGGACCGATGCGGGGTGCAGCCCCGCGAGCCCGAGCCAATGTGCTCTCATGACAATGCTTTTCCTGTGGCTGGATGTCCCGGCCGACGGGCCCCGGCCGGTAGGTCATCATCAGCGGAGAGATCGGCGGTTTGCGTGAGGTGAACGCTCGGCGCCGGGCGTAGGCGTTGCCGGCCGCGACGGGAACTCGATGAAGCTCGTTCCTTCGTCACCTGCCGCACGCGGTCGATCTCGCGTTCGAACGAGAACTTCCTCGCGTGGACTCCGAGGACGACCAACCCGTCGTTCCGGTAGGCCTGCGATCAGGCACTGTCGTACGGCTCTGCCGCGGAGCAAGTTGGTGCTCGTCATCGTCCAGGAGTCGACGAGGACGTGGCCGCGTAGCCCGGCAGGGCCGAGTGGCTCGGAGTTGACCAACTCGGCCCGCCGAGCGAGGGGCATGTGCAGACGTTTGCACACGGTCGTCTAGCGAAGTGACCGGAAGCCCGTGCGAATCTCCTCCGAGAAGAGTTGCGGCTGTTCCCAGGCTGCGAAGTGCCCGCCTCTGTCGAGCTTGTTGTAATGGACGAGTTTGGGATACGCCTGCCTGGCCCAACTCCGCGGGGCTTGATAGAGCTCGTCAGGAAAGACGCTCACCGCAACCGGGACGGAGACGCCCTTGACGGCGAACAAGGGGTACTTGTTCTCCCAATAGAGACGAGCCGAAGAAATCGCTGTATTCGTCAACCAGTAGAGCGTGATGTTGTCGAGGACGTCGTCCCGCGTAAGACCTTCGGGGTGTCCGGCAAAGACCCGTGAGATCAGGTCCAGGCTACGCGCGTCATGGTCGAGCATGAAGTTCGCCAAACCGACGGGTGAATCCGCCAACCCGGTCAGCGTCTGCGGGCGGTCCCCCATCATGAGGGCGTAGGCGATGTGCTGGTAGACGAAGGCCAGCTGCTCGCAGGCACGCCTTTCGTCGTCCGGGAGATCGGATGGCAGCGGGTTGCCGGACTGGAGCGCCCTATCGATGTCGGGTGGAACCGCGCCAGGCATGTTGGAGTGAATGCCGAGCAGTTCCGGTGGCGCCTGTACACCCATCAACTCAGTGATGATCGCGCCCCAGTCACCGCCCTGCGCCACATACTGCGTGTATCCGAGGCGCCTCATCAGCTCTACCCAGGCCCGTGCGATGCGGTCGGGGCCCCAGCCGGTCGTGGTCGGCTTGCCCGAGAAGCCGTAGCCCGGCATCGAAGGAATCACGAGATGGAAGGCATCCGACGCGGTCCCGCCGTGGGCGGTGGGATTGGTGAGCGGATCGACGATCTTCAACTGCTCGACGACCGAGCCGGGCCAGCCGTGCGTGACGATGAGCGGTAGCGCTTTCTCATGACTCGAACGAACGTGAATGAAATGGATGTCGAGCCCATCGATCCTGGTGATGAATTGCGGCAGGGCGTTCAGCCGCGCCTCGACCTTGCGCCAATTGTAATCTTTCACCCAATAGCGCGCGAGCGTCTTCATCGTAGCGAGCTGCACGCCCTGCGATGCATCCGTGA
>JAXDGC010000593.1:0-4186 GCA_034665245.1 Solirubrobacteraceae bacterium | reverse complement strand
TTCGATCCCGGCTGGCTCCACTCGCGACACCGCCGATGCCACGGGGGTTTCCGCGTTCAGGCGATCGCCAGCTCCCGGTCACGCTCGACCAGCGGGTCGGCGGACGCCTCAGTCATGCGCCGACACTAGCCTGCGAGGCCCCGGCACAGAGTCGCCACGACGCCACGCTCATGCATGGCGCCGCATCCGCCGATACATGGGTGACAGCAACGTCAGCCGCCAGGCTCGGACAGCCAGTCACCACCGTCGGAGGTGCTCGTCCGTGTTTGGTCGTCAGCAGCAGTCATCCCGCCACCGCGCCTTGTGGTTTGCCGCGTGCATGGTGGTCGTCGGCCTCGGGACGAGCGTGTCCGCCGCCGCCGCGGCGCCGACGGCCATGGTCGACCTCGGCGCCGCGTCGACGTACGCCGCGTTGAGCGGCGCTTCAGTGGGCAACGTCGTCAGCGCCGACGGCGCCCCGCACACGACGCTGCGGGGCAACCTGGGCGTCAAGGCCGACGCCCAGCCGACCGGCTTCCCGCCCGGGATCGTCACCGGCACGATCAACATCGGCAATGCCGCGGCGGCCGCCGCGCACACCGACATGGTCGCGGCCTACACCGAGATCGCCGGCCGGACCGGCGGCGTCGTCACCGCCGGCGCGATGGCCGGCGCGATCATCGGGCCGGGCCTGCACACGATCGTCGGCGCCGGGTCCAACACCACGACCCTG
Source organism: Solirubrobacteraceae bacterium (assembly GCA_034665245.1). GTDB lineage: Bacteria > Actinomycetota > Thermoleophilia > Solirubrobacterales > Solirubrobacteraceae > DASQFQ01. The sequence goes on along the minus strand of JAXDGC010000593.1, from coordinate 3,474 downwards.
ACGCTCGACGCCGGCGGCGACCGCGACGCGGTCTTCGTCTTCCAGGTCGGCGGCGCGCTGGCCATGGCCGCCGGAAGCCACGTCGTGCTGACCGGCGGCGCCCAGGCCTCCCGGGTCTTCTGGCAGGTGCAGGGCGCCGGCTCCATTGGCGCCAACGCCACCTTCGCGGGGACGCTCATCGCGCTCGACGCGGTCGGCGTCGGCAACGGCACCGTCGTCAACGGCCGCGTGTTCGCCCGCAACGGCGCCCTCACGCTCGATGACAACGACATCTACAGCGCCCCGCCGGTGGTGACGATCGCCGGCGGCGGCACCGCGAGCACGACGGACACCACGCCCACGATCAGCGGCACGACCGACGTGGAGGCCCCGGCCACCGTCACGGTCACGGTCAACGGCCAGACCCTCACCGCGACCCCCGTCGCCGGCGCGTGGTCGGTCACCTCCGCGCTGCTGGCCAACGCCACGTATCCCGTCGTCGCCTCGGTGACCGACGGCGCCGGCAACCCGGGCAGCGCCACCCAGCAGCTGACCGTCGACACGGTCCCGCCGGTCATCACGCTCGACGGCGGACCGTCGGTGGCGACCAACGACCCGAGTCCGACGCTCAGCGGCTCTAGCGACGTCGCGCCCGGCACGCACGTCCAGGTGACCGTCGGCGCCGACGTGTGGACCGCCGTCGTGCAGGCCGCGCACCGCTGGAACGTCACCCCGGACGTGCTGCCGGACGGCACCTACACCGTGACCGCCGCGGTCTCCGACCCGGCCGGCAACCGCAGCAGCGCCACCCAGGCGCTGACCGTCGACACCACCCCGCCTGCGCTCACGGTCGCCGGCGGCTCCGATGCGCTGACCGCCGACGGCACGCCGACGATCTCCGGGACCGCCGGCGTGGTGGCCGGCACCGCCATCACGGCCACGATCGCCAACCAGACGGTGTTCGGGACCGTCCTGGGCGACGGCACCTGGTCGCTCACCGCTGCCGCGCTCGCCGACGGCACCTACCGCGTCGTCGTCGACGTCACCGACAAGGCCGGCAACGCGGCGCGGTTCACTCAAATGCTCACCATCGACACCGTCGCGCCGGCCGTCACGATCACCGGCGGGGCGGCCGTGACGACGTCCGCCCTCGGGCCGACGATCGCGGGTACCTCCGACGCCGCGCCCGGCACGACTGTCACCGTGACGATCGCCGGGGCCACGATGACGACGCTCGTGCAGGGCAACGGCACCTGGAATGTCACGCCGCCCGCCGTCGGCGCGGGCACGTGGACGGTCGTCGCCTCGGTGCCGGACGCCGCCGGCAACGTGGGCCGCGCCCAGCAGGCGCTCACGATCGCCGCCGCCGGCGGCACCGCCCCACCGCCGCCGACCGCCCCGCCGGAGGCGACCGTCCCCGTCGTCGTGACGACGCTCCCCGCACCGCTCGTCGCCCCGGCGCCGACGCCCGGGCCCACACCTACATCTACACCCGACGCGACGACGACCACCGTCGCGCCGAACAGCCGCCAGAGGGTCATCACGTCCACGCTGTCGATCGGTACGAAGGTGACCGCACCTGCCGCAGGCGGTGTGCGCGTCACCGCGACGGGCACGATCAGGCTGGCGGGCGCTAAGGCCACCATCAAGCTGACCTCGGCGAGCACGGCTCTCGCGGCCGGCCACAGCATCACGCTGAAGCTGAAGCCGCGCGGCACCCGGACGGCGGCCAAGGCCGCGGTCGCGCGGATCCGAGCGGCGCTCAGGGCCAAGAAGCGCGCGACGGCGACGATCACCGTCAAGATCGTCGACGCCGCCGGGCACGTCCGTCAGCTCGGGCGGACCGTCACCCTCACCACGTAGTCCTCATCTCATGATGGGCAGAGCTGGCGGAGCCGTGGGTGCTCGCGCTGTCGTCAGTGCAGTCGCGCGAGAAGCGTCAGTGGGGGTGGCCGTCCGCAGCCGTGACCGGGCATGGTCGCCGGCGAACGCCAGCGGCCGGCGGCGTCGAGCAAGATGAGAGCAGTCATGGCGCTCAGCGTGCTCGCGCTCGCTCGCGCATGGGTAGGAGAAGCGCGGGCCGTCTCCCTGGCGCGTGCTCCTGCCAGGCGATAGCGAAAGTCCCGGCCGAGGAGGACGATGGCGCTGAGCTGGGCGCGTGGCGCGGCCTTTGGCATCAGACGGCAATGCGTCGGCGAGAGCACCGGCGCGAGAAACGGGGGCAATCGATGGAGCATCGCCAGTTGGGTCGCACCGGCGTGTCTGTCAGCACGTTCTGTCTCGGCGCGATGATGTTCGGCGCGTGGGGCAACCCCGACCACGACGAGTCGATCCGGATCATCCACGCGGCGCTGGACGCCGGGATCAACTTCATCGACACCGCCGACGTCTACGGGCAGGGCGAGTCCGAGGAGATCGTCGGCAAGGCGCTGGCCGGCGGGCGCCGCGACGACGTCATCCTCGCCACCAAGTTCCACAACGCAATGGGCGATGACCCCAACCAACAGGGCAACTCCCGCCGCTGGATCACCCGGGCGGTCGAGGACTCGCTGCGGCGCTTGGGCACCGACTGGATCGACCTCTACCAGGTGCACCGCGTCGATCCGCGCACGGACATCGAGGAAACGCTGTCGGCGCTCAGCGACCTCGTGCACCAGGGCAAGGTGCGCTGCATCGGCACGTCCACCTTTCCCGCCGGTCACATCGTCGAGGCGCAATGGGTCGCCCGCGACCGACAGCTCCAGCGGTTCGTCACCGAGCAGCCGCCGTACTCGATCCTCGTCCGCGCCGTCGAAACCGACGTCCTGCCCACATGCTCGCGGCACGGCATGGGCGTCATGTCCTACAGCCCGCTCACCGGCGGCTGGCTGTCAGGCCGCTGGCGCAAGAACACCGGGCAGCAGTCCTCCTCCCGGGCCTCCCGGCTGCCCGAGCGCTTCGACCTCGCAAACCCCTTCAACCAGCGCAAGCTCGACGCCGTCGAGGAGCTCGCGCAGCTCGCCGACCAGACGGGCATCACGCTCATCCAGCTCGCGATCGCCTTCGTGCTCAACCATCCCGCGATCACCGCAGCGCTGATCGGGCCTCGCACCATGGAACAGCTCGAAAGTCAGCTCACCGCAGCCGACGTCGTCCTCGACGCGGCAGTGCTCGACCGCATCGACGAGATCGTCGCGCCCGGCACGACGCTCAACCCGGCCGACAACTCCTTCAACAACCCGGCGCTCGAACCGGCCGCCCGCCGCCGCTAGCTTTGGACCTCGCACGACTGCCGCGTTGAGGCTTGCTGTTGTGATTTGAGGCGTCGGCGACGTCCGGACGCCGTAGGCGCGGTGCGCGACGTATGTCAACGACGAGTCGGCGCCGCTCGTACGGGTTGCCGCCCGAGGCGAACAGCCGCTGGTCGGTGAAGCCGGGGCTGACGATGACGGCGCCCCAGTGGTAGAAGACGTTGTTGAGCGCGAGGATCGTCGACTCGCTTCCGCCGTGGCGGTT
>JAXDGC010000592.1:0-4673 GCA_034665245.1 Solirubrobacteraceae bacterium | reverse complement strand
GCGAGTGGTCGGTTCGGACTCGGGCCGAGACGCACGGGCGGGGTGACGGCGACGCCTCAGGCGGCACCGTCGCCCCTGGTGAGTTCGTGATCGAGGACAGCCTCGGCTATCTCGTCAATCGGGTCGCACGTTCGATCGCTCATCAACTCGCGGAGGAGATCCGACCGGCCGGCGTGGCCATCGGTCAATGGGCCGTGCTCCTGTTCTTGTGGGCGCGCGATGGCATGAGCCAGGCCGACTTGTCGCGGATGGTCGCGATCGAGCCACCGACCATGGTCCGGACGATCGATCGCATGGTCCGCGACGGACTCGTCACCCGCACAGCGGATCCCAGCGATGGACGCGTCAGTCGGATCCATCTCACCGACCGTGGTCGGTCGCTGCGCGATGAGCTCGTGCCGAAGGCTGTGATGGTCAACGCAACCACGTTGGGACGCTTGTCGACCAGCGAGGGCCGGACGCTGCAACGACTGCTCGCCAAACTTCTCGAGGAGACTGGCGACTCGACTTTGGCGACCTGAATCGAGGGGCCACTCGTTGCTCCTGGGCATGTCGCGGGGTGGACACGGCCGCGGACCAACGCGAACATGGCCTCATGACGGGCGAGATCATCGGGCGCGACGCCGAGCTGTCCGTCGTCCAGGCGTTCTTCGATCGGTCGCCCGAACGACTCACGGCGCTTGTGCTGGAGGGTGAGGCCGGCATCGGGAAGTCCACGCTATGGCTGGCCGGCGTCGCCGCCGCGCGCGAACGCTCTCTCCGGGTCCTCATCTCCCGTCCAGCAGAGACTGAGCGGATGCTCGCCAATCTCGTGCTGGGCGACCTCTTCGGCGACACCGCGCCCGAGGTGCTGGCCACCTTGCCGGCTCCCAGGCGCCGCGCGTTCGAATCGGCGCTGCTTCGAGAAGAGCCTGACATTCCGGTCGACCCTCGTGCGCTCGGCGTCGCGATCCTCACGCTCCTGCCCCTGCTCGCGGATGGTCGGACGCTCGTGCTCGCGATCGATGACGACCAGTGGTTGGACCCCTCGTCCGCAGCCACGCTTGGGTTCGCGCTGCGGCGGTCGCTCCAGCAGCCCATCCTGCTTCTTCTCTCGCGGCGCATTGGTGGTGCGTCGGCGACATCCCTGGAGGAGGCGATCGACCCGGCCGAGATCAGGCGGCTCCGGGTCGGTCCGATGAGCGTCGAGGCCATCCAGCTGCTGCTTCGACAACAACGGGGCATGGCGTTCCCGAGGTCGATGCTGGCGCGACTCCATGAGGTGTCGGGCGGTAACCCGTTCTATGCGCTCGAGCTTGCCCGTGCCCAGTCCGTGGATCCGGCACGCGACACGACCCTGCCATTGGCGGTCCCTCCCGGTCTGGAGCGGCTCGTTGGAGCGAGGCTTGGCGCGCTTGACGCACCGACGCGGCAAGCGCTCCTCCTCATCGCTGCGCATGGGCGCTTGCCGGTCGGGCTCCTTCGCGCTGTAGAGGTCGCGCCCGAGGTGCTTGATCAGGCGTTTGCAGGGAACGTGATCGAAACCTCAAACGGTCTCGTTCGCTTCACGCACCCACTGCTGGCCTCCGCGCTCTACCAGGGAGCCACTGGCGATGAGCGTCGCTCTGCCCACCGGCGGCTGGCCGTGGTGGTGGACGATCCGGTACATCGCGGCCGGCACCTCGCCCTGGCATCAGACGAGCCGAATGATGCGCTCGCTGATGCCCTGGAGTCGGCAGCGAGCGCCGCCCGCCACCGCGGGATGCCGATCGCTGCCGCCGAGCTCGCCGAACATGCCATGCGCCTCACGCCGCTCGACGCCGTCGACCACCTGCACCGGCGCGCCGTCGCGACCGCTCGCGCGCATCTGGAGGCGGGCGATGGCAGCCGAGCGCGGTCGATCGTCGATGATCTGCTGACCCGGACCCGAGCGGGGCCGCGCCGAGCGGAAGCGCTTCTCCTCAGCTCGGAACTCGCCGACCCGGGTTCCGCCGTGGCTCTCCTCCAGCAGGCGCTCACCGAAGCCGCGGGGTTTCCCGCACTCGAGGCCGCCATTCACGCTGGCCTCGCGGATGCCGGACGATTCACCGAGGGACGCGCGTGGGCCGAGCGCCACGCGCAGGCGTCGCTGCGGCTCGCCGAGCGGCTCAACGACGACGTCCTTCGTGCGACCGCGCTTTCGAGGCTCGCTATCCTGCGGTTCGAGCGCGGGGATCGGCACGCGCTCGAGCTCGCCGAGCGGGCGTGTCGGCTTGCTGCCAGCCTCGCCGATCCGCGGCAGGCAAAGGGGGCAGACTGGTCGGCGGGTCACGTGCTGACGTGGTCGGGCATGACCGAACGAGCGCGCGAGTGGCTGGAGCGCCAACTCGCGGACTGGGGCGATCGCGACGAGCGGGTGCGGACGGAGCTCCTCTGGTATCTCGCGCTGGTGGAGTTCTGGTCAGGGAGATGGAGCATTGCCAGCGAGTACGCCGACGAGTCGCAAGAGATCTGGGTCCAGTACGCACCTCTACTTTCCCAGGATCATCTGCCGCCAGCGCTCATCGCGCTCCACCGCGGCCAGTTCGCGGTCGCCAGGGATCACTCGCGGCGCGCCCTGACCGTGGGCAAGGGGCAGCTGTTGCCAGCCCACATCGCTGTCCTGGCTGTCTGCGACCTGTGGAGTGGGAGCCCGACGTCGGCTCTCGTCGACTTCATCCGCGCCGAGCAGACAGCCGACGCTCGCGGCTGGGATGAGCCGACCATGCGGTGGTGGCGCGGCGAGTGCGTCGAAGCGCTGCTCCAGCTCGGGAGGATTGACGAGGCCGGACGTCTGGTCGCCGACTGGGAGGCGGCAGCGGCGCGCCTCGGGCGTGAGCGGGTGCTAGCCCAGGCGGTGCGCTGCCGCGGGCTGGTGGCTGCCGCACGCGGCGACCTCTCCGCCGCACTCGACCTCCTCGTGGAGGCGGTCGACCGGCACGAGACGGTCCGTGACCCGTTCGGGCGGGCACGGAGCCTTCTAGGTCTCGGCGTGGTCCGGCGCCGGGCGCGACAGAAGAGCTCGGCTCGGAAGTCGCTTGAGGCTGCGCTGGCCGGGTTCGAAGCGATCGGTGCGATGAGCTGGGTTGCCGCGGTCCGCGTTGAGCTCGCCAGGATCGGCGGGCGTCAGCGGATGGAGGGACTGAGCCCTTCCGAGCTCAGTGTCGCCGAGCTCGTCGCAGCCGGCCGCACCAACCGCGAGATCGCATCGGCCCTCTTCCTCCGAGAACGCACCGTGGCGAGTCATCTGACTCACATCTACTCCAAGCTCGGGGTCCGCTCTCGGACCGAGCTCGTACGGCAGCTGCTTTCGCGGGCGCCGCTATCCCCCGCCAGCGCGAGCAAAGTTCAGATGTCCTGACGTTTCCTCGGCGTTCGCCGCGCGCATACCGTGCCAGCCATGCCGAGCTACCTCGTCGAAACCTTCTCGCACGTGGCGCCGCGGCGAATGCCAGAGGCGAGAGCGGCGCGCGACCTCGAACCACAACATCCTCGAAGCACCGAGGTTGCCGTTGCCGAGTCGCCCCTCGATTCCAGCGCGCGTCGCCGGCCGCTGCTGGACCGGGCGATGGAGCCGGCCCCGATGATCGAGGAGTACGCGGAGGTGGAGCTGGTTCCACTTACGGGGCAAACAAGTCGATGGCTCTGGCTGGCGATCACGTTGGGAATAGCAGTCGTCGGCCTCGGCTTCACGGGCCACATCTGGTCGCCGCCACCGATCGGCGTCGCCTCGGTCGAGTCGGCGACGCCTCCGTCGATCGGACAGGTCCCGGGACCGAACGCGGCGCCGGTCGTCGCGCTCACCGTTCTGAACCCGGCCGAGAAAATGCCCTCCGAGGGCGAGGCTGTGTCGGTCCTCGAGGTGTCGAGCGCCACCGTGGCGGGCTCGACCTCGGTCAGTCTGCGACGATCGGCCGCGTCCGGGCAATCCGGAGGCGATGCTCGACTGCTGGTCGACGGCTACGCCCCGTCCAACGTTGAGGCTGTGAAGATCGATATCCGGACAACTTCAGGCTCGCTCCTCGCTTCTGCTGTCGTGCCGGCGGGCGGCGATGAACGGGCCGGATCGGGTGGCAGACCGCGAGTTGGAATCGGCAGCCTCCGATCGCAGCTCGTCGTTCCGGGGCCGATCCCGCCCGACGGCTGGGAGGTCAGGATCACGTGGCGAGACCGTTCGAACGGCTTGTTGGGATCGGTCGTCCAACGGATCCCAGCTGTCACCCTCGGTCGAAATCTGGCCCACCTTCAGTAGCCGGAATCTGCCGCGGCTCGTCGTCCTTGAATCGACGAGCCTGAGCGCAATTCGCCCGTCGCCTAGGACCTGAGCGCGATGCCGAACCACCATGCAAGAGGCGAACAGCTGCTGGCAACGAGCATCGGCTATTCTTGATCGGCGCCGACATAGCTCAGCGGTAGAGCAGCTGTTTCGTAAACAGCAGGTCCTCGGTTCAAATCCGAGTGTCGGCTCCACCCCTTCCCGCGCCACGAATCCGCGGCAGCCCGCCGCTACTTGGCGGTCGCCAGCGCGAGGATCGCCTCGATCGACTCCTTGGCGACGGTGGTACCGAAATGATCGGCTGACGGGATCTCGATGAGCCGGCTTTGGTGGCCACTGGCCGCGAGGGCGGCCTGGAAAGCCCGCGCGTCAGCGGCACCACCGTCCGCGCCTCCTTGGA
>JAXDGC010000591.1:0-2510 GCA_034665245.1 Solirubrobacteraceae bacterium | reverse complement strand
GACCGGCTCCTCCACCGCGGGCTCCTCGGCGGGAGCGGGCTCCTCAGCGACCGGCTCCTCCACCGCGGGCTGCTCAGCGGGAGCGGGCTCCTCAGCGACCGGCTCCTCGACCGCGGGCTCCTCAGCGGGAGCGGGCTCCTCAGCGACCGGCTCCTCGACCGCGGGCTCCTCAGCGGGAGCGGGCTCTTCAGCGGGAGCGGGCTCCTCAGCGACCGGCTCCTCCACCGCGGGCTCCTCAGCGGGAGCGGGCTCCTCGACGACCGGCTCCTCAGCGGGAGTGGGCGCCTCGGCGCCGGGCTGCTCCGCGGCGGGCGCGTCGGGCGCGGCCTCGTCGCCGGTGGGCGGGGTCGCCTCGGGCTCGGTGTCGTCGGGACGCTTCTCTTTGGCCATCAGGTCTTGATCTCCAGGGGTTGCGGCATCTGCGCGGCGTGGGGGTGCTCCGGCCCCGCGTAGATCTTGAGCTTGGTGATCTGCTTGCGCGCGAGGCGGTTGCGGGGCAGCATGCCGCGCACGGCGAGGCGGATGACCTCCTCGGGGCGGCGGTCGAGCATCTCGTTGAGCGTGCGCGACTTCAGGCCGCCGGGGTAGCCCGAGTGCCGGTAGTAGCGCTTCTCGGCACGCTTGTTGCCCGTCACGGAGATCTTCTCCGCGTTGATCACCACGACGAAGTCGCCCGTGTCGATGTGGGGCGTGTAGGTCGGCTTGCGCTTGCCCCGGAGCGCGTCGGCGATCTGGGTCGCGAGACGCCCGAGGGTCTGGCCCTCGGCATCCACGAGCAGCCAGTTGCGCTCTCGGTCGAGTGGGGTGGCGACGTAGGTCTTCATGGCAGGCGTGCGAACGCCACGCGAGACCGCGCGGCGGCGGTCGATGATAGCGGGCAATTCGCCGCCACTCTTACCGCCCGGAGCACGCGTATACTGGCGCGCTTCATAAGTCTGCCGAGTTCGTCTTTTGAGAGAGACGGAGCGGGGGAACCGAGTTCGGGGGCGAATCCAGGTAGTGCCACCTGGTAGCGCATAGCGCGCGAGCCCGTCAGCTAACCCCGTAGGCGAGACAGGTCAAAACAGAGGGGCGCCTTGCCGCATTCAGCGGTGATCGTCGGCCGCAGTCGGCCGCGATCGACATACGCATACGTGCTCGGTCTCGTCTTCGCCGCTCTGGCGGCCACGACGGCGGCTGCCGCGACCCCGCCCACGGGCGGCGCGCAGGCCGGCCCGGCGCCGAAGCTGCGCTCGTTGGCGTGCCGCACGGCGTGCGCCGGGATCAGCGTCGCCCGGGTGGGCTCGCGCGTACGCGTCAGCGGCCGCGGCCTCGCGCATGTCGACTCCGTCGTCTTCGAGGGCGTCGAGGGCGCTGCGGACGACGTCGCCGTCGCCCCGCTGCGCGCCCGCAAGAAGTACGTCGACGCGCGCGTTCCGCGCACCGCCGTCAGCGGTCCCGTCGTGCTCGTCTCGATGGACGGCGCCGAGTCGCTGCCTTCCGCCGTCCCGCTCACGATCGACACCACGGCGCCGCCCGCCACGAGCGGCTCCGGCAGCAACCTCGGGGTCGACGTCGAGGTGCAGGGCAACCGCGTCTTCTACGGCGCCGAGCGCATGGCCCAGGTCTCCTACCTCGTGCACGGCTCGCAGCCGGCCAGCGTCGCGGTCCAGCTCATCCGTCTCTCGGACGGTGTCGCGATCACGAGCTGGGAGCCCGGCGTCGTCCCGCCCGAGACGCCGCAGATGGTGACGTGGGACGGCACCGCCGGCGGGAAGGTGCAGCGCGCCGGGCGCTACGCCTTCCGCGTCTCCGCGCAATCGTCATCCGGCGCCACCGCCTCCTCCTCCCAGGTCCAGCCCGGCACGGCGCCGGCCGGCCCGGTCCCGGGCTCCTTCCTCTTCCAGCGCAACATCTTCCCGATCCGCGGCCCCCATACGTTCGGCACCGGCGCCGCGGCGTTCGGCGGCGGCCGCGGGCACATGGGCCAGGACACCTTCGCCAAGTGCGGGACCCCGATGGTCGCGGCCACCGCGGGCGTCGTGAAGTTCAAGCGGTTCCAGTCCCGCGCGGGCAACTACCTCGTCATCGACGGCGACCACACGAGCTACGACTACGCCTACATGCACCTGCGCGACGCCGCGCTCGTCGATCAGGGCGACCACGTCTACACCGGCCAGCCGATCGGCTTCGTCGGCGACACCGGCCACGCCGACGGCTGCCACCTGCACTTCGAGGTCTGGACGGGGCCCGGCTGGTACAGCGGCGGCCACGCGGTCGACCCGCTGCCGCTGCTCCAGGCCTGGGACAAGTTCTCGTAGAAGTTCGTCCGTCGGCGACCGCGGTCAGCGCGGCGAACGTCAAGGGCGGCTGGGTAAGGGTGGGTTTCCGCCCGGTGTGCGGAGTTGAGCGCAATTATTCGGCTCAACACCGCACACCCGCCGCGCGAGTCGCCGCGGCGACGCGCACCTTCCCTCACTTGAGCAGTTGAAGTTCGGAACTAGCTCCGCGGCGACGTGATCAGCGCCTCG
>JAXDGC010000590.1:0-2568 GCA_034665245.1 Solirubrobacteraceae bacterium | reverse complement strand
TGGCCGGCGGGACGGCGCCGCTCGAGCGGCCCGGCCTCCGAGAGAACGGGGACGGCATCGACCTCCTCGAAGTCGCCGACGGCGGCGTCGTCGAGGCGAGCGTCGGAAGACGGATGCTCCATCGCGGCGAGTCTACTCCGGCGTGCGGACCCCGCCGGGGCCGTCGCCGTCCAGGAGCCGCTCGTAGACGCGGTAGCGCTTGACGATCCGGCCGTTCATCGCCTTCATGCCCCGGTTCATCGCGCGGTTGGTCTCCAGGATCCAGCCCATCTCGCCCCACTTGATGGGCGAGCGCGCCGACTCGTCGAAGTGCTCGACGTAGAGCGCCGCGGCGACCCCGGTGTGCTGGTACTCCGGCTTGACGCCGAGGAAGCCGACCCGCACGCGGTCGATGATCCTCCGCCGCCGCAGGTAGTGCCACCAGCCGAAGGGCAGGATGCGGCCGTTCATCTTCTTGAGGACCTGGTTGATGTCGGGCACGCTGATCGCGACGGCGACCGTCTCGCCCTCGCGCTCGGCGACCATGAACCACGGCCGGTCGAACACGAGGCGCATCTCCGACGTGTACCAGTCGAGGTCCTCCTTCGAGTACGGCGAGAACCCCCAGTTCTCGCTCCAGGCCGAGTTGTAGACGTCGGCGAAGCGGTCCATCTCCGCCCGCAGGCGCAGGAACGACATGCGCCGAAGCCGGATGCCGTGCTTGGGCTCCAGCTCGTCGGCGAGCGTGAAGAGGATCGGGCGCATCTGCTCGCGGTCGGAGATCTCGAGCTCCCACGTGAGCAGGTCCATCGCCTTGGCCATCCCGGCCTCCTCGAGGCGCCGGGCGTAGTAGGGCGGGTGCCAGGGCTGCTTGACGAGCGGCTCGCGCTCGAAGCCCTCGATCAGGACGCCGGACTCGTCGTTCATCGAGAAGTCCATCGGACCGATCATGCGGTCGCGCCCGCGCGCGCTGTTCCAGGCGGCGGCCGCGTCGAGCAGCGCGGCGAGCGCCTCGGGGTCGTCCTCGAACTCGAGGAAGCCGAACATCCCCCAGGTGTTGTCGTGGGGGGCGTTGAAGGCGTGGTCGACCTGCGCCGCTATCCGGCCCACGACGCGGCCCGCGCGGCGGGCCATGAAGAGGCGCGCGTCGCCGTGGGTGAAGAACGCGTTCTGGCGGCGGCTCAGGAACGCGTGGCGCTCGATGCGCAGCGGAGGGACCCACTGCGGGGAGGTAGAGTGCAGCCGGAACGGAAGCTCGATGAACTCCCGCAGGTCGGCCCGCGACCGAACGGGGCTCACTTCCACGGACACGGCGGCGCACCCTACATGGCAGGCACCCAGATCGACGTCTTCGCCAAGGTGCGCGGACACGAGCGCTTGGAGCAGCTGCGCGCCGCCCGCGAGGCCGACGTGCTGCCCTACTTCCGCGTGCTCGAGGGCCCCGCGCGCCCGATCGTCGAGATGGAGGGCGCCGAGCGGATCATGCTCGGCTCGAACAACTACCTCGGCCTGACCGGCGACGAGCGCGTCGTGGCCGGCGCGCAGGACGCCCTGGACCGCTTCGGTACCGGGCTGACCGGCTCGCGCCTGCTGAACGGCACGACGCCGCTGCACCTCGAGCTCGAGCGCGAGCTCGCCGACTGGATGGGCACCGAGGACGCCATCGTCTTCACCACCGGCCACCAGGCGAACGTCGGCACGCTCGGGACGATCCTCAGCCCCGGCGACACCGTCGTCGCCGACTCGGGCGACCACGCCTCGATCCTCGACGGCTGCCTGCTGTCGCGCGCCAAGCTGCGCCCGTACCGCCACAACCGCATGGACAAGCACGAGCGCGCGCTCGAGAAGGCCAGCGGCGACTCCGGCGGGATCCTGGTCGTCGTGGACGGCGTGTTCTCGATGGAGGGCGACATCGCGCCGCTGCAGGCCGTCTGCGACCTGTGCGAGCGCTTCGGCGCGCGGCTCATGGTCGACGAGGCGCACGCCGCCGGCGTGCTGGGCGCGCGCGGCGCGGGGACGTCGGAGCTCATGGGCGTCGAGGATCGGGTCGACCTGCGGATGGGCACGTTCTCGAAGTCGCTGGCCAGCTGTGGCGGCTTCGTCGCCGGCTCGGCCGAGGTCATCGAGTTCCTGCGCATCCAGTCGCGCGCGTTCCTCTTCACCGCCTCGTCGGTCCCGGCGGCGGCCGGCGCGGCGCTCGCCGCGCTGCGCGTCGTCCGCTCCGCCGACGGCCGCGCGCTCATGGACGCGGTGCTCGAGAACGCGCGCTACCTGCGCGACGGCCTCGAGGAGCGCGGGTTCGCGGTCGTGGCGGCGCAGCCGCTGCCGGCACCGCCCGCCGACCAGCTCGCCGTCCCGGGGGTGATGGGCGGGGACGTCGTGTCGCCGATCGTGCCCGTGCTGGTCGGCGACGATTGGAAGGCCGTCTTCCTGTGGCGCGCGCTCTACGACGCCGGGGTGTTCGTCAACACCGCGCTGCACCCCGCCGTGCCCCCGGGCGGAGCGCTCCTGCGGACCAGCGTGATGGCCACGCACGACCGTCCGACGCTGGACCGTGCGCTGGACACGTTCTCCACGGTCAAGGCCCGT
>JAXDGC010000589.1:0-2589 GCA_034665245.1 Solirubrobacteraceae bacterium | reverse complement strand
AGCCCGAGAAGGACGGCCTCTTCTGCGAGCGCATCTTCGGTCCCACCAAGGACTGGGAGTGCTACTGCGGCAAGTACAAGCGCGTCCGCTACAAGGGCATCATCTGCGAGCGCTGCGGCGTCGAGGTCACCCGCCAGAAGGTGCGGCGCGAGCGCATGGGTCACATCGACCTGGCCGCGCCCGTCTCGCACATCTGGTTCTTCAAGGGCGTCCCCAGCCGCATCGGCTACCTGCTCGACATCGCGCCGAAGGAGCTCGAGAAGGTCCTCTACTTCGCGGCTCACATCTGCACGTACGTCGACTTCGAGAAGCGCGAGGCCGACCTGAACGAGCTCGAGGGGAAGATCCTCTCCGAGCGCGAGCAGCTCGAGACCGAGCGGGCCGAGGAGATCGGCTTCGTCGAGGAGCGCCTCCAGCGCCGCCGCGAGTTCTTCGTCTCCGGGGGTCGCGAGAGCTTCGACGACGACGACGAGTACTGGGCGCGCATGCTCGGCTCGTGGGCCGAGGAGCAGGGCTTCGTCCTCGACGACGCCCGCGAGCTGGCCTCCGGCCTGCTCCGCGACCTCGCGTCCCGCATCGGCGGCGAGGACCCGAAGAAGGTGCGCGAGCTCGTGCACTCCCTGGCCGTCCGCGAGGACCGCAAGCTGAGCTCGAAGGAGCTCGACACCATCGCGCTGGCGGCCGAGCACGCGCTCGGTGCCCTCGCCCCGGTGCTCGAGACGATCGAGACCGGCAAGGGCACCGCGAAGGGCAACGCCCGCAAGCAGTTCGACCGCGTCACCGCCTACCTGGCGGGCGAGGAGGGCGGCGCGACGCCGGCCGACGCGCCCATCATGGCGACGCTCGGCGAGCTGAAGGAGATGGACAAGGCCCGCGGCCTCGGCAACGGGCTGCTGGCCGACCTCGTCCGCGATGCCGCCGAGCACCGCGAGGAGGAGGGCTACGAGCTCCGCGCGAGCGCGAACGACCTCTGCCTGAAGGCCGACGGCAAGATGACGCGCGACGACCACCGCCAGATCGAGGCGTGGGCGCTGAAGGTGCGCGAGATGGTGCTGGAGATCAACCAGCGCCGCAAGGACACCGACGAGCTCTACGACGAGCGCCTGCAGACGCTCGATCAGGCCTGGGAGAAGTTCCGGGAGATCGGGCCGAAGGAGGTCGTCGGCGACGAGAAGCTCGCCCGCGAGCTCAAGGACCGGTTCGGCTCCGAGTGGGGCTTCGGCGAGTACGTCGGCCTGGGCATGGGCGCCCAGGCGATCCGCGACCTGCTGACGCGCGAGGACAACGACCAGCTGGGTGGAGACCTGCGCGACCAGATCGCGACCTCGAAGGGTCAGAAGCAGCAGCGCGCGATCAAGCGGCTGAAGGTCGTCGAGGCGTTCCGCAAGTCCGAGAACAAGCCCGAGTGGATGGTCCTCGACGCCGTGCCGGTGATTCCGCCGGAGCTGCGCCCGATGGTCCAGCTGGACGGCGGCCGGTTCGCCACCAGCGACCTGAACGACCTCTACCGCCGGGTCATCAACCGCAACAACCGCCTCAAGCGGCTGCTCGATCTCGGCGCGCCCGAGATCATCGTGAACAACGAGAAGCGGATGCTGCAGGAGGCCGTCGACGCGCTGTTCGACAACGGCCGCCGCGGCCGTGCCGTGACCGGGCCGGGCAACCGCCCGCTGAAGTCGCTGTCCGACATGCTGAAGGGCAAGCAGGGCCGGTTCCGCCAGAACCTGCTCGGCAAGCGCGTCGACTACTCGGGCCGCTCGGTGATCGTGGCCGGCCCGCATCTGCGGCTGCACCAGTGCGGGCTGCCGAAGCTGATGGCCCTCGAGCTCTTCAAGCCGTTCATCATGAGCCGGCTCGTGGAGCGCAAGGAGGTGCAGAACATCAAGGCGGCCAAGAAGATGGTCGACTCGATGGTGCCCTCCGTGTGGGACGTGCTCGAGGAGGTCATCTCCGAGCATCCGGTGCTGCTGAACCGCGCACCGACGCTGCATCGCCTGGGCATCCAGGCGTTCGAGCCGATCCTGGTCGAGGGCAAGGCGATCCAGGTCCACCCGCTCGTCTGCCACGCGTTCAACGCCGACTTCGACGGCGACCAGATGGCGGTGCACCTGCCGCTCTCGGTCGAGGCCCAGGCCGAGGCCCGGATCCTGATGCTGTCGTCGAACAACATCCTGTCGCCGGCCAACGGGCGCCCGCTCGCGACGCCGTCGCAGGACATGGTGATCGGGCTCTACTACCTCACCTACTGCATCGAGGATCTCGCCGCACTGGCGGCCGATCCGCCGAAGGACCGCAAGATCGCGATCTTCGGCAGCGCCGAGGAGGTCGAGCTCGCCTACGACCACGGCCAGGTCGGGCTCCAGGAGCCGATCTGGGTGCGTCGTGCCGACGGCACGCGCGCGCTCACCACATCGGGCCGGGCGATCTTCAACCACGAGCTGCGGCTCGCCCTGGCCGACGTGCTGGAGCGGGACGTCGAGTCGCTGGACGAGGACGACATCCGCGAGCTGAACGCGGCGCTGACCAAGCGCGAGATGAACGACTACATCACGTGGCTCGTCGACCAGCACGGCGCGACCCAGGTCGCCC
>JAXDGC010000588.1:0-2727 GCA_034665245.1 Solirubrobacteraceae bacterium | reverse complement strand
GATCGTCGCCCACGATCGCCCGCGCGAGCTCCAGCCGGCCGGCGGCGCGCTCGAGCATCAGCACCTGGCCGGCGCCCTGCAAACGGGCCAGCGCGGCGTGCGCGGTGCCGACCGGGCCGGCGCCGATGACGACCACGACGTCGTCGAGGCCGATCGCGATGTCCTTGTGCCCGCAGATCACGTCGGACAGCGGGTCGGCGAAGGTCGCGTGCGCGGGCGAGAGCCCGTCGGGGATGCGGAAGAGGTTCTTGAGCGCGATGTTCGGGATCGCCACGCGGTCCGCGTAGGCGCCGGGGTGGTCGAAGCCCATCAGCTCGCCGTTCAGACACAGGTTCTCGGCGCCGCCGCGGCACATCCGGCAGCGTCCGCAGTTGAGCGTCGAGATGCAGTGCACCGCGTCGCCGAGCGCGATGCCGCTCGCCTCGGCCTCGGCCTCCGCCCGCGCGCCGATCTCGACGACCTCGCCGGAGATCTCGTGGCCGAGCACCCACGGGGCCTCGATCCGGCGGTCGCCGTTGTAGAACGAGCGCACGTCGGTGCCGCAGACGCCGCAGGCGAGCACGTGCAGGAGGACGCCGTCCTCGGGGCACACCGGATCCGGCGCGGTGCCGATCTCCATGCTGCCCGGCCCGTTCCAGATCGCTGCGCGCACCTGCATCCTCCTCCGTTTGGACCGGTGGTAGCGTACCAGTTGTCCGACAACTCCGCCGTCGTCGCCGCACAATCAGGGAGTCCAGAATGATCGAGTTCATCTTCATGCTCACCCGCGACGACGTCACGCTGAAGGACGCCCGCGAGGTCTACGCCTCGGTCGCCGGCAGTGGCCTGCGCCACGTCGGCTGCAAGGACGTCGGGCTGCCGACCGAAGAGCTGAAGGCGCTCATGGCCGACATCCGCTCCAACGGCCACGAGAGCTGGATCGAGGTCGTGTCGGAGACCGAGGAGGACACGCTCGCCTCGGCGCGGGCCGCCGCCGAGATCGGCCCCGACCACCTGATCGGCGGCACCCTGATCGAGCCGGTGCAGGAGATTCTCGAAGGGACGGGGATCAAGTTCTGGCCCTACGTCGGGCAGATCGTCGGCCACCCATGCCTGCTGCGCGGCTCGATCGAGGAGATCGTCGCCGACACCGAGCGCGCCGCGGCCCTCGGCGTCGACGGCATCAACCTGCTCGCCTACCGCTACGACGGCGACGTCGAGGCGCTGGTCCGCGCCGTCGTCGGCGCGACCGACCTGCCCGTGATCTGCGCCGGCTCGGTCGACTCCGTCGATCGCATCCGCGCGCTCGAGGCCTGCGGGGCCTGGGCGTTCACGATCGGCACGGCCGCGCTCGACGGCGCGCTCGTGGAGGGCGCGCCGCTGAGCGGGCAGCTGGAGGCGGCGATTGACGCGGCCGCGGGGGCCCCGGCCTAGTAGATGGGTGATTCCACAACCCGCGGAGCTCTCGAACGTCCACGGCGGCTGGGTAGGAGTCGGGAGCGAGCCGCCGCGAGGCGACGAATGTCGCCTCGACCACCCATACGGGGGTTTAGACGACATTCGTCAGCGCACGACGAGTGTCGTCTCGATGGGCCAGGAGCCGATCGACGCGACACTCGTGGCCGCCGGGCCGCTTCGCACCGACTCCTACTCAGCCTACGTCGACGTTCGCCGGCATCAGGATCCACGTCCGCGCCGGCGCGCGGACGTGGATCGAGCATCTAGGCCGGCGCGGTCGCGGGCGCCGGTTCGTCGATCGCGCCCTCGTCGAGCATCCGGCCGACCATGTCGAACTTCTTGCGGTCCGTCGCCTTGAGGAAGAACGCGTAGCCGAGGCCGAGCACCACGCCGACGATCGCGATCGGGCCGATCAGGTCCGCGTAGCTGATCGTGCCGGCCAGCACGTGGATGTTCTTGAACAGCAGATAGATCGCGAACACCTGGCCGACGATCGCGATGATCGGGCAGAGCACGACGACGAGCCAGCTGTCCGGGTGCTTGTGACGGCGGTGCCAGACCAGCACGGCCAGCGCGCACACGGCCTGGATGGCGAGCAGCCAGACCACGCCCTGGACGGCCATCATCGTGTAGATGCGGACGTAGGCCGTGTCGGACGCGTCGGCGTAGCTGAAGCCGGAGCCGACGCCCCACGCGAGCACGAGCACGAGGGCGAGCACGGTCTGGGTGATGCTCGCGACGTACGGCGACTTGTACTTGGGGTGCGTCTTGCCGAGCGAGCGCGGCAGGACTCCTTCGCGCCCCATCGCGTAGAAGTAGCGCATCGTCACGTTGTGGAAGGCCATCGCGCAGGCGAACGAGCCGGTGAGGATCAGCACCTGCATGACGTCCTTCAGGAACGTGTTCCCGTACTGCTGCATGGCGAGGAAGAACGGCGGGCTGTCGGCGTTGCCCGCGACCTTGACGAGGGTGTCCCCCGGGAACGCCGAGACGAACGCCAGCGACGTGATGACGTAGCCGATGCCGAGCGCGACGACCGAGATCAGCGTGGCCCGCGGGATGATCTTCTTCGGGTTCTTGGACTCCTCCGCGTAGTTCGGGATCGCCTCGAACCCCACCCACGACCAGAAGGCCAGGAACAGGCCGACGCCGGCGGCGAGGCCCGGGCCCGGGCTGCCGAGCTTGAACAGGTTCAGCGACTCGAACTGGATGCCGTCGGCGTTGCTGCCGCCGCTGCCGAAGACCACCAGGTCGAAGATCGTGAGGATGATGATCTCTCCGACCAGGGCG
>JAXDGC010000587.1:0-4623 GCA_034665245.1 Solirubrobacteraceae bacterium | reverse complement strand
AAGCAGCAGTGACGAGGTGAGCTGCTGCGAAGGCGACACCCAAAGCGATCACCGCCACGCGAGCTACAGCCGGGCGGCGATAATGGACCCGTGATCGCGGGGTTCGTTGTCGTCGCCGTGTTGTTTGAGGCGGCCTTGATCGCCTCGCTGACGAAGGTTCGCCTGCTGTGGCGGGGCGAGCCTAACCCGTGGGACTGCCGGCCGATACGGAGCCAGCGCACAACACCGGCACTCATCTCGAGCGCAGCCATCCTTCTCCCGCTCTCACTGGCCACGGGCGCGACCGGAGCCACCGAGAAGGCCACGACGTTGTCTACGGTGCTCGTGGCCGCGACACTGCTCTACCTTTGTGGTGCGGGCACGATTCTCGTGGTCATCTGGACGACGGGGCACCCCAAGGCCCTCGTTCCGCCGCATCTACGAAACGCCGGCCACTCGCACTGAGGGAGCGAACGAGGAGAACGGCAACGCAAGGGGCCTGGGTCGTAGCTGCTTCTCGCGCAAAGCGGCACTGAGCAGAAGGTCCGCAATGACGCTCGCAGCTCGCCTTCGACGCGGCCCAAGGGAGAGCACTCCGCCCCGGCGAAGCCGGACTCTCGCTAGCAGGCGAAGCGACAGTGAGCGTCGACCACGCCCGGCTCTCGTTTTGCATCGAATGCAGCGGTCCATAGGCCCGACGAGTCGATGGGAGGCCGGCGGCGCTCCCGTCACTTCTGCGGGCCGGTGCATAGACCGCGCGCCTCGGCGTCGCTCATCTGGAGTCCGGTGGGCGTCCAGCCGCGAGGCCAGCGGACGCCGGTTGTCGACGCGCCGGAGAGTCGTAGATCGATGAGCCTCGCGTGCGTGAAGGTGGCGGTCGTGAGTCGGGCGTTCGAGAAGTCGACGCCGCGACCCTCGGTGTTGCTGAAGTCGGCATGGTCCACCTTGACGCGGTCGAACCGTGCCCCGCTGAGGCAGGCTCCCTCAAATCTCGCTCTGTCCAAGAAGGCGCCGCTGAAGTTTGCGCCACGGAGATCCGCGAAACGGAAGGTGACGCCGCTCAGCGTAACCCTATGAAAGTCGGCGTTCCGCAAATCGGCACCGTCGAACCAGCCGACGGTCTGGGCGGCGGCGCCGGCCGTTGTCACGGGCCCCTGAGCGGCGCCTGAGAGCGACGAGCCGAGGAACGACGGCATGACCGCCCCGCGCAGGTCCGCGTTGTCCAGGGACACCGATACGCCGATTCGGCGGCATGCGTGCTGGCCTGGCAATCCACAGCCCGCCGAAGGGACGAATCCCTCTCGCGTCGGTGGCGTCGCTGCCCCCGCGATCAGCTCTGCTTCGTGCAGGAACTGCACGACGAGCCCTTTGCGTGCCCCGTCGAGCCGGCGTAGTGCGACGAGCGTGAGCGTCTGCGCCAGCGTCTGCGTGTCTGCGGTCGCACGCCCGCCGCGCGTCATCAGATCCGACATCTGCCGCAGGTACGCGGCGAGAGTCTCCTCTCGCGCGCGATCCTCGGCACTCGCTCGATCGCGCGCAGCGCGGCGCTCCTCCACCTTTCGTTCCTGCGCGGCGCGACGCTCCTCCTGCTTGCGATCGCGAGCGACCTGGGCGGCGTTCAGCACGAACGCAGCGAGGGCGAGCACCAGCGGGACGATCAAGAGCTGCAGCCAATCCCACAACGTCTTCGCCGGCTGCGGCGGAGCCGCAGGAGTGCCGTCGCCGGGGTCAGACGGCAGACCGGTCCACCTCCAGTTGCGCCGATACGCCACAACCGTGAAGGCGACGGCCGCAGCCAACGCAAACACCACCACGAGGACCGCGAACATGGCCCATCATCGCGCCCCGGCGGGCACACGTCCACCCCTCTCGCCATCGGCGGCTCACCAACGGCCAGCCCGCGCAAGGGGAACCTATGCCGCGATCCGAGCCACCGCGGCAAACGCGGCGACACCCGCTCATCGCGCAAAGCGGCACTCCCCACGCGCGGCCCCGCGCTTCTCCGTCCTGGTCCAAGCAGGCGCCTCGGGTACCCGAGCGGAGACGCTCTTTCGTCGTTAGATGCGGCAGTCTCGAGAGCTCCCTCGCCCTACTTGAAGTTGTAGAGCGGGGTTCGCGACTCCTGATCGGGCGGCAGCGGAGCCTGCGGCGAGATCAGGTAGGCCGGTGGGGCTCGACGGAGAGCCCCGTTGCTCTCCACGCCTGGAATCCGCCGACGAGGTCAGTCGCGCGTGGGAACCCCAGATCTTGGAGGGTGGCTGCCGCCAGGCTCGACTGATATCCCTCGTCGCACACGAGGATTACGAGGCGGTCGAGGCCTTCGCCCAGCGACGGGTCGCTGTGTCCGGACGCCGGGTCTAGTCGCCACTCCAGCGCGTTGCGCGGGACGAAATGCGCGCCCGGTATCACGCCGTCGCGCTCGCGCTGACGTTCGGAGCGGATGTCGATCAAGACCGCGCCGCCGGCCATCGCGTCGCACGCTTGTTGGGGTCCGAGTCTTCGAAGTCGGCGGCGGGCAGTGTGGAGCAACTCATTGATCGTGGTGCGGGTCGCGTCGCCTGTCATCGGCCGTTTCACTGTGCCACAGGAACTGCGAGCGGACCAGCTGTGCAGCGCACGGGCTGCCCGTTCCGGCAGAGAGCGCGTGCGAGGAGGGTGGTGCCCGACCGGCTCGGCAGTTTGAGACTTCGCCCGGCGTGCTGCTTTGCCCCGATGGGCAGAGCTGCGGCGGAGATCTTGACTCCTTCGCCGCAGCGGAGGAGCATCGCCGTATGGTCGCGGAGACGCTCACACGGCGGGCCGCCATCCAAGGCGCTGCTGGTGTTGCAGCCGGGTTGGCTGCATCAGCTACCCGTCCGCAGGGCGCAGTCGCTCACGACCACGGCCATGCTCGTCTCCCGGTCCCACCCGAGCCGATCCCCGGTGGGATAGCGATCTCGGACACACAGGTCATCCACGTCTGGTCGCCCGGCCCGACCGATGTGACGCTGCCATTCAGCGGCGGCCAGCTCCAAGGCCTCGACGTCGAGCCGACGACGATCCGGGACTTCAACGGATTCTCGGCGGTAGCGTTCCACGTCGGCACCGCGACGGGTAGTGATGGGACGCGCTATGACCTTGAAACGGACCTGCGCACGTTTCGGGGCACCTACATCGACCGGACCGGGCACCGCCGCTTCGGCACTTTCGGCTTCATCTGAATAGATCTCTTCGTGCCCGGTACGGGCACGCCGGCCACCCAGGTCCACGACAACAATGGTGGGATCCTGGCGTCCGGGTTCTTCTGGACGGTGCCCGCCGACGAGCGAAACCTGAGGGTGAGCCGCAACGGACGACGCGCGGTGCTCGAGATGCGCGACGTCCCGGTTGTCGACTCGTTTCAATTCTTCGGCCCCAACCAGCTCCCCGCGACCGTCAGCTTCCGCATAGAGTGGCGCGCCACCGGTCCGTTCGAGCAGCGCGGCTCGGGCGCAACCGTGCCACCCGAGGACCCAGCGGCGTTCCTGGGCGACATTGCACCAGCTCGCTCGACCGCCCACTGCAGCGGCGAGGAATGGGGCTTCTCCTTCAGCTCAGGGCAGGCCAGCACGGATCGCGGCTACGCGCAGATCGGTCGCTCACGCAACGGCGTCTTCGTCTGAACTGGACTTCCAAGAGTCGCCGTTCCCCTTCCTCCTCTTGCCGCGTGGCCTGGCCGCCTGGCCCTGATACGACGACCGACGCGGCGCTTTCCCACCAGGTAGAAGCGACAGCATGTTGTTAGCGGGCGCTCAGGAGTCGCGGGTGAACGCGTCCGCGAGCACGAGCGCGAGCGCGGCGGCGACGAACGCGGCGATGCTGACGATGCCGTGGCGGAACGCCGATGCGAAGTCGCCGTGCGATGACGCGAGCTGGTTGTAGAAGACGCTGCCGGTGATCGCGATGCCGGCGGCCGTGCCGATCCGTTGTCCCGTCTGCAGCACGCCGCCGGCGCTGCCGGCGCGCTGGACCGGCACCTCGGTCAGCGTGAGGGTCAGGTTGGGCGAGATCACGAGCCCGCCGCCGAGGCCGGCGATCAGCAGCGGCAGTGCTATCCACAGCGCGACGTCGTTGCCGGGATGGGCGCCGACCGCGACCCAGACTCCCGCCAGCCCGACGAGCACCATCGCGAGCCCGAAGGCCACGAGCTTGGGGCCGCGGCGCAGCGCCTGGCGGGCTGCCCGCCGCCGAGACAAGTGCGCTGCCGATGGCGAACGGCGTGACGGCCAGACCCGACTTCCACGCGGGGTAGCCCAGCCCCAGCTGCAGGTACTGAGTCTGGATGAAGAACACCGCGATGAACCCGGCGAAGTAGATGAGGCCCACCGGGGCGCCGAGCGCGTAGGAGCGGATCCGGAACAGGTCCAGCGACACGAGCGGCTCGCGGGTGCGGCCATAGCGGCGCTCGTGCAGCACCCACACGACCAGCAGCAGGGCGCCCAGCGGGAACAGCGCGAGGCCCAGCGAGCTGTGCCACGTGCGCTGCTCGATGAACGGGAGCAGGATGCACAGGATCGCCGCGCCCAGCAGCACGACCCCGAGCGGGTCCATCGCCTGGGGCCGGCGTTCGGCCGCGCTCGGCGCCGGCAGGTAGCGTCGGGCGAGCAGCAGGATCGCCGCGCCGAT
>JAXDGC010000586.1:0-2981 GCA_034665245.1 Solirubrobacteraceae bacterium | reverse complement strand
TCGGGGCGGTCGATCGTCACGCCGTGCTGGCTGTCGCCGTCCTCGAGCCACTGCTGGAGCTCGGAGCGGGCCTCCATAAGGATGGCGACGACCGCCTTCACCTGGTCGTCGCCGTCGTCGAATGCGGACGCCACCGGGATGTTGCGCGCAATCAGGTACTCGTCCGTGACACCGCCGTGGCGTCCCTTCGCGTGGCCGCCGACGTGCACGTTGCCCTCGGAGTCGATCAGGATGGCGCGCGCGAATTTCGTCATCGCCTTCTCGTAGTCCTCGTCGTGCTTGATCCGTTGACTCTTCTTGGGGCTGCCCTTGCGCTTCTCCGGCAGCGTGTAGGTGCGCTCCTGCTCCTCCTGGGTCTTGCGGAGGCGTGCGTTCTTGGTCTTCTTGGTCTTCGTCCTGTCGCGCTGCAGCATGGCAACGACGGCGCGGTTGCCGGCGGTGCGCTGGAGCGCCAACGCGCGGGCGGCGGGGGTTCTCGGCGTCTCGCTCGGCGCCTGAGCCGTGCGACCGGACCAGTCCGATCTCGCCAGCCCAGTGCGTTCCGCCTTGTGCACGATGTCGACCGTACTCCCCAGCGCATCGGCAGGACAAGCGCAGGTCCGATGCGCGTCGACGAGCGCGACGGCTTGGGCCGATCGCAGCGCGGTCGCACACTCCCCCCTCCGCGCCTATGACGCGTCCACAGTGCTGGTGATGTGGCGAGTCCGCCAGCGACCCGCTTTCGTGGGACGCCGTCGCCGCACCGGTCATGTGTTGCGCTGACCGGACGCTGCCGGTCTGGCTCGACCACGAGCGGCCGGCGCTCACTCCACGTCGGGTCGCAGCGTGGGCCCGCTGGCGCTGGGATCCGCGCGCGGCCGGCCGTTCCGGCGCGGTGAATTCAACCTTCAATTACAGGAGGCTCAAATGCATGACTCTTCCCCCTCTACGGAAGTACACGCGCCCGTGGACCCGACCATCGCCGGGCGGTCGTTGACGCTCGGCGACCGCTGGGCCAACTCGGCGTCCGAGCAGCTCGAACGCATGCGGCTACTCGAGCGAGCCCGCGAAACCGAGGCCGCCGCGCAGCTGCGGCGCTGCGGCCCGATCTCGGCACGAGTGCTGCAGAGCCTGAGCTGGCGGGCGCTCACGCGGCTCGCGGCCAACGAGCCAGTGGACCCCAACGACCCCGACAGCTGGCCAAGCCCAGACGCGCACGCTCAGATCGTGCTGCGCCGCTACGGCATCACCGGCCTCGACAGTACCCGGCTGACGATGGCCGCGGTGCGAGCACTGATCGACGGGCAGGCGCGTGCCGACCGTGACGCCGGACTGGACTGGACACGGTTCGACGTGCCCGCGGCGCAGCTCGACGAGGCGCTGCGGCGCGCCCACGCGCGGCTGCCGATCGCGCTCGACGACCCGGCCGTCTACGCCTACCGGGACGACCAGCGCCGCGTGCTCGCTGCCCCGCTCGGCCTCCCAGCCGAGCAGGCCGGCGATCTCTCACGCCGGCTACCGCGGGTGCTGGCAGCGCTCCCAGCGCTCATAGCCCGGCAGCGCCGCGAACACGGCGACGACGATCGCCGGGGGTCGGGCCGCCACCGCTCCCGACCACTGTCCATTCGGGCCAGCGCGCTTTCGGTTCCGTAGATGGGCTTCCACAGGTCTCGGGATCGCGCATGAGGAGGTCGTTGGGTGGTCACGCGTGTCCGAAGCGGACGGCAGGCAGCAGGCGGTCGAGCGGCTTCGGCAGATACCACGCCCACTTGCCGAGCAGGCGCAGCATCACGGGCAGGAGCAGCAGCCGCACGAGCGCAGCGTCGAGCAGGACCGCGACGCCGAGGATCACGCCCATCTCCTTCGGCGGCAGCGGGCCGCTCAAGGCGAATGTGACGAAGACCGCGACCATGACCGCGCCGGCGGCGAAGATGACGCGTCCCGAGCTGGCCATGCCGCCCACCATCGCGGCCTTGGCATCGCCGCCCGAGCGCTCCCAGTGCTCCTTCGCCGATGCGAGGAGGAAGACCGTGTAGTCCATGGAGATCGCGAAGATCATCGCGAAGAAGAACACCGGTCCCCACGCGTCCAGGAAGCCCTGTGGCTCGAAGCCGAGCACCGAGTGCCCGACGCCGTCCTGGAAGATCCACTTCGCGACTCCGAAGGCAGCCGCGGTCGCCAGCAGGTTCGTGACGACGCCGAGTGCGGCGATCAGCGGCGCCTGCAGCGCGACCATGAGCAGGAGGAAGCTGAGGCCGAGCACGACGCCGATCACCAGCGGCGTCTTGGCGGACAGCGTCGCCTGGAGGTCGTGGTTCTCCGCCACCGGGCCGCCGACGAGGGCCGCCTGCGGCAGCGCCGCGCGCAGACGATCGATCGTCGTGCCTGTGGTCGTTGCCGAAGGGTCCGTCGTCGGGATCGCCCGCACGAGCGCCATGCCGCCTCCGCCCTGCAGCGGCGGCAGCACGCCCGCAATGCCCGGATCGCGCTGCGCCGCCGCTGCAGCCTGGGCGGCATCCGCCCTCGGAGCGACGATCTGGAGCGGACCCGTCGAGCCCGGCCCGAACGCCTTCTGGACCGCGTCGTAGCCCTGCCGGGAGTTGTCGCCCGGCGGAACGACCTTGATCGAGGGCATCGCGGTCTTCAGCGAGAGCACCGGCAGCGCGAGCACCACGAGCAGCAGGAGCGCTGGCACGCCGTAGCGCAGCGGCTGGCGCCAGAGCCGCCGGCCCCATGCCGCGGAGCGCGGCGAATCGTGCGTCCCCGGGTGGACCCATGGAAGCGCGAACCTGTCCAACCGAGGGCCGAGCTTCGCCAGCGCGGCCGGCAGGAGCGTGAGCGCCGCCGCGAGCACGAAGACGACCGACAGCATGATGCCGAGGCTGGTCGACCGGAACGCGGGACTCGGCACGAGCATGACGGCGCTGAGCGAGATCAGCACGGTCGCGCCGGAGAAGAGCACGGCCTTGCCGGCGGTGTCCATCGTCGCCGCAACCGCCTCG
>JAXDGC010000585.1:0-2811 GCA_034665245.1 Solirubrobacteraceae bacterium | reverse complement strand
AGAGGTCGATGCGGTCGGTACCCAGCCGCTCCAGGGAGCCCTCGACCGCAGTCCGAATGTTCGCCGGGCTGCTGTCGAGTACTCCGGGGCCTCCGCCGGAGTAGGAGACCAAACCGAACTTCGTCGCCACGACCACATCGTCGCGCCGCCCCTTAAGTGCGCGGCCGACGAGTTCCTCGTTGGCGTAGGGGCCGTAGATCTCGGCGGTGTCGATGTGGGTGACGCCCAACTCCAGTGCCCGCTGGATGGTGCGGATCGACTCGGCCTCGCTGCTGTCCGGGTCGAGGTAGTAGCCGGACATCGCCATCGTGCCGAGTCCGATGCGCGAGACGTCAAGTCCGCCCAGCGAAATGTGTTTCATGACAGTTGACTCCTTGTGGTCGTGGAAGCTGTCCGTCGAAGTGCAGGCGCGAGCCGGAGCGTCGTGGATGCGTGAACGGGCCAGGAGGGCGCGTTCAGCTCGCGGCCGCGGCGGTCTCGGCCTCGTCGAGCGCGAGCAACGACGAGAGCTCGCGGAACGCGTCGATCTGCTGCTGGCGTTCGGCGAGCTTCTGCTCGGCGGCTGCGATTGCGTCGGCGCCGGCGATGAAGCGCAGCGGCGGCTGCTCCAGCTCGGTGATCGTCAGCAGGGCCTGGGCGAGCTTGGCGGGGTCGCCGCCCTGCTGGCCGTTCATGCCCTCCCAGAACTCGCGCTGGGCGGCGCTGCGCTCGGCGTACTCGTCGATCGAGGGCTCGGCGTAGTTGGTCGACGCGTCGGAGAGCAGCTCGGTGCGGAAGAACCCGGGGTTGACGATCGTCGTGTGGATGCCGAAGGGCGCGATCTCGGGGGCGAGCGATTCCATCCAGCCGTCGACGGCGAACTTCGATGTGGCGTAGGCGGTTCCGCCCTCGTAGCCGGCGAATGCTGCGGATGACGAGATCGTCACGACGTGTCCGAAGCGTTGCTTGCGCATGACCGGCAGCACGGCGCGCGTGACGTTCATCGGGCCGATGAGGCTGACGGCGAGCTGGGCCTCGATCTGCTCGGGCGTGAGCTCCTCGAAGTAGCCGGCGTAGAGGCTGGCGGCGTTGTTGACCAGGACGTCGATGCCGCCGAAGCGTTCGACGGCCGCGTTGACCGCGGTCTCGGCGTCCTGGCCGCGGGTGACGTCGAGCGTGACGACGAGCAGGTCGTGGGAGTCACCGAGCGCCTCTGCGACGGCGTCGGGGTTGCGGCCGGTGGCGACGACGTTGTGGCCCGCGGCGAGCGCGGCCTTGGCGAAGTCGACGCCCATGCCACGTCCGGCGCCGGTGATGAAACATGTCTTCTTGTCAGTAGTGGGAGTCATGGGCTCAAGAGAAGCACCGTCCGTGGCCGAGTGAGAGTCCCTATTGATAGGGGTACTGGCAGGGTCTCCCAGGCGCGGGCGCGCGGGTTTACGCTGGGTCCGTGCGGACTAGGAGTGAGATCCGCGAGTTCCTGACCTCCCGGCGAGCCAAGCTCACGCCAGACCAGGCGGGGCTGACGGCCTACGGTCCTCGGCGCGTTCCCGGACTGCGCCGCGAGGAGGTCGCGGTCCTGGCCGGAGTCAGCGTTCCCTACTACACCCGCCTCGAGCGCGGCGACCTCAGCGGCGTGTCTGAAGGCGTGCTTGACGCGCTCGCCCGCGCGCTGCAACTCGACGACGCCGAACGCGCGCACCTGTTCGATCTCGCCCGCGCGGCGGGGCCGATGGCCAAGAGGCGCCGCCGGTCAGCGCCGAAGCAGATCCGGCCCGGCGTGCAGCGCTTGCTGGATGCCGTCACCGGCGCGCCCGCGCTCGTCCAGAACGGCCGCCTGGACATCCTGGCCGCCAACCAGCTTGCACGCGCCCTGTACTCAGAGCTGTTCCGCGACCCGACACGGCCGGCTAACCACGCCCGCTTCAACTTCCTGAACCCCAGGGCGCACGACTTGTATCCCGACTGGGAACGCGGCGCCGATGACGCCGTTGCGCTGCTACGAGCCGAGGCCGGCCGCGACCCATACGACCGCGAGCTGACCGACCTCATCGGCGAGCTCTCGACCCGCAGCGAGGAGTTCCGCGCTCGCTGGGCCGACCACAACGTCCGGCTCCACCAGACCGGCGCCAAGCGCTTCCAGCATCCGGTCGTCGGCGAGCTCACCCTCACCTTCGAGATGATGGAGCTCGCCGCCGACCCCGGCCTGAACCTCCTGACCTTCACAGCCGAGCCCGGCTCCAAGTCCGACGAGGCGCTCAACCTCCTCGGCAGCTGGGTCGCCACTGTCGAGCAAGAGCAGACCGCTCCCACCGCCGGAGAAGCCTGAGCGGCGGCAAAGCGAAAATGCGACGACTGCGCGTTCCATGCCTCGCGACACTGCGGCGGGCGTGGTGCGCACCAGTGGGCACGCCTCCCTTCGCCCGTCCAAGCGAGCGCCGCTCCAGTTCAGTCATCGACGCTCGCTCGGGACGAGACGCGGTCGTCTGTCCGCGTGCCGAGCTCGCGCCCGCTCTCGGTTGCGAGCGCGCGTGGCGGGCATGAGGTCCCGCGCCCAAACGGCCGCGGAATCGACTTTCTGGCGACTTTTTGGCGACCCCTAGGGCAAAGTTTGGCTCTGTAGAGCCAAATATATGCCTCAGAGCCGCGGTCTACGGAACAGAAGGTCACAGGTTCGATCCTGTCGGGCGCGCTCGGAACCCGCTGGAAACGGCGGGTTTTTCTTTGCCCGGAACGACGCCCGCAACAGGCGCAGACCCTCTTCGGACCCTGCCGTCGCCTAGTGCCGCTCCCGTCGAAACGCCCTCCTCCGCGCCCCGGCGGCATGCGATA
>JAXDGC010000584.1:0-2512 GCA_034665245.1 Solirubrobacteraceae bacterium | reverse complement strand
CCGGTGAGCATGACCGTGCTCGCCCAGAGTGCCGGGCCGCGGCACGTCGGGCGGGTGATGTCGATCATCGGCGTGCCGACGCTGCTTGCGCCCGTCCTCGGCCCCGTCATCGGCGGTCTGATCGTGGACAGCGTCTCGTGGCGCTGGATCTTCTTCGTAAACCTGCCGGTCGCGGCGCTCGCGCTGCCCCTGGCCGCACGGCTGCTGCCCCGCGACGCGGGACGCGACGATGCCGGGCCGCTGGACTGGCGCGGCCTCGCCCTGCTGTCGCCCGGGCTCGCGCTGATCGTGTTCGGCCTGTCGGAGGCCGAGACCGCCGGTGGGATCGGCGCCATCACCATCGGCCCGGCCATCGCCGGCCTGCTGCTCGTCGGCCTGTTCGCGGTTCATGCCCTCCGCGCCGCGCGACCGCTCATCGACGTCGCGCTCTTCCGCTCGCGGCACTTCGCCGCCGCGTCGGTCGTCACGCTCACGACCGGCGCATCGCTGTTCGGCGCGATGCTGATCATCCCGCTCTACTACCAGGTCGACCGCGGCCTGAGCGCGCTCGACGCCGGGCTGCTGATGGCGCCGCAGGGCATCGGCGCCGCGCTCGCCATGCCGCTCGCCGGGCGCCTGACCGACCGGTCCGGGGGCGGCCGAGTGGTGCTCGCGGGAACCATCATCGTGACCCTCGGCACGCTGCCCTTCGTCTTCGTGACCGCCGGCACGTCGCACTGGCTGCTGGCCGGCGCGCTCGTCGTTCGCGGCGTCGGCATGGGCGCGTCGATGATGCCGGCGCTGGCGGCGGCGTACTCGCGGCTCGAGTCCGTCCAGGTGCCGCGGGCGACGAGCGCGCTGAACGCGCTGCAGCGCGTCGGCGGGTCGATCGGCACGGCGCTGCTGGCCGTCGTGCTGCAGCAGGAGGTCCACGCCGCGGCCGGCGCCGGAGCAAACGTGTTCGGGGCGTCCGCACCGCAGGGCCGCGGCGCCGCCGAGCCGCTCGCCGGCGCCTTCGGAGGCACCTTCGGCTGGGCGGTCGCCATCTCCGCGCTCGCCATCGTGCCGGCGGCGCTCCTGGCGCTGAGCGAGCGGGCCGGGCGGGCGCCTCTGGGCGCGGCGGCGGCCGGGGCGGCCGCGGGCTGAGCGCGGCGGCGCTCGTCGCGGGCACGGGGTCCCTACCCGTCGGCGTGCGGGCACGGCCCGCCCGCCACTCCGCCGCACGAAGCGCGCCGCGCGCATCCCCGCCAGCGGTAATCGCGACGTACGGCTCGCGGGGGCGCGCGATAGTCGCTGGCCCCGATGACACCGCGCACCAGCGGCGCGAAGCTGCCGGTCGACGACAGCCCATACCCACTCCCGAAGGAACACAATGGCACCGAGGTCGGTCTCGCCCCGTCCGACGAACAGCTCCAACAGGTTCACGTTCGTGGAGGGGCAGGTCCGCGAGCCGCCCGCCGCGACCGCCGCGCCGGCGATCGGTGTGCTGCTCGCCCAGGGGAACGCACTCGCCCGCGCCGGCCTGCGCGCGCTGCTCGAGCAGCAGAGCGACATCCGCGTGACCGGCGAGGCGGCCGACCGTGACGAAGCGGTCGCCGTCGCACGGCGGACGCGGCCGGACCTGGTCCTGGTGGACAGCCGCCTGCCGGGCCTCGACGGCCTGGAGGCCACGCGCCGGATCCTGGCCGAGCCGGCGCTCGCGAGCACCAGGCTGGTGATCCTCAGCTCCTCCGACGACGACGACGAGCTGATGGGAGCGCTGCGCGCGGGCGCCTGCGGCTTCCTGATGGGCGACACAGACCCGGTCGACCTGGTGCGGGCGCTGCGGGTGGTGGCCGGCGGAGGGGCGCTGCTGGCGCCGCGGGACACGCGCCGGCTGATCGAGGCGTTCGCGGCCCAGCCCCACCCCGACCGGCCGGTGCCCGTGCCCTTCGACGAGCTCACGGCGCGCGAGCGCGAGGTCATGACGCTCGTCGCGATGGGCCTCGCCAACTCCGAGATCGCGCAGCACCTCGTCGTCACCCCGGCAACGGCCAAGACGCACGTCAGCCGAGCGATGATGAAGCTCCACGCACGCGACCGCGCGAAGCTCGTCGCGCTCGCCTATCAGGCCGGGTTCGTCGAGCCCGGTCCGCGCACCGAGGTTCGGCCCGACGGCCGGCCGGCGCCCGCGCCCGCCCCGGGAACCGCGAGGGCTGGAACCAGAGCGGGGTCGTCCGCCGAGGGCGAGGAGACGTCGGGCCGGCGGTCGCCGCGGTCCTGAGCGTTCGCCTGCCTGCGAGCGACGGCACATGCCCGGTTGCCCACGACTCGCAGCGCGACCTCGTCGTCACGGCGCGCGCGAGCGCCACCGGCATACGACCGCCCATGCCGGTACCCCGGGCGGCGTAGGCCAAGGATCGTCCGGCCCCCCGACGACGGGCGGCCACCGCTCCTGCAGCATCGAAGCGGCTGGAAGCCGGCCCGGCTCTGCCGGACGAACGGCGTCCACCGCGCATCCACGACGTCCCCGAACGTGAAGGAAGACGATTCC
>JAXDGC010000583.1:0-2541 GCA_034665245.1 Solirubrobacteraceae bacterium | reverse complement strand
CTGGCCGCTGCCCTACCAGCCGGGTCACGGGTACTTCTTCCTCGCTCCGTACCGGACCGTGCTCGCCTTCCCCATCCCGGACGGCGGGTACCGGGTCTTCATCGTCCGTGACGACCCCGATCCGGATCACATGGACCCACCGACCCTGGAGGAGCTGCGGGAGCTCGTTGCCGGCGCCGCCGGACTGCCCGATCTACAGCTCAGCTTGACCGAGCCGGTCTGGCTCAACCGGGTGCGGGTCGCGGACCGCGTGGCCACCCGACTGCGGCAAGGCCGCGTCTTGCTCGCCGGTGACGCGGCACACGCCTGGGCGCCGATCGGCGGGCACGGGATGAACGTCGGAATGCTCGGCGCGCACAACCTGGCATGGAAGCTCGCCGCAGTTCATCGGGGGCAGGCCGCCGATGCCCTGCTGGACTCCTACGATGCCGAGCAGCGTGCATTCGCCTTCGGCGTGATGCGGGACATGCGGTTGAACATCACCGAGGTGCTCCTGCCACGAACCCTGCACCGGCTGCGATGTGCGTTCCTGAGGGCAACGATGTCGGCGGAGAGCGTTCAACGGCGGACCGAGTGGATGATGAGCGACTTCGGCCGCAACCACCGCCGCGGTGACCTGTCCTGGCACCGGGCCGGGCGACGCGGCCGCGGACCACGGGCCGGGGACCGGATTCCCGACATCCCGGTGGTCACCCCCGGGCATGACCAGGCGGTCAACCTCCACCACCTTCTCGGTTATGACCGGTGGACGCTGCTGCTCGCCGGCCCCCCGACCGCCCCGGCAACCCTGCAGAAGTTGCGAGACACCATCGCTGACACGACCGTCCGGGTCGAGATCGTGCCGATCGCCCCGGCCGACGCGTCCGCAGCCCGGCAACTTGGCCAGGGTAGCGAGATCCTGCTGGTGCGGCCGGACGGGTACATCGGCCTGGTCGCCCCGCTCGAGCCGATCTACGTGCGGGACTACCTCGCCACCTTCGGCTTCCCTTGCACCGACCTTGCCCGTCCGTCACCGCAGCAGACGACGCCTCGCGCGGTCCCCGCACTCCTGCGAAGGAAACGCCTGTTGAAACGACCGGCAACTGCTCGTTCGCTGAGTCGTCACGTGGTTGGCCGGCCGATGGTAGTCGGAGCAGGCTCGATCGATCAAGAAGTCGATCGGCGGGGTAGGGGCTCTACACCGACAAGGTGATGCCCTTACGGGACGATCACCGCCTGGCGTAACCCTGATGACCTCTTTATCAGACGATCGATCACGGAATTCTGGAACTGGGCATCATCGGCCAGCTGCTGGATCACTGCAGCATCAGGAACGCCGGTGCGAATGCTACCGCCATGGCTCGGCTTCGTTACCACTTGATCAATCGGGAAGGAAGGGAACGAATTCGCACGACGGCGGAGAAGACCTCCCCGAACGGCCGGTGAGAGCCCCGACGCTGCCGACGCGGTTGCAGAGGGGGCGAACTCGCCCCCCAGGTCAGTGAAAAGCGCATCACGCGCTTGCCTGTTTTCGGCCGGAACGATTCCACCTCGTAATGCAAGGTGTATTTCCGGCGCTTGTCATCGCCACCGAACGGTATCCGCACATCCCCTTGACCTGCCGCGCGCTCGAGAATATACCTCGTACCTGGGGCGTCGCCTGGATCAAGCGGGCGGCCGTCGAGATCAACAAGGTTTACCGCAGCCTGCCCTTCGACGGGAAAATCACGGTTGATCGGGATCGAGCCGCCCGCGCTCAAACTGCGCGGCGCGTCGAACACATTCATACCGTTGTACCTCAGCTGGACCAGGTCGTTGCCGAAGGCGTCCTCGGTGTCCCGGCGGGTAAGGGCCTTAAGCTTCACGGTGTGAGGCATGGAACTCTTCCCTCTTCGGAGGTGTTGGGCAACGCAATTCTTCAGCTCTTCGGAGAGCCTTTCGTAGTCATCCTGACAGACTTGCCGGGCGCATATCGGGCGAGTACTCGACAAGTTCAGCGTGCTGTGCGATGGAGTACCGATGCTACCTCTATCGTGTTCGATTCCCCTCAGGGGAACCCCCTAGGGGACCCCTGACCAAAAATGATCAACCCGCAACACGGACCCCTGGACAGGACAGCAATCCAATAGTGCGGGCGCACCAGACGGGCATCCAATTGGTCGCTTGCCCCGGCAGACGCCCGATGTTTGTCTCATTGCAGGAAGTT
The DNA here is from genome assembly GCA_034665245.1 of Solirubrobacteraceae bacterium. Taxonomy (GTDB): domain Bacteria; phylum Actinomycetota; class Thermoleophilia; order Solirubrobacterales; family Solirubrobacteraceae; genus DASQFQ01. The sequence continues at coordinate 356 of JAXDGC010000583.1, read as the reverse complement.
GGGTCTCGACGACGTGGGGGGTTCGATGACGACGACGCGGAAGAACTGCTGTCCCGGGGTGGCCCAGGACGAGACGACGGACGACACCGACGGCTGGTTGACCCGGCGCTCGATGCTGGTGACCGGAGCCGCGACGGTCGGACTCGCCACACTCACTCTCGCCGGGTGTGGATCCGCGCCCGGCGAGACGCCGAGCGCCGCCCCAGGCGCCAACAATCCGGCCGGGCCGCCGCCGGCAGCGGCGAGGCGGCGGGTCCGTGGAGGACCGCGCCATCCGCTGCGTTGAAGGCCGAGCCGTGACACGGGCAGTGCAGCTGCGTGCCGGCGGGGGCCACCGCGCAGCCCTGGTGCGTGCA
>JAXDGC010000582.1:0-4776 GCA_034665245.1 Solirubrobacteraceae bacterium | reverse complement strand
CCGGCGGCGCCCGCGTTCAACAAGCGGCCGTGCACGCAGAACTGTCCCGCCGCGGCATCCGCCGCCCAGAACTACTTGCTGACCGGGGCGCTGCCGTCCTCGGCGTGCAGCCCGCTGAACGAGCCCTCCGGCTACGAGATCGCGCCCGGCCCGGAGAGCTGGCCGGCGACGGGCAAGGCCTGGGCGGACGCCTGGAAGGGGATCCAGGGCGCGACAAGCAAGCACGGCACGCACGTGATCGTCGAGGCCGACCGCGGGGCCAACAAGCCGGACAACCTCACGCAGTGGCACTACTTCGTGGTGATGAACGCACGGGGCCACCGCGTCGCGGTCGACGCGTTCCTCGGCGAGGTCGACGCCGACGTCGAGCGCTACGTCAAGAGGCTCGGTGCCAAGACTTTCAGCTACACGAGCGAGCGGGTGACCGCGAAGCCGGTCCGTCCGTGACCGGCCCGGGCGCTTACGGGTGATCCGTCGCGCTCTCGGGTCAGATGTGCTGCTTACGGCGGAAGGTCAACGTCGCGCGCGACACCGGGCCGCCGTGCCGGCCGACCGTCAGGCGCGCCTTGAAGCGCTTGCGGCCGGCGAGGAGCTTGCGGCCCGCCTTGTTGAGCGTGACACGGACCGAGCGCTCCTGCCCGGCGGCGAGCGTGGCGGTGGCCTTGCCGATCATGACCTTGCGCTTGCGGGTGCTGACCGCGATGACCTTCCCCCGCCGGAGCGTCACGGTGACGGTGATCGTCAGCGTCACCGTGCACGCGGTGGCGCAGGTGATGGTCACGCGCACGACGGCGCCGCTGGTCGTGGCGCGGGCGATCTTCGGTGGGGGAGCGGGGTTGCCGCCTGGTGGCGTGCCTCCTCCACCTCCGCCGCCACCGGTCGGGACGGCCTGCACGACCGCGGTGGCCGCCGAGGTGGCCGGCGCGCCGGTGCCGCCTGGGCCGGTGGCGGACTCGGCGACGCGCAGGGTGTGGCCGACGTCGCTGCTCGTCAGCCGGTAGGTCTCACCGCTGGCGATCGGCGAGCATCCGGTGCCGGTGTTGGTGCAGCGCATCCACGTATCCGTGTAGCTCGTCGGGTCATTGCTCCATGTCCCGTGGCTGGCGGTGAGCAGCTGCCCTGCGGTCGCTGCGCCGGTGATCGCCGGCGGTGCTGAGGACACCGGCGGCACCGGTGCCGCCTTGACGACCGCGGTGGCTGCCGAGGTCGCCGGGTCGCTGCTGCCGCCGGCGTTGGTGGCGGTCACCTGGACGCGCAGGGTGTGCCCGACGTCGTCGTCGGTGAGCCCGTAGGCGAGGCCGGTGGCCCCGAACGGGGTGCAGGCGCTGCCGGCGCTGTCGCAGCGCTGCCACTGCTCCTCATAGCTGGTCGGGCTGCCCGTCCAAGTCCCGTGGGTGGCGGTCAGGGTGTGCCCGGCGGTGGTGATGCCGCTGATCGCCGGCGGTCCGGACGTGACGGGCGGAAGGGGTTTCACGACCGCGGTGGGCTCGGTGGTCGCCGGGGCGCTGTCGCCGCCGGCGCCGTGGGCTGTCTCGCGCACGCGCAGGGTGTGCCCGACGTCAGCGGCGACCAGCCGGTAGGTCGCCCCGGCGGCCCCGGCGATCGCCACGCATGCGCTTCCGGATGCGTCGCAGCGCTGCCACTGGTCGGCGTAGCTGGTCGGGCTGCCCGACCAGATGCCGTGCCCGACGGTCAGCAGCTCCCCGACCGTGGTCGCGCCGAGGATCGCCGGCGCCGCGATCAGCTCGGGCGCGGGCGTGGTGATGACCGCGGTTGCCACGGAGGTCGACGGCGCCGACGTGCCGCCGGGCCCGTGCGCTGTCTCCTGGAGGCGCAGGGTGTGCCCGACGTCGTCGTCTCCGAGCTGGTAGGTCAGCGCGGTGGCGCCGGCGACCGGCACGCAAGCGCTTCCGGATGCGTTGCAGCGCTGCCACTGGTCGTCGTAGCTGGTGGGGTCGCCGCTCCAGGTGCCGTGCGCGGCGTCCAGCTGGGACCCGTTGGTGGTGGTGCCGCTGATCGTCGGCGGCGCGGAGGCGACGGGCGGGGTGGGCGGCGTGCCGGTGTAGCTGCCGGTCATGATCTGCCCGGCGCCGTCGACCGCGACGCACAGCGCCGGCGAGGCGCAGGAGACGGCGTTGATGAAGTAGGGCGTGTCGATGTCGGTCTCAGTCCAGGTGGGTTGCGGGTCGGCGGGGTCGGTGGAGACCAGCCGCCCTCCGTAGCCGGAGACGGCGACGCAGAAGCTCACCGTCGGGCACGAGATCCCGGTGGTCTGGCCGCCGAGGCCGGCCGGGGCCGTCCAGGTCGCGTCCTGCGCGCCCGGGTTCGTGGAGACCCAGAGTTGGCCTGGCAGGTTGCCGGCGACGCACAGGTTCGTGGTCGGGCAGGAGACGGCGTACATCGACGGGTCGTTGAGCCCGCCGCTGGCGTAGACGTTCGTCGTGGTCCAGTCCGGGAAGTCGGCGGCGGGATTGGCGCTGACCAGCGCGTGGCCGGCGTCGACGGCGACGCACAGGGCGGCCGAAGGGCACGAGACCCCGCCGACGTAGCCGGACGCATTGATCGGGGTCAGGAACCAGCCGGGGTTCTCGCCGGCCGGGTCGGTGGAGGTGACCGCGAAGCCGCCGCGGTCAACGGCGACGCACAACGACGCCGAGACGCACGACACCCCGTCGAACGGGCTCGCGTCTGCGTGCGTCAGCGTCCATGCCGGGCTCGCGGCCGCCGGGTTGGTGGAGACCACCACGTTGCCGCCCTGGTCCACCGCGGCGCAGAACGACTGCGACGGGCAGGAGATCGCGATCAGCGGCGCCTGATCGTCGATGCGCAGGCTCTTCCAGACGGGCGCGGCGGCGCCTGGGTTGGCGGAGGTCAGCACGTTGCCCTGGACGTCGACCGCGGCGCAGAAGGACAGCGAGGGGCAGGAGACCGCGTTGAGCGGGTTGAAGCCGTCGATCTGGGCCAGCGTCCAGGTCGGGCTCGCCGCCCCCGGGTCCTTGGAGATCGCCACCTTCCCGGTGGCTGACTCGGTCGAGACGCAGAAGGACGCGGACACGCAGGCGACGGCGGACTGCGGCTGGATGCCGTCGACCTCAGTGGGCGTCCAGGTCGGGCTGGCCGCGGTCGGATCCTTGGAGACGAGCGCGCGTCCGTGGTCGTCGACCATCAGGCAGAAGGCGGTGGTGGGGCAGCTGACGGCGTTCGGTCCCCCTCCGACGACGGAGTTGAAGTCGACGGCGTCGGCGGCCGTCCAGGTGGGCGTGGCGGCGGTCGGGTTGGTGGTGATGGCCACCCGCTCGTGGGTGAAGCCGCCCGGGGCCGTGTAGCCGACGGCGACGCACAGCGACGTGCCGACGCAGGAGACGCCTCCGAAGACGGTGTCGCCGGCGGAGGGGTCGGAGTCGATGGTGGCGGCCTTCCACGTCGGGTGCGCGGCGGTCGGGTTGGTGGTGATGAACCCCTTGCCGAAGCGGTCCACGGCGACGCACAGGTTGGTCGCTGAGCAGTTGACCGCACTGAGGGCGTGGGTGTCGATGAACGCGATCGCCCAGTCGGGCGCGGAGGCGGTCGGGTTGTGGGAGACCAGCGCTCGCCCGCTCCCGTCGACCGCCACGCAGAGGCTGGCCGACAGGCAGCTGATGGCGACCACGAAGGTCGAGTCCTCGATGTTCGATCTCGCCCAGGTGGGGTTCGCGGCGGCCGGGTTGGTGGAGACGAACGCGTCACCGACGCCGTCGACGGCGACGCACAGCGACGTCGATGGGCAGGAGACGGCGTAGAAGCCCGCGGGGCAGTACGCGTTGACCCCGCCGTTGCAGACGCTGGTGCGTTCGACGTTCTCCCGCGCCCAGGTCGGGGCTGCAGCGGTCGGGTTCGTGCTGCGCACGACCGCGCCGAGGTCTGAGACGCCGACGCACAGCGACGTGGTCGGGCAGGAGAGTCCCCTGACCGTGCTGTACTGGGCGAACGGCGCCTGGCCGGTCGCCACCGGCTTGTTCCAGGTCAGCCCGGCGGCCCCGGCGTCCTGGACGACGCCCATGCCGGCGAGCAGCGCGAGGACCGACACGATCAGAGCCCGCCGCGGGCGTCCGAGCCGGAACACGGAGACCACCCTCCCACTGCCGAGCCGCGCGCTTCCCTGGTCGGAGGTCCAGGGTTCGCGAAAGCGGACCCATGCCAGCTCGGTCGGCGGCACAACGGCTGCTGGTTTCATCTCCGTGATCGCGCGGCCGGCGGCGGCTCAATTCATCGCCCAGAGGTCGGCTTTGGGCGCGTTCTTGGTCGCCGGGTATTGGTTGCGTCGCGCAGCGTGCCGTCGATCAGCGTGTGCGTCGCTCCCGTGACCCAGATGGCCTCGTCCTGGGCGCTGAGGTGCAGGCGACCCGCACGGCCGAGGGCGGCTCCCTGGTGCACGTCGTACGGAAGCCGCATGGCGCCGACGCCGGGCAACCAGTGCGCGAGGCCGGCGTTGAGGCTGCCGCAGACGGGATCCTCGACCATCGAGCCCTGCACGGGATAGAAGGCGCGGACCTCCAGATCGCCGTCGTCGCGTACGCCGGCGACGCCGACGAACTGATCGACATACGCGCAGCGCAGCGCCAGCACGCTGTCGGCGCTGTCGAGGAGGACCGCCAACCAGTTCGGGCCGTCGGCGACCCAGGCCGTTGCGCGAACCTGGCCGTCAGCGACGCCGAGAGCGGCCACGACCGCGGCGCGGGTGTGGTCGTCCACGTCGCCTGAGCGGCGTAGTGGCGGTGCGGCGAAGGCAAGGCCGAC
>JAXDGC010000581.1:0-3558 GCA_034665245.1 Solirubrobacteraceae bacterium | reverse complement strand
CCTCAACGTCAACGCGTTCAGTGAGGCCGACGAACGGCTCCTCGCCACGCTCGCGACCAGCATGGGCGTGGCCCTCGAGAACGCCCGCCTGTTCGGCGAGACGAAGCGGCTGCTGACGGAGGCCGATCAGCGGGCGAGCGAGCTCGCGGTCATCAACGAGATCGGGCAGGCGCTCGCCAGCCAGCTCGACTTCGAGGCCATCGTCCACCTCGTCGGCGAGCGGATCCGGGCGATGTTCACGGCCCGGACGATCTACGTCGGGATCCTGGACCCCGCGACGGGCTTGCTCACCGTCCCGTACGACCTCCTCGACGGGCAGCCGGTCCACACGGAGCCCTACGTCGTCGGGTCCGGGATCAACTCGATCGTCCTCCGGACCGGCAAGCCCCTCCTCCTGTCGAGCTTCGAGGAGGCCCACCGGATCGAACGTCGGCAGTGGCTCGAGTCCGTCGGCGTGGTCGACGACCCCGGGGCCGAATCCTGGCTAGGCGTTCCGATCCTCAGCGGCGAACGCGTCCTCGGCCTCATCGCGGTCGAATCCCCGAAGAAGGGCGTCTACGACGAGGGCGACCTCCGGCTGCTTTCGACGCTCGCGACCAGCATGGGCGTGGCCCTCGAGAACGCCCGCCTGTTCGGCGAGACGAAGCGGCTACTGACCGAGGCAGATCAGCGGGCGAGCGAGCTCGCGGTCATCAACGAGATCGGGGCGGCCCTCGCCGAGCAGCTCGAGTTCGCGACGATCGTGGAACTGGTGGGCGAGCGCCTCCGCTCGATCTTCATCTCGGACGGACTGTTCATCGCCCTGTACGAGCCGGCGACCGACACGGTCCGATTCCCGTACGAGTTCGCGGGCGGCGAGCGCTACCAGACGCCCCCGATGGCGCTCGGCGAGGGGATCACCTCGGTCGTCGTCCGGAGTCGGAAGCCCCTCCGGTTCGGCAGCCAGTCGCAGTCAGAGGCGAGTGGGGCGGTCTCCGTCGGCTCGTTCCATACGGAATCGTGGCTCGGCGTCCCGATCCTGGCCGGGGACCGCGTGCTCGGGGTGATCGGCCTCGAGTCCACTCAGAAGGACGCATATGACGAGGCGGACGAGCGGCTTCTCGCGACGCTCGCGACGAGCATGGGTGTCGCCCTCGAGAACGCGCGCCTGTTCGACGAGACGAAGCGCCTCCTGACCGAGACGAACGAGCGAGCCGCCGAGCTCGCCCTGATCAACGACGTCCAGCACGGCCTCGCCGAGAAGCTCGACATGCAGGCGATGTACGACCTCGTCGGCGACCGGATCCAGGCGATCTTCGACGCCCAGGTCGTCGACGTCGGGGTCGTCGACCGGGAGGCCGGCCAGATCCACTTCCCGTACACGATCGAGCGCGGGGTGCGCTTCCCCGACGAGCCGATCCCGATCCGGAGCTTCCGCAAACGCGTGATCGAGACCGGTCAGCCGATGCGGCTCCGTGAGCCCGAGCTGAAGGCCGCGATGGACTCCGGCGAGAACGCGATCATCCAGGGGGAGCCGCCCAAATCGATGCTGCTCGCACCGCTCACGGTCGGGTCGAAGGTGAGCGGCGTCATCAGTCTCCAGAATCTCGACCGGGATGACGCCTTCTCGGAATCGGATCTCGAGCTGTTGACCACCCTTGCGGCCAGCCTGAGCGTGGCTCTCGAGAACGTTCGCCTGTTCGACGAGACCAAACGGCTGCTGTCGGAGACCAACGAGCGCGCGGCGGAGCTGGCCCTGATCAACGACGTCCAGCACGGCCTCGCCGAGAAGCTCGACATGCAGGCGATGTACGACCTTGTCGGCGACCGGATCCAGGCGATCTTCGACGCCCAGATCGTCGACATCGGGGTGATCGACCGCGAGCAGGAAATCGTCCACTTCCCGTACTGGGTCGAGCGCGGTGTGCGCTTCCCGGACGAGCCGATGCCGCTCGTCGGGCCGCGCCGCCAGGTCATGGACACGCGCAAGCCGATCCTCGTCAACCGTGAGATGCGCGCCCACATGATCGAGCTCGGGCAGGACCTCAACCTGCCAGGTGAGGTGCCCCAGTCCGCCCTGTGGGCACCACTCGTCGTCGGCGACGAGACGCGCGGCGTGATCTCGCTCCAGAACATCGACCACGAGGACGCGTTCAGCGAGTCCGACGTCGAGCTCCTCACGACGCTGGCCTCGAGCCTGAGCGTGGCCCTTGAGAACGTCCGCCTGATCGACGAGACGCGCCAACGGCTCGCCGAGCTCGCGACCGTCAACGAGGTCGGCCAGGCGCTCGCGAGCCAGCTCGACCTCGACAACCTCATCGAGCTCGTCGGCGAGCAGATGCGCCGGACGTTCGAGGCGGACATCGTCTATGTCGCGCTGCTCGACACGACCCGCTCGATGATCGAGTTCCCGTACTTCCACGAGGTCGGCGTCCGGGCGACCCAGGAGCCGTTCGCCCTCGGCGAAGGGCTGACGTCGCGGATCCTGCTCTCGCGCGAGGCGCTGCTCCTCAACCGCGCCGCCGACTGGGATGCGATCGGGAATCGCGGGATCGGGCTCCAGGCGAAGTCGTATCTCGGCGTTCCGATCATCGCCGGCGACGTGGCCATCGGGGCGATCAGTGTCCAGAGCACGACCCAGGAGGGCCGCTTCGGCGAATCGGACCGTCGTCTGCTGTCGACGATCGCGTCGAACGTGGGCGTGGCGATCCAGAACGCCCGGCTCTTCCAGGAGGCGCACCGCCGGGGCGACGAGATGGCCGCGCTGGCCGAGGTCGGCCAGGAGATCTCGGCGACCCTCGACGTCCAGGCCGTCCTCGAGCGGATCGCCGAGCGGATCCTGTCCCTCCTGGCGGCCGACTCCGTCGCGCTCTTCCTCGCCGACGCCGACGGGCGCGCCTACCGCCCGATCCTCGCCCTCGGTGAGCTTGCCGAGGCGCTCCGGGCCGACACGATCCTCGTCGGCGAGGGGATCATCGGCGACGTGATCAGAAGCCGGACGCCGGAGTTCGTCAACGACACGGGCAAGGATCCGCGGACCGTGGACATCCCGGGCACGGACGACTACCTGCCCTCGATCGAGCGATTGATGATCGCGCCGCTCGTTGCCCGGGACCGGGTGACCGGAGTCGCCGGCGTCTGGCGAACGGAGGGCAATCCGTTCGACCAGGCCGAGCTCGACTTCCTCGTCGGGCTCGCCCGCCAGGCCTCGATCGCCCTCGAGAACGCTCGGCTCTACCGCGAGGCCCAGGAGGCGACGACAGCAGCCGAGGGCGCGAACGCCGCGAAGAGCTCGTTCCTGGCGGCGATGAGCCATGAGATCCGGACGCCGATGAACGCGGTCATCGGGATGAGCGGGCTGCTCCTCGAGACGACCCTCGACGACGAGCAGCGGGACTTCGCGGAGACGATCCGGACGAGCGGCGACGCGCTGCTGACGATCATCAACGACATCCTCGACTTCTCGAAGATCGAGGCCGGCCGGATGGACATCGAGGTGCATCCGTTCGACCTGCGCGAATGCGTCGAGTCGGCGCTCGACCTGATCGGGCCGCGTGCGGCCGAAAAGCAGCTCGATCT
>JAXDGC010000580.1:0-3286 GCA_034665245.1 Solirubrobacteraceae bacterium | reverse complement strand
GCCACACTGGGACTGAGACACGGCCCAGACTCCTACGGGAGGCAGCAGTGGGGAATATTGCGCAATGGGCGGAAGCCTGACGCAGCAACGCCGCGTGCGGGAAGAAGGCTCTCGGGTCGTAAACCGCTTTCAGCAGGGACGAAGCTTCCGGGGTTAATAGCCTACGGGGTGACGGTACCTGCAGAAGAAGCCCCGGCTAACTACGTGCCAGCAGCCGCGGTAATACGTAGGGGGCAAGCGTTGTCCGGATTTATTGGGCGTAAAGAGCGTGTAGGCGGCTTGGTAGGTCTTGCGTCAAAACCTGAGGCTCAACCTCAGTTCGCGTGGGAAACCACCTAGCTAGAGTCCGGAAGAGGAGAACGGAATTCCCAGTGTAGCGGTGAAATGCGCAGATATTGGGAAGAACACCAGTGGCGAAGGCGGTTCTCTGGGACGGTACTGACGCTGAGACGCGAAAGCGTGGGGAGCGAACAGGATTAGATACCCTGGTAGTCCACGCCGTAAACGATGGGCGCTAGGTGTGGGAGGTGTCGACTCCTTCCGTGCCGAAGCTAACGCATTAAGCGCCCCGCCTGGGGAGTACGGCCGCAAGGCTAAAACTCAAAGGAATTGACGGGGGCCCGCACAAGCAGCGGAGCATGTTGTTTAATTCGATGCAACGCGAAGAACCTTACCAAGGCTTGACATATGCATGTAAGCCAGGGAAACCTGGCCCCTCTTCGGAGCATGTTTACAGGTGGTGCATGGCTGTCGTCAGCTCGTGTCGTGAGATGTTGGGTTAAGTCCCGCAACGAGCGCAACCCCTGTCCTGTGTTGCCAGCGAGTTATGTCGGGGACTCACAGGAGACTGCCGGTGACAAACCGGAGGAAGGTGGGGATGACGTCAAGTCATCATGCCCCTTACGTCTTGGGCTACAAACGTGCTACAATGGCCGGTACAAAGGGCTGCAATACCGCGAGGTGGAGCGAATCCCAAAAAGCCGGTCCCAGTTCGGATTGAAGGCTGCAACTCGCCTTCATGAAGTCGGAGTTGCTAGTAATCGCGGATCAGCAACGCCGCGGTGAATACGTTCCCGGGCCTTGTACACACCGCCCGTCACACCACGGGAGCTGGAAACACCCGAAGCCTGTGGCCCAACCCGCAAGGGAGGGAGCAGTCGAAGGTGGAGTCGGTGACTGGGGTGAAGTCGTAACAAGGTAGCCGTAGCGGAAGCTGCGGCTGGATCACCTCCTTTCTAGGGATACGGCGCCTAGCGTCGTTGGCGTCTCCTTGGTAGATGTGGAGCTCACCTCGGTGAGTGACTTACCTACCGCATATCGCGTTACTCGCGCGATCGGGGACACGTCTAGAAGATCGTCGACCTCGTCTGGCCGGCCTTCGAGCCTGAGAACTCGTAGGTCTCATGCTGTTCAGTTTTGAGAGACAGGCGCTCCGGCGCCCCGTCGTCGTCCTCTCGAGGATGCCGGCGGGCTCTCAGGGGGAAGGCCCCCGCGCACCTTGAAAACTGCATAGTGGCATGTGGTGATCTCATCGATATACAAGAGAACAAGGGCACACGGTGGATGCCTTGGCACCAGGAGCCGATGAAGGACGCGGAAGGCTGCGATAAGCCCCGGGGAGCTGCTTAACGAGCTTTGATCCGGGGATTTCCGAATGGGGAAACCCACCCGTGGTAATGCGCGGGTACCCTGCACTGAATCCATAGGTGCAGCGGAGGTAAGCGGGCGAACTGAAACATCTTAGTAGCCCGAGGAAAAGAAAGAAACCTCGATTCCCTGAGTAGTGGCGAGCGAAACGGGATGAGCCCAAACCACACCGGAATGAACGGCCTGCGGGCCTGTGCCGGTGTGGGGTTGTAGGACCGTCAGTGATCGACCCGCAGGTCGGTCGGGAAGTTACAAATACCACCGCTAGCGGAACGGTGTGGAAACGCCGGCCAAAGAGGGTAAAGGCCCCGTACGCGAAAGCGCTGGTACTTCCTACGACGGCACCTGAGTACGACCGGGCACGGGAAACCCGGTCGGAATCCGCGGGGACCACCCCGCAAGGCTAAATACTCCCTGGTGACCGATAGTGCACAAGTACCGTGAGGGAAAGGTGAAAAGAACCCCGCAAGGGGAGTGAAATAGAACCTGAAACCGTGTGCCTACAAGCGGTCGGAGCGGACTTGTTCCGTGACGGCGTACTTTTTGCATAATGGGCCGGCGAGTTAGTCGTCTGTGGCGAGGTTAAGAAACCGGAGCCGTAGCGAAAGCGAGTCCGAATAGGGCGTTCAGTCGCAGGCGCTAGACCCGAAACTGAGTGATCTTGCCATGGGCAGGTTGAAGCGGGGGTAAGACCTCGTGGAGGACCGAACCCACGTCGGTTGAAAACGGCGGGGATGACCTGTGGTAAGGAGTGAAAGGCTAATCAAACTCAGAGATATCTGGTTCTCTCCGAAATATATTTAGGTATAGCCTCGTGAGTTCACCGTTGGTTGTAGAGCACTGATTGGCCTAGGGGCCCCACCAGGTTACCGAAGTCAGTCAAACTCCGAAGGCCAACGGTCCAAATCGCGGGAGTCAGACTGCGGGGGATAAGCTCCGTAGTCGAGAGGGAAACAGCCCTGACCACCAGCTAAGGTCCCTAAATCGTGTCTAAGTGGGAAACGATGTGCGGATGCATTGACAACCAGGAGGTTGGCTTAGAAGCAGCCACCCTTGAAAGAGTGCGTAATAGCTCACTGGTCAAGTGTTCGTGCGCGGACGATGTAACGGGGCTCAAGACACGTACCGAAGCTGTGGATTCTGGTCCTAGACCAGAGTGGTAGGAGAGCGTTCCCGTGCCGACTGAAGCGGCGGGGTAACCCAGTCGTGGAGGCTCGGGAAGTGCGAATGCCGGCATGAGTAACGAAAGAGGTGTGAGAAACACCTCCGCCGATTGTCTAAGGTTTCCTGGGTAAAGCTAATCTGCCCAGGGTTAGTCGGGACCTAAGCCGAGGCCGACAGGCGTAGGCGATGGACAACAGGTTGATATTCCTGTACTGCGTAGCCACCGTTCGACCGATGGGGGGACGGGGTAGGCTAAGGGAACCCAGGCGTTGGTAGACCTGGGACAAGCGTGTAGGAGTCCAGATAGGGAAATCCGTCTGGTTTAACTCTGAGGCGTTACGTGGAGCCGTAAGGCGGACTCCCTGAAGCCATGCCTCCTAGAAAAGCCTCTAGGGAGGTGGCGCGTACCCGTACCAAAACCGACACAGGTAGACAGGTAGAGAATACCAAGGCGATCGAGAGAACCCTCGTTAAG
>JAXDGC010000579.1:0-3021 GCA_034665245.1 Solirubrobacteraceae bacterium | reverse complement strand
CCAGTACCTGCTGTGCGCCTGACCCGATCCCGATCAGGCGCATAGCGCGGCGTTCCCGGGGCCGGGAGTAGTCGCAGCGCGTCGTGCAGTCGGGTCCCGTCGGGGGTGGCGCACCGACGACGCCATCACCGGGGCGTAGGTCTCGTCGGCACTCTCGCCGACCACATCGGGCAGCAAGGCGAACGTCCCGCGGCCTACCCGCCACGCCCGACCTTGACACGGCGTCGGAGCCTTTGGATCTGAACCGGGTGGTCAGATGGCTGCGAGGTCGGCTGACCGGAGTCGTTCGCAGTCGACAACCCCGAGCGGCTCGTTCGGCGCGGCATTGATCATCCGAGCGCAGCGGCCGGGGTTTTCACCGGGGTATGTGCCGTCGTGAGCGACCCGCGTCATCACCTCCCGGATCAGCCTCGAGTATTCGTCCAGAATCTCCGCTGCGTAGGGCGTGTCCGGGTGCCGAACGCTCAGATGAACGCCGTCATACTGGCGGGAGACCCAGACGTGAGTATCGTCTGCTTCAGTTACCCTGCCGATGGTTTTGGCGTTCCATTCCGCATGCTGGTCGCCCCCCGGGAGCTTCCTGTAGTCGGTGAAGGAGACCATGGAGAAGAGGTCTTTCCGTGTCACGTGGAAGTCATCTCCAAGAAGCTCGAGGATCCGCAATACCGGGATTCTCGCCAGTCGAATGGCGCTCCGTATGCTCTGTTGTGCCCGTTCCATCACCTGGACGAAATTGTCGTCCCCGGCCAACGAAAAGTCCACGGGGTGACAGGTGATGAACCAGCCCATCGCATGTTGCCACTGTGGCTCGTGTCGGGTATGGACTGGGATCACTGTTCGGAAGTCCTTTTCCCCGGTAATTGAATGCACAGAAATCGCCATCGCGGTCAGGAGTCCTGCGAAGAGCCCACCTCCGGCCGCTGTACAGACTGCTTCGAACGCGGAGGCTTCCTCGGGCGTCAGGAGCTGACTGTTGGAGACGGTCTGGGGCCACGGTTGTCCGCCGAGGCCCAAGTCCAAGGGAAAGGTTGGCGTCGTTCCGCCGCAGGCCCGGACGAACTCCCGCCACGTTCCCACAGCCGGATCATCGATGACAACGGCCGCGCCACGGCTGCGTTCGACGGCGCAGAGCTCGAGGAAACTGCCGGTTTCGGGCAGCTCAGGTCTCTGTCCCATCAGGAACGCCGAGTAGCTGGTCTGCAGTTCCCACACTGCCAACGCCAGTGAGAATCCGTCTCCGGCTACGTGGTCCAGCGCCACGAAGACTGTTGAACGTGTACCGCGGCTGATGACACCCAGGACGATGGGTGGCCACGCGAAGGGGTCAGTGCCCGCGGCGAAGCGTTCGTCGAGGTAGGCGTGCAACGCTTCCTCTGACGTGAAGAGCGACGGTGCCCTCTGTACCAGGGAGACCTCTTCGGGCGGTAGTGTAAAGCGTTCGATACCGCCATCGCCGGTCCGGAAGCCGCTTCGGGTGGTCTCGTGTCGGCGCAACCACAAGGTGAAAGCATCGCCCAGGGCTTGAAGATCGGCTGGGCCGTCGATGTCGAATGAGGTGGCAATCCAGGGATTGCCGGGCAAGCCCGCGTCATGGGCGGCCAGGGAGGACCGCAGATGCAGCTCCTGGTTGTAGGACAGCGGTACGGGGTCGATCGGTGCGAGCCGGGCGGCCGATGCCGTCTCCGGGGTCACCGTCCACTCCACGAGGAGCCCCGGCGCAGGATGAAAATCAAGAAACGAAATCGGTTGCATTGGATCGTTAACCCTCACTCCTGCAGGGCGTCTGCAGGTCGATTTGTCGCGGCCGTTCGCATGCGTCGGAAGAGATCCACAGGCCTGGGCAACGACCCCGGTGGACAGGTTGACCAGCCGGGACGGGTCCTTGGGCAAGTCGGTGAAGCTTGGCGGGTTGAGAGATGAAGACCGTTCCGGGCCGCACCGCATGAGCGCCGATCGAGTGGATGGCGTCGCTCGTCTGGCCGGCCACGAGCAGCCGGCCCGCGCCGTTGGCGCGGACGAGATCGTCGGCCTTCCGGGTGTCGGGCTCTCCCGAGCAGGTGGCGCCGCCTTGCTCAGCAGCAGCCCGCGCGGCTCCGGCGAGGAGCGATCGGAGTCCGCGTCGGTGAGCCCCAGCGGCGCCGAGTGGAGGGCACCGGGAGGACCGTGGTGATTCAGGCGGTGTCGGCCGGCACCGAGCAGCGGGTGAGCTGGGCGGTCGCCGGCCGGGGACAGCGGTGGACCGCCTCGGCGCTGTTGGGAGCGGACAGGCTTACGTCGGGGTTGGAGTGGGCTACGTAGCCGGTCCCGTCCGGGACGATGGAGATCGCGTCGACGGCGCCATTGATCGAAGTCGCTGCCGGTATCGGCGGGGTCGGGCAAAGGTGAGGTAGACCGGATCGCCGAGTTGCGAGATGTCGCGGGGGATTGACGGCCTTCATCGTTGCACCGCGACCGTGGGTGGCGGTGCGGCGAAGAGCGTCGGGGCGGAGCCGGCGCCTATCTGCATGGGAAGCGCCGCGGCGCTGGGACGTGCAGTGATGCCAGCAGGCCAGGGGGCTGGGAGGCCGATATCGCGGGGCAGACGCATGAGCTCTCCTCACAGCTGCGGCCCGACAGGGCGCCGAGATCCGCAGCTGCATCTTGGTCAGGGCGCGCAGCGCCACACAACCATCGTGCTCACTGTTCGTGCACAGTTCAACTGCGGTACCACCATTGGAGTTAACCCAAAAGCGGGGTGCCGAGCCCGAGCAGCAGGCAGCGGTGGAGCGTGGCTTGCGTCGATGTCCGCTGGGCCCTGAGCGCCGCGATCAGTGACGTCTCCGTCCAGTTCGACCTGGTGTCACCTGGATGGGTAACGGACCGAAATGGACAGTGAACCCTTTCCAACCTGCCGAGGGTCGGGTTCGGGACCTGCGCGGCGTGGTGGCCTGGGCATGAGTGAAGCCCCTGGTAGACGGGTGATTGCCTGGATCAACTCTTCCGACCAGGAGCTTCGGGTGCCTTCCTACCCCGCAGGGATGA
>JAXDGC010000578.1:0-2822 GCA_034665245.1 Solirubrobacteraceae bacterium | reverse complement strand
CGCGTTTCCCCCGATGCTACGCGCCGCATCAATGGCTCGCTCAGGTTAAACGTGTTCGAGCCTATCACAAGGGGATCGAAAATCCGCGGACTGGACAGAAATTGTGTTCAGCTGGCGTAAAGCCCCGACACGATCGGCAGCCGCGCGGCGCGCAGCGCCGGAAACAGTCCGCCGATCAGCCCGACGATCAGGGCGAGGCCAACGCCCTCGCCAATCAGCCAGGGACTGAGCTTGAAGTCGAACACCACCTGCGTGAAGTTGCCGCCCAGCGTCGAGGCGGTGACGCCGTCGAAAATCAGATAGGTGGCGCCGGCACCGAGCAGCCCGCCGATTGCCGCCAGCGACAGCGATTCCGCCAGCGTTCCGACAAAGGCGGGGAAGCCGCCAAAGCCGAGCGCCCGCAGCGTCGCTATTTCCGTCGCCCGCGCCGCCACCGACGAATACATGGTGTTGAGCGCGCCGGCGAGCGCGCCGAACGCCATCGCAATCGCCAGCGGCCAGCCCAGTTTCTGGATCAGGTCAGATGTCTGCGACGCCTGCTCGGCGAAATAGGCGTTTTCCGACTTCACGTCGAGCTTCAGCCGCGGATCGTTTTCGCTGAAGTTCTTCAGTTCGCTCAGCGCCGCCGGACTGGTGAGCCGGGCGCGCACGGTCTGCACGAAGTTGTTGCGGTTGAACAGGCTCTGCACCACCGGCAGGTCGGCCCAGATTTCGGATTCGAATACGCTGCCGCCGGCCTCGAACACACCGACCACGGTCCAGCGCGTCGCTCCGAAGGATACCGTGCTGCCGAGATCAAAGCCTTCGAATTCCCGCAACAACGATTTGCCGACCACGATCTCGTTGCTGCCGCGATTGAACATGCGGCCCGCTGACATCACGATGCCCTTGCGCAGCGTGGCGCCCTGCTCGCCGATGCCGCGCAGCGGCAAATTGGCCTTGGTCCTGGTGGAACGCTTGAGGCCGTCGACCACGAGATAGAGTTCCGGCGAGATCAGCGGCTTGCCGTCGCTGCCGCGCGCGATGCCCGGTCCATCCTCGATCAGGCGGACCTGATCGCGCGATACGGTGCTGTTGATTTCCGCCTGCGAGCCCGCGCGCAGCACGATCGCGATGTCGTCGGCTCCGGAGCCCGCGATGGTGCGCTGGAAGCCGTTGGCCATGGCGAGGAATGCCAGCAGCACGATCACCACCAGCGCGATCGCGATCACCGTCGACAGCGACAGCCAGCGCCGCTGCGCAATGCTCCTGAGGTTGATCGAGGTGACCGCAATGACCTGAAGCAGAAGCGAGCGCATGATCTATCCCCGTCCGAGCGCGGCAGCGATCTTGAGCCGCTGGGCATTGAGCGCCGGAATGATCCCGGTGATCAGGCCGAGCGCGATCATCAGCCCAAGCCCTTGCAGGGCGATGTCGGGCGATACGGCGAACGCCGGCGCGATATTGGCAAGGCTGGTGCGCAGCGCCATCGTGATCAGCGCGGCAATCGCCAGCCCCGGCAGGCCGCCGAGCAGCGCCAGCAGCACCGATTCGCCGAGCACCATCCGCAGGATTCGCGGACCCGAGAAGCCGAGCGTCTTCAAGACGCCGATCTCGCGGGTACGCTCGCGGATCGATAGCGCCATGGTGTTGCCGACGATCATCAGGATGGTGACGAAAGCAGCGCCCACCACCAAAAACACGATCAGCGCGATATTGCCGAACTGCGCCGCGAAGGCCTTGCCGAACGCCTTTTCGGTATCGGTCGAGGTTTCGGCGGTGGAATTGGCGAACATCGCGTCGATCGCTTTCGCAACCCGGTCGTTATTCGCGGGCGAGTCGGTCTGCAGGATCAACCACCCGATGGTGTCCTTGCCGAACGAGCGCGTCTCGTCGAAATAGGCGTACTGAAACAGCATGAAATTGGTGTCGACCTGTTCCGCCTTGCCCTTGACGATGCCGGCGATGGTGAAATCCCAGGTCTGTCCGCCGCTCTTCTGGCTGAAGATGTTGCTCTTGACCGGCACGCGATCGCCGACCTTCCAGCCCCATTTTCTCGCCATCGTCTCGCCGATGACCGCGCTGCTGCGATCCCGGATAAAGGCCTTGAGCTGGTCGGGCGGGATATCGAACTCGCTGCGATAGACGTCGAAATAGCTAGCCGGCTCGACCGCCAGCGTCATCAGGAAATTCTTCGGATCCTGATAATAGCCGCCGAACCAGTTGGCATGGGTGATCTGCCTGACACCGTCCACTCCGCGCACGCGGTTGAAATAGGCGATCGGCATCGGCTGGGTGAAATTGATCTTGTTGACCGTGATCAGGCGATCGGCGGCGGCGCGGTCTTCGCCCGACGTGAAGGCGCGATAGAATCCGGCGAGCACGCCGAAGATCATGAACGCGACCAGAATCGACACGATCATCAAGGTGGCGCGCAATTTGCGGCGGAACAGGTTCTTCCGCACCAGGTCGAAGTCGTTCACGCGGCAAGCTCCTGTTCGACGAATTGGCCCTTGTCGAGATGCAGAATCCGCTGCGCATAGCGCGCGGCCGCCGGATCGTGGGTCACCATCACGATGGTCTTGCCGAGATCCTTGTTGAGCAGCTGCAGGATCGAGAGAATCTCGTCGGCGGAATGCCGGTCGAGGTCGCCGGTCGGCTCGTCGCACAGCAGCAGGTTCGGGTCGGACACGATGGCCCGCGCGATGGCGACGCGCTGCTGCTGGCCGCCCGACATTTCGCGCGGATGGTGTTTTACCCGATCGGCGAGGCCGACCACCGACAGCGCGGTCTCGACGCGGCTGGCGCGCTCCTTGCGACGCAAATTGGTGAGCAGCAGCGGC
>JAXDGC010000577.1:0-4921 GCA_034665245.1 Solirubrobacteraceae bacterium | reverse complement strand
AATCCGACCTTCGTGGACATTGGCGCGTCGCCGTACGAGGGCCAGGCCCGTCCATTGTGCGACACCAAGCTCGTCGCGCTCCAGAACGGCAAGTCGGTCGTCCCGATGTTCAACGTCTTCACCGACGTGCCCCTGCCCGGCCGGTTCTTCGGCCTGAACGTCGACGACCTGATGTTCTCGACCGACCCGCGCTCGCTGCTCTTCGGCGAGAAGGCCGGCCTGGCCTTCAGCCCGGTCGGCATCTACGACTTCGCCAACCGCCTGATCACGACGGTCGAGACCGACTACAACGGCATCTTCGACGTGCTCCTGCCGTCGACCAACCGGATCAACTGCCCGACGCCGTCCGGCGTGTGCGCGAACCTCTACCGGTTCGTCGGCAACGACCCCGGCGTGCCCGGCGCGCTCAACCTCAACTACAACCCGCAGTACCGGACGATCGCGGCCGAGTTCGAGGCCTTCCCCGGGCTGATCATCCCGGCCGACACGGCACCGACCCAGGTCGGCGTCACGGTCCAGCTGCCCGGTACCCAACAGAACATCCTCCTGTCCTGCCCGGTCAACGACCCGGACGTCTCGACGGCCAACCGCGTCCCGGAGCTGTACGCCGTGTCCCGGCCGTACACGACCGGCACCTCCGCCGGGTTCGAGGTCTACGGCAAGGGCTTCGGCGCCACCAAGGGCACCGGCCAGCTCACGCTCGACGGGAGCGACGTGACCGTCGCGTCCTGGACCGACACGAAGATCACCGTCACGGCCGGCCTGTCGTCGTCGATCGGCCAGGGACCGCACCAGCTACGCGTCACTGCCGCCAACGGCAAGACCACGGTCAACGGCCTGACCTTCCACCGCATCGGCGGGTCCTACAACCCGCCGGTCTATGAGGTCGGTCCGACCAACAACCCGAACTTCACGACCGCCAAGGCCACCGCGGGTCGCTGGTTCACTCCGGCCGAGACGCTCCCGGCCACGGCCAACCACGCGATCCAGAACGCCCTGAACGCCGCACCGGCGGGCGCCCTCGTGGTCGTCTATCCGAACAAGCCGAGCGCCGATCCGCGCCAGAACCCGCGCGGCGCGTACTACGAGAACCTGATCATCAGCAAGCGGGTCAAGCTCCAGGGCGTCGGCCCGGGCAGCCCCGACGGATCCGTCCGCGGCGCGATCATCGACGGCGGCGCGTTCGGCGGCGACGGCCCGGTCGAGGCCGACTGGTACAACCGGCTCGACGCGCTGACGTGGGACGGCAACCAGGCCGTCTTCGACGGAGCGGTGATCTCGCTCTTCCTGCCGAGCAGTGGCGGGAACGCATTCCCGACGTCCTTCAACGCCACCACCGCCCCGACGATCGACGGGTTCGACCTGCGCGGCGGCGACCAGATGGGCTTCCCCGGCAATCTCAGCGAGATCACCGGGTTCCCGAGCTCCGAGGGCGGCAGCCTGACCACCCAGGGCGGCGCAATCTTCGCCAACGCCTACGCCCGAAACCTGCAGATCACGAACAACGTGGTCCAGAACAACGGCGGCGCGTACGGCACGATCCGGCTCGGCACGCCCGACCTGGACAACCCCGACAACCAGAACGACGCCGTCCGGATCATGAACAACCGGATCCTCGCCAACGGCGGGACGAACCTCGCCGGCGGCATCGGGATCTTCGCCGGCGCCGACGGCTACGTCGTCCGTGCCAACGACATCTGCGGCAACTTCTCGGCCGAGTACGGCGGCGGCCTGACGGTCTACGGCCTCAGCCCCAACGGCTCGATCGACCACAACCGGGTCTACTACAACCAGTCCTACGACGAGGGCGGCGGGATCATGATCGCCGGCCAGCTGCCGACGGATCCGTCGATCCTGTCGCCCGGAGCCGGGACGACCTCGATCCACGACAACGTCATCCAGCAGAACCTGGCCAACGACGACGGCGGGGGCCTCCGGTTCCTGATGGCGTCCTCCGACTGCGACTCGTCGAACGCGATCTACCGGGCCTGCCCGATCAACGTCTACAACAACATGATCGTGAACAACGTCTCGACCCACGAGGGCGGCGGGATCGCGATCGACGACACGCCGAACATCCGCATCGACAACAACACGATCATGAAGAACGTGACGACCGCGACGGCCGTCACGAGCGACGGCCAGCCGGTCCCGGCCGGGCTGTCGACGGCCGCCAACAGCGCGCTCCTGCAGTCGAAGCTCAACACCATCGCGGGCGCCGCCGCCTTCAGCAACCCGCTCCTCTTCAACAACATCTTCTGGGACAACCGGGCCGGCACGCGGCTGGCCGGGACGGTCGTCGGCATCGGCGGTGACGGTGACGCGACCCCGATCAACGTCTGGGATCTCGGCGTCGCCGACGCCTCCGGGCAGCTGGCCCCAACCAATTCGGTGATCCAGCAGCCGAACACGCCCGCCAAGCCCTATACGACCGGCCCGAGCAACTCGTCCAGCGACCCGGCCGTGGTCGATCCGTACGACGTCGAACTCGTGTTCGCTCCGTGGCGGACGAATCCGAACTTCGTCGGCGCGATCGTCGTCGGCCAGGACCTGCCGCCAAAGCTCCTCGGCGACTACCACCTGACCAGCGCCAGCGCGTCGGTATCGGCTTACAACACCGGTGCGGCGAGCAAGGCGGTGCCTGCCTACCAGCAGCCACCCTCGACTCTCGCGGCTCCGACCAGCGACATCGACGGCCATCCGCGGCCGGCCCGTGGCGGGTTCGACATCGGTGCGGACGAGATCCCACCGCCCTTCGCCAACCTGTCGATCACCAAGACCGACGGCGTGACGACCGTCCAGCCGGGCGGATCGCTGACCTACACGATCGTGGTCACCAACGCGGGACCGAGCACGGTCACGGCCGGACCGGTCACCGACACCTTCCCGCCGTCCCTGACGGTCAACACCTGGACCTGCTCGGCCGTGGCTGGCTCGAGTTGCGCGGCCACCGGGTCGGGCAATGCCCGGACCGGTACGGTCACCCTGCTCAGCGGCGACAGCGCGACCTTCACGGCCACGGTGACGGTCTCGGCGAGCGCGACGCCGGGCAATCTCGCCAACACCGCGACGGTCGCGACATCGGGCATCACCGTTGACCCCGACACGAGCAACAACAGCGCGACAGACACGGACGCGATCGTCCTGCCGTTGCCGACGCTCACGGTGCTCGATCCGTTCGCCACGAACGGCACCACGCTTGGGGCCAACTGGATCCAGCAGAGCGGCATCGCCGTCAGCAACCAGCAGGCGCGATCCGGGACGAGCACGCTACAGGCCCTCTGGATCGGCGCCGGGAACCCGTTCGGGGCGAAGCAGGGCGCGGCGTTCACCTTCGTCCAGAGCGGCACGTCGCCATCGGCGCCGGTGAACGGCTCGGCCCTGCTCCTCAAGGCGAACGGCACCACAGCGACCCCATCCAGCTACATCCGGGTCACGTACGACTCCGGCAGCGGGGGTCGGATCGTCGTCACCTGGGCGACGAGCACGAACAACGGCACGATCGGCACGTTCGCCACGGGAACCTGGGCAATCGGCGACACGCTGACCGCGGTCGCGAACGCCAACGGAACAGTCGACGTCTGGCGAAACGCGACGTTCCTCGGACGCACTTCCGCGGCGGCCGCCTTCACCGGCATTGGCCGGATCGGAATCAGGCTCCCGAACACCTCCCGGATCGACAACTTCAGCGGGCAGACGCTGCCATGAACCGACCGACCAAGCCCACCCGTCCAGACCTCGCCGAGGGAGAGACCGCTATGAGCGACCGACGAAGGCTGGCCCTGAGTCGACGCGACCTGCTGAAGGCCGGCGGTCTCACCGCCGCCGCCATCGGCGCCGGCGCGGCTGCCGGAGGCCCCCGACTGCTCGGCGGCCTGCTCCAGCCCGGCACGGCCCTGGCGGTCGATCGGCCGCCGGACCTCAAGCTCGTGGGCACCGACGGCTGGATCTCCCTGCCCGAGGATCCGCGCATCTTCTCGCAGTCGTTGGGGGTCTACACCCACCCCGACAGCTACGCGCCCGAGGGTCGGACGACGTACATCTTCGGGTTCGCGAATGCCTCGGGCATCAGCGACGTGAACCAGTTCAACCTGAAGAACAAGGCCCAGCACAACGCCCCGCTCTTCTGGGCGAAGGAGGGCGTCGAGTTCCGGGTCCAGCTGACGAACGTCGGCCTGGCCCAACGACCCGACCTGTTCGACGAGCACACCGTCCACTGGCACGGCTTCAAGAACGTCATCCCGTTCTTCGACGGCGAGCCGACCGGCTCGATCTCGATCCCCCAGGGCCAGACGTTCACCTACGTCTACCTGTCCCACGACCCGGGCACGTACATGTACCACTGCCACGTCGAGGACACCGAGCACGTCCACATGGGGATGACCGGACTCGTCTTCGTCCGGCCGGCCCAGGACGGCACGAACAAGGAGTACCCGCTCGGGAGCGGCAAGCACTACACCAAGTTCGCCTACAACGACGGAGACGGCGCGACCGGCTTCGATCGCGAGTACGCGATGTTCCTCAGCGAGGTCTGGGGCGACTCGCACTGGGCCGACGCCCACATCCAGCTCCCCGAGTGGAGCGACTACCGGGCGGACTTCAGCCTGCTCAACGGCCGGGTCTACCCGGAGACCCTCCTGCCCAACGGATCGATCGCGCACAACGGCACCTTCGTCGTGGCCCGTGACGCGAACTACGACCTCCTCACGCCGCCGGTGCCGGAGGGCGCGAACCTCGGCAACCAGCCGCTGTCGGCCCTGATCTCCGCCAACGCCGGCGAGCGAGTCCTCCTGCGGTTCGCCAACCTCGGCTTCATGGAGGCGGCGATGACCCTCGCTGGGATCCGGATGCAGGTGGTGGGCCGTGACGCGACCTACCTCCGCGGCCGGACCGGCTTCCTCGGCGACTACGAGACGAACAC
>JAXDGC010000576.1:0-2564 GCA_034665245.1 Solirubrobacteraceae bacterium | reverse complement strand
GCTTCACGTGCTGTCCTACCCGTCCGGGATGACCGTGTCCAGCCGCGCGCTGAACCTGCTCACCGACGCCCTGCGCGCGCACCGCAACCAGCGAGCGACCCGCTGGCGCAAACTCTCCGCCGGCCGCCAAGCCCTGCTCGTGGTGGCCTACCTACGCAAGGGCGAGACCTACGCCGACCTGGCCCGCGGGTTCAAGATCGGCACCTCGACGGTCTACCGATACCTGCGCGAGGCGCTCGCGCTGCTCGCCGCGATGGCACCCACCCTGGCCCAAGCGATCGAGGTCGCCCGCCGGAAGGCGTTCGTGATCGGCGACGGCACCCTGCTGCGGATCGACCGGGTCGCCATGGCCTCGGGCCGGGACCGGGGGTTCTACTCCGGCAAACACAAGGCCCACGGCCTGGATGTGCAGGTCATCGCCGACCCGATCGGCCGGCTGGTGTGGATCTCACCGCCCCCGCCCGGTGCCCGACACGACATAGGCGCCGCCCGCGAGCACGGCATCATCGACGCGATCACCGGCGCCGACAACCCCGCGGTCGCCGACACCGCCTACCACGGCGCCGGTCCGACGGTGGCGGTTCCGCAGCGGCGGCGGCGCCTCGACCCGGACACCGGCCGCTACCGGCGGCTCTCCCGGGCCGGTCAGCCACTACTGCCAGCAGGACTCCGAGGACTCCAGCCAGCACCAGAGAGCGAGGGCCGCTGGCGGTGATGCGCGCGGTGGGGTGTGGCCGCGACGCTGTTTCCGTGAAGCAAGGCCGATCGCACAGCCCTTCGCGTGGGGCTTTCACCGGGCGGTCGGCACGAGAGGTCTGCGCCCCAGGGGTCTCGGCAGAGGAACCGCGAGGTAGGGCTGATCGGCCGACCGTGCCCCACCCCGACCCAAACTTGAGGATCGCATGATGAATTGGATGATCAACTGGAATCCCGAGCCGGATTCGGACCGCGGCGCCCAGAGCGTGGATCTCACCACGGTGATCGGCGGCCGAGGCACGTCGTTCCCGTGCCCGGACCTCTGCGCGGTGGACCAGCACATCGGCCGGTTGTACAAGCAGATCGAGGCCACGCCCCCGCGGTTCCCGGAGCTCGTCCAAGAGCTCTGGGCCGACGTCGACCTGCTGCTCGATCGCCGACTGTGGCTGTTGCTGGACCCTCAGTTTGAGCGCTGCTGCCTGACGGCGGCGAGCATCAGGCAGGGGTAGTGCAACGGCCCGCCACGACCGTGTCAACCGCGTCGATTCCGCCAGTGGTGCGGCGCGAGTCGCGGCGCGCAGATTCTTATACACGATTTGTCGGGCACGACTGCCACGCCGAGCGAATGTATCGGGTGACCTGAAATCGCGCCATGACAATCATTGAGAATAGGCGAGTTGGAATGATGACGACAGGCGCACACCGCAGGAGCCTGACGCGGACTGCAGCGGCCCGACCGCATGCGGGGCGAGTCGGGTCGGAGTACGAGCCGAGCCCGGGGCGTGCCGACGGCAGGGGCGAGGACAGGGCAGCGCCCCCGGCGGCGGCGCCGTCCATCCCGCTGAGCCGGCGGGACGTCGCCGTCCTGCGGGCCGTGGCCGCCGGCCGGTGTCAGATGTCGGGGGCGGGCGGCGGGTCGCTGACCGTTGATGGTCTGTGTTGCTGTGATCAGTTCGTCGCCCCGCGGTTGACGAGTGCCGGGTTGATCGCCGCCGCCGGCCCGCAGCCCGGGCCGGCGCGGCTCACCCCCTCCGGCCGAGCGCTGCTCGAGGCGGCGTGAGGTCCTCGCTACGGATGCCGGTACGGACGGCGAACGTGGAGGCCGAGCTTTGTGAGCGTGGCTCCAGGGGGCTCGGCGCGACACGGGTGAACCGTCGCACGACCGACTCGGCGCTTGCCCTACCACTGGGGTGCCCGCCGTCATGGACCGAAGGGAGTTGGCTGTGAGATTCCAGGTCTTCGCGCATTGGATCTGCCGGTCCTGCGAGGTCGAAGGGCGAGACCTCGAGAGCGAGCCGAACTGCTGGAACTGCGGGGGTGAGGTCACCGTGACAGCTCGACCCACGGTGTTGATGGAGCGGGGTGAACCGGAGTCATGACCGCACTGTCGAAGTACGTCCCCGCCGTGCCTCCTCGGCCCGCCGGATCTCCGGGCACTCGGCGTGACCTGAGGTCGGCGCCCTTCCTGGCGGCAGCCCGTGGGCAGCGGCCCGCGCACCTGCCGGTGTGGCTCATGCGGCAGGCCGGGCGGTCGCTGCCGGAGTACCGCGCGCTCCGGGCCGGCACCGGAATGCTGCAGGCCTGCCTGACCCCTGACCTGACCTGCGAGATCACCCTGCAACCGGTGCGCCGGCACGGGGTCGACGCGGCGATCCTGTTCAGCGACATCGTGGTCCCGCTCTACGTCGCCGGGGTCGGCGTGGACATCGTGCCGGGCACCGGCCCGGTGGTGGGGCGTCCGGTGCGCACCGCGGACGATGTGGAGCGGCTGCCCCGGCTGGAGCCGGGGCAGGTTGTTCCGGTCACGGACGCGATCGCGCTGTTGCTCGCCGAGCTGGGTCAGACGCCGCTGATCGGCTTCGCCGGGG
>JAXDGC010000575.1:0-7521 GCA_034665245.1 Solirubrobacteraceae bacterium | reverse complement strand
ACCCTGGCGGGCGCGCAAGCGGAGCGAGTCCGAGCAGATTGAGCGGAGGGGGCGCATGTCGGCGACGAAGCTCCTGGTGCTCGGTATCGTGCACCTCTCCGGCGGCGCGCATGGATACCAGGTGCGGTCCGAACTGCAGAGCTGGCGTGCGGAGATTTGGGCCAAGATCAAGCCCGGCTCGATTTATCACGCGCTGAAGAAGGCGGCGGCTGATGGCCTCCTCACCGAACACGCCGAGCCGGGCAACTTCGGGCCGGAGCGCGTTCTGTACCGCGTGACAGCTCGGGGACGTGACGAGATAGTCGAACTGGTCCGCGACGGTCTGCGGCGCACCCATGACCCCACCATGCTCGACGCGTCCATCGCCATGTTGCCCATGCTGACCAGGACAGATGCCATCGCGCACGTTAACGAGCGGGTCGCGCGCCTGGAAGCGGAGCTCGTAGAGCAGGCCAAGTGGCGGGAGAACCCGAACCCCGACATTCCCGAACACGTCCGCGATCAGGCCGAACTGTGGGCGGGACACGCACGCACCGAACTGGAGTGGGCGAAGAGCTTGAGCAAACGACTGTCTGAGGGCGCCTACACCATGGCCGATGATCCGGGTTCGTGGCGAACGGTCCCCGATCCCCTCAATATGCGCTTCTAATCAACCTTGACTAGACCTTCCTCCTTGTGTACTTTGGCCAAGTAATCAAACTTGACTAGCGAACCCAAATCCGTTCGCAACACCGAGAGAAGGACTCGAACCCATGGGAAAGCTCGCGATCGAGACGAGAGGGTTGAAGAAAAGCTTCGGCAAGACCCACGCGGTCGCCGGTGTGGACCTGGCCGTGAGCGCCGGGGGCGTGTACGGCGTGCTCGGTCCGAACGGGGCGGGCAAGACCACCACGATCCGCATGCTGGCCACGCTCCTGCGCCCCGATGCCGGAGAGGCGCAAGTGCTCGGCTACGACGTCGTGCGTGACGCCCAGGCGGTGCGGAGCAGGGTGGGCCTCACCGGGCAGTTCGCGTCGGTCGACGAGGACCTCACCGGGGTGGAGAACCTGTTGCTGCTCGCCAGGCTGCTCGGCTACTCACGCCGCCGAGGCAGGCAGCGGGCGACCGACCTGCTCGACGCGTTCGGTCTTGCCGAGGCGGCCGACCGGCAGGTGAAGAAGTACTCCGGCGGGATGCGCCGGCGCATCGACATCGCGGCGAGCCTGGTCGTCACCCCCGAACTGATCTTCCTCGACGAGCCCACGACCGGGCTCGACCCGCGCAGCAGGAACCAGGTCTGGGAGATCGTCAGGGGCATGGTCGCCGAGGGCGCCACCGTGTTGCTGACCACGCAGTACCTCGACGAGGCCGACCAGCTGGCCGACCGGATAGCGGTGATCGACCACGGGAAGGTGATCGCCGAGGGCTCGAGCGGCGAGCTCAAGGCATCGGTCGGCGCCGGCTCGCTGCACGTACGGCTACGTGCGCCCGAGCAGCGGGCCGAGGCCGAACGGGTCCTCGCCGGCGTCCTCGAGGTGCCGGCCGAGCCGTCCGCCGACCCGGCCGCGCTGTCCGCGCGGATCTCCGACCCCGAGCGGGTCCCCCGCGCCCTGGCCGAGCTGTCCCGCAGCGGCATCGACGTCACCGAGTTCGCGCTCGGTCAGCCGAGCCTGGACGAGGTGTTCCTCACCCTGACCGGACACGCCGCCGAGGAGGATGCCGCATGAATGCCACGACCGCGGAACAGGCGTCGGCGCCGGTCACCGAGGACGCGCTGCGCAGTGTGCTGTTGGCCGGCGAGCGGCCGTCGCGCCCCGGCCCGGTGCTCACCTCGCTGACGTTCGGCTGGCGCGCTTTGCTGAAGATCAAACACGTGCCCGAGCAGCTCGTCGACGTGACCATGTTCCCGATCATGTTCACGCTGATGTTCACCTACCTGTTCGGTGGCGCGCTCGCCGGGTCGACTCAGGAGTACCTGCAGTTCCTGCTGCCGGGCATCCTGGTGCAGGCGAACGTCATGATCACCATGAACACCGGCATAACGCTGAACACCGACATCCAGAAGGGGGTGTTCGACAGGTTCAGGTCACTTCCGGTGTGGCGACCGTCGCCGCTGGTCGGCGCCCTGCTCGGCGATGTGATGCGCTACTCGATCGGGTCGGCGATCGTGATCACGCTCGGACTGGTCCTAGGGTTCCGGCCGGAGGGCGGCGCGGTCGGCGTGGTGCTCTCGGTGGTGCTGCTGCTGGTGTTCTCGTTCTGCCTGTCGTGGCTGTGGACGATGCTCAGCCTGATCCTGCGCACGCCGAACTCGGTGGCGGGGGTCAGCATGATGGTGATGTTCCCGCTGACGTTCGTGAGCAACATCTTCGTGGACCCGAAGACGATGCCCGGGTGGATGCAGGCGGTCGTCGAGGTCAACCCGATCAGCCACCTGGCGACCGCGGTACGCGGCCTGATGGACGGCTCGGTGCCCGCCGGGGAAATCGGCTGGGTGCTCGTCTCGTCCGTACTTCTCGTCGCGGTCTTCGGTCCCATCACCATGGTCCTCTACCGCAACAAGAAGTAGATGCCGCTACCGCGAGCACTTGGTCGAAATCAGCTCCGACAACCCGGCCCACTCGGCCAACGCCATCACCGGTACCAGGCCCGGACACGACAAGGAGAGCCGAATGAGCACCATCCCCAAGAACAACTTGGAAACCGTTGCGCACACGCCCGGGCGGGCGACCAGCATCGGGGTCTGGATTCTGCAAGTCGTGCTGGCGGCGATAATCGCCGGCGGCGGAATCTCGAAGCTCGCCGGCGACCCGGTCATGGTGGACATGTTCGCCGACATCGGGGCTGGCCAGTGGCTCCGGTACCTGGTCGGAGCGCTGGAGGTCGCGGGAGGGGTTGGACTTCTGATCCCGGCTCTGGCGGGCCTGGCCAGTCTCGGGTTGGCGGCATTGCTGACCGGTGCTGTCATCACCGATCAGTTCGTGCTCGAGCAGAGCCCTTGGCTGCCGCTCGCCTGTCTCGTCGTGGCGGCCGTGATCGCAAGGGCGCGGTGGTCGCGCACCGAGGCCGTCGTCGGCACGCTGCTCAGGCGCTGAGACAAACCTCTCGAACGGAGATGTGAGATGAACGAGATGGCCTTTCGCGTGACATCAAACGATGGCACCACCATCGCCTACGACCGGAAGGGAAGCGGCCCGGCTGTCGTCCTGGTAGGCGGCGCGCTGGACGACGGAGCC
Organism: Solirubrobacteraceae bacterium; assembly: GCA_034665245.1. Classification (GTDB taxonomy): domain Bacteria; phylum Actinomycetota; class Thermoleophilia; order Solirubrobacterales; family Solirubrobacteraceae; genus DASQFQ01. The sequence continues at coordinate 4,306 of JAXDGC010000575.1, read as the reverse complement.
GAGAACGCTCCCTTGATACCTGCTCTCGCCGAGCACTTCACGGTCTACAACTATGCCCGTCGGGGACGTGGCGCGAGCGGCTTCACCGAGCCCTACGCCGTGGAAAGAGAGATCGAGGACCTGGATGCGTTGATCGCGGAGGCGGGCGGCTCGGCACACCTGTTCGGGGCGTCCTCTGGTGGCGCGCTGGCGCTGGAAGCCGCCGCGGCCGGGTCAGCCATCGACACGATCGCCGTGTGGGAGGTGCCCTACGCGGTCGGGGACGACATACGCCCGCGATTCGAGGAGTACGTCGCGGACACCCGACGCGCCTTCGACGCCGGGCGAGACGAGGAGGTTCTCGAACTGTTCATGCGCCTGTCCGGCGCTTCCGACGACAACATCGCGGCCAGGAAAGCGGCAGGCAAGCAGACGTCGCATTGGGCGGATTCGGTCGCCCTCGCGCCCACGCTGGTCCACGACTGCGTCTTCCTCAACCGCTACCAGTTGCCGGCCGATCGACTGGCAACGGTCACCCAACCGGTCCTGGTCACCACCGGAGGACCGATCACGGTCCCCTACATGGCAGGCCTGCCCTCGGACTTCTTCGACCGCGCAGCCGACGAGCTTGCAGACCTACTACCCCACGCTCAACGGGAGACCCTCGAGGGGCCGGATCACGTCGTCGACCCACAGATCGTCGGCCCACTGTTGCTACGGTTCTTCAGCAGCGAACACTGAGAGGCCCGCGAGGTGGTGCGGGAAGACCGATTAGGCACCGCGCAAGCAGATCTTCGTCGCGCCAGGGACACGGGGCGGACAGGTGGTGCCGAGGTTTGATGTCGTCGGCGGCATCACTGGCCTGATCCTGGGCGTGCTCGTCACCAACGTCTTCGTCGCCACGCAAGGCCGGGCCGTCGTACTGACCTGGGCTTCAGTGGGACTCGACCTGGCCTAATCGCGGCTCATCGGCTCCGTCGTCGGTCGTACCCCGCACTCCGGGCCGACTCAGTACCGCCCACCGAAGCCCTGCGCAGCACATGACCAGGCACCTCGGCAGGGCCAGTGATTCCGGGCTGTGGTCGCATGCGGTCACCGTTCTTGGGCGGTGGCCCGGTGCCGAAAGTCGTGCCCACGGCGTGCTCACGTCAGGAGTGCCACCGATGACGCAGCCGCGTTCCCGGGTCGACCTGTACGCGGCGATCCGACGGGATGCCCGATCTGGGATGTCCAACCGCGCGCTGCAGCGCAAGCACGGCGTCGGCTTCCGAACCGTGACGGCGGCGCTGGAATCTGCATGGCCGAAGGAGAGAAAGCAGCCGCCCAAACGCGGCTCACGGCTTGACGCGTACCGAGTGGTGATCGACGACTGGCTGCGCTCGGACCTCGACGCGCCGCGGAAGCAGCGACACACGGCGAAGCGGATCTTCGATCGACTGCTTGACGAACATGACGGGGCCGGGGTGGTGTCGTACTGGATGGTCCGCGAGTACGTCGCCACTCGACGCCGTGAGATTCGCGTCGAGGTCGGACGGGAACCTGCCAACGCGTTCATCCCGCAAGAGCACCTCCCGGGCCGCGAGGCCGAGGTTGACTTCGGCGACGTCGCCATCCGCCTGTGCGGCGAGCTCGTAACCTGCGCGCTGTTCAGCCTTCGGCTCTCCTGCTCGGGCAAGGCCGTGCACAGGGTCAGTGCCTCGGCTGGGCAGGAAGCCTTCTTCGAGGGTCACGTCCACGCCTTCAACGTGCTCGGCGGGGTGCCGACCGGGAAGATCCGCTACGACAACCTCAAGGCCGCCGTCGCGAGCGTGATCGGGTTCTCCCGCCAGCGGGTCGAGGCCGACAGGTGGACCGCCGTCCGTTCCCACTACGGCATCGAAGCCTTCTATTGCCAGCCCGGAATCCAAGGTGCGCACGAGAAGGGTGGCGTCGAGGGGCAGATCGGCTGGTTCCGACGCAACCACCTCGTCCCTATCCCCGAGGTCGACTCCCTAGACGAGCTCAACGCTATGGTCGACGCCTGGGACGAAGCCGACGATGCCCGGCGGATCGGGTCCCGCGCCCGCACGGTCGGGGAACACTTCGCCACCGAACAGCCACTCCTCGCGCCCCTTCCGACCGAGCCGTTCGAGACCGGCCGCTGGTTCACCCCGCGCGTGGACCGGTACGCCCAGGTCACGGTCCGGATGAACAAGTACTCCGTGCCCGCGCGCATGGTCGGCCGTCAAGCCCGGGTGCTCCTGAACGCCAGCGACCTGGTCGTGTTCGACGGCAGGACCGAGATCGCCCGCCACGAACGGCTCATGACCAAGGGCTCGACCCGGGTCGACCTGGACCACTATCTCGAGGTCCTCCTCCGCAAACCGGGCGCGCTACCCGGTGCGAAAGCGCTGGAGCAGGCCAGGGCATCCGGGCGGTTCACGCCCGTTCACGACGCCTGGTGGGCCGCGGCCTGCAAGGCCCACGGTGACGCCGACGGCACCCGTGCCCTCATTGAGGTCCTCATGCTGCACCGGCACCTTCCACACGACCACGTCGTCGCCGGACTCGCGACGGCGCTGCGTGCAGGCGCGCTCACCGCGGACGCTGTCGCGTTGGAAGCGCGCAAGTACAACGACACAGCAGATGGCGGAGCCGACGACACGACAGCGGACCACCAGTCCCTGATGAGCGGCGACAGGGCACGCGGAGAAGGCGAGATCCCTGCCGTGCGATGGCTGACCGAGCGCCGGCTCCGCGCCCACATCCCGGCCGACACTCGGCCGCTGCCGAGCGTGGAGAAGTACGACCAGCTGTTGGCCAGCCGACGTGACACCCCGAGCGAAGGAGCCGCACCGTGACCACCAAGCGCCGTGGAATGACCGAAGAAGCAGCCGACGCCGCGATCGACCAAGCGTGCCGGATGCTGCGAATGCCCACCATCCGCAACTCCTTCACCGACTACGCCGACCGGGCAGGGCGTGAGCAGATGTCTTACCGCGGGTTCCTCGCCGAACTATTGCTTGCCGAGTGCGACGATCGCGCCCGACGCCGGTCCGAACGCCGGATCAAGGCCGCCAAGTTCCCCCGCGAGAAGTCCCTGCGGGCCTTCGACTTCGACGCCAACCCCAACATCGATCCCGCCGTGATCCACACCCTCGCCAAGTGCGAATGGGTCCAGAAGGGACAGCCGCTGTGTCTGATCGGGGACTCCGGCACCGGCAAGTCCCATCTGCTGATCGCACTCGGCACCGAGGCCGCCATGGCCGGCAACCGGGTCAAGTACACCCTGGCGACCCAGCTTGCCAACGAGCTCGTCGAGGCCGCCGACGAGATGACGTTGGCGAAGACCATCGCCCGCTACGGGCGCGTCGACCTGCTGTGCATCGACGAACTCGGCTACATGCAACTCGACCGCCGCGGCGCGGAACTCCTCTTCCAGGTCCTCACCGAGCGTGAGGAGAAGGCCTCGGTCGCGATCGCGTCCAATGAGTCCTTCGGCGGCTGGACCAAGACCTTCACCGACCCCCGGCTATGCGCAGCCATCGTCGACCGACTCACCTTCGGCGGCACCATCCTCGAGACCGGCACCGACTCCTACCGTCTGGCCCAAGCCACAAAGCAGCGGACAACCTGACACCCGTCGGGCGCGGAAGCGGTGTCGACGCAAACCAACATCCGCGGCACCGACACGTGCCCGGCGGTGTCAGAACTCGCCAACAAGCGGTGTCGGACGAAACCTCCGCAGCCAGAAGGAAACGGAGGGGCTCCGGATCCGGGGTTGGCACTTTGTGGAGGCTGCCTCGGGTTACTGGGTGATGCAGGCGGCCGGGAGGTCGAACCAGCGGAGGTTGTCGAAGTCGGTGTTGACCGTGGCTTCGTCGGTGGCGCTGGTGTGTTGACAGGCGGACAGGAGTTGGCGGGCCTCGGCGAGGTAGCCGGCGAGGGCTGACTCCGGGGCCTTGTCGTCGTGGCGGGGGTAGCGCAGGGTGCCATCCGCGTCGTAGCCGACCTGGGAGAGGCGCATCGGGGGTTCGACCGGTCCGCGGTGGTGCTTCCAGAGGCCGTTCGCCGGGTCGAAGCGGTAGTCGCGGAGCAGTCGCCAGCCCTCCCGCGCGACCAGGCGAACCGCCTCCACGACGTACGAGAAGACGGCTTCGGAGATGAAGTAGTTGAAGTTGACCCGCACCCAGCCCGGCTTGATCCCCTCGCAGCCGTGCATGATCTCCTCGGCGAACTCCGCCGACTGCTGCAGATCGATCCCGAGCAACGTGTGGCCATAAGGCCCCGCGCACGAACAGCCGCCGCGCGACTGGATCCCGAACAGGTCGTTCAGCAGCGCGACGAC
>JAXDGC010000574.1:0-2583 GCA_034665245.1 Solirubrobacteraceae bacterium | reverse complement strand
GGCCGTCCCCCAGCAGTGAGAGCCCGAGGCTGGTGACCACGACGGCCAGCCCGGGGATGGTGGCCTGCAGCCACTGGGTGGTGATGAACTCCTGGCCGTCGAGGATCATCGAGCCCCACTCGGCGGTGGGCGGCGCGATGCCCAGGCCGAGGTAGCCCAGGGTGACGATCGCCAGGATGTCCATGACGATGTCGCTCATCGCGTAGATCAGCGCCTGGGACAGCACGTTCGGGGCGATGTGCCGGACCAGGATCCGGCTGTGCGACATGCCCCCGAGCCGGGCGGCGACGACGTAGTCCTGCTTCTTCGCCACCAGCAGCTCGCCGCGCATGATCTTGGCGTAGGCGACCCAGGAGACCGCGGCGATCGCCAGGTAGATGCTCTTCTCGCCGTTGCCGAAGACGAACACCAGCACGATGACCAGCACGTAGAACGGGAAGGCGAAGAAGACGTCGACGATGCGCATGACGATCGTGTCGAACCAGCCGCCGAAGTAGCCGGCCAGCGCGCCGAGCACCGAGCCGACCACGAACGGGATCAGCACGGCGAGGAAGCCGATCCGCAGGTCGACCCGGGCGCCGTAGAGCAGCCGGGTGAGCACGTCGCGGCCGTACTTGTCGGTGCCCAGCCAGTGATCGCCGCTCGGCGAGAGCAGCGAGTTCTGCAGGTCCTGCTTGATCGGGTCGTAGGGCGTGAGCAGCGGGGCGAAGACGGCGGCGAACACCAGCAGGCCCACGATCACCAGCCCGGCCACCAGGGTGCCGTTGCGGTACCAGGCCTTCAGCGAGCGCGACCGGGCCGGCCGGCGCGTCGCGCGGGTGGCCGTCGCCACCGCCGCGGTGGTCATGCGCGCTCCTTGCTGGACAGGTCGACCCGCGGGTCGATGAGGGTGTAGACGACGTCGGTGAGGATCCCGACGACGATCACGAACAGCGCCACGAACAGCGCGACCGCCTGGATGGTCGGGAAGTCCCGGGAGAAGATGGCGTTGATCATCAGCGAGCCGAGACCGGGGACGGCGAACACCTTCTCGATCACCAGCGAGCCGCCGACCAGGTAGCCGAGGTTGACGCCGATGATCGAGACCGTCGGGATGGCCGCGTTGCGCAGCACGTGCATCCGGAACAGCGAGACCCCGGCGGCGCCCTTGGACCGCGCCGTGCCCACGTAGTCGGCGCCCAGCACGTTGATCGTCGAGGCCCGCAGGCTGCGGATGGTCGTCGGCGACATCGCGATCGCCAGGGTCAGCGCGGGCAGGAAGAGGTAGTAGGGGTGCTCGGCCGCGGTCCGGCCGTACCCGCCGACGGGGAAGGCGCCGGCCTTCACCGCCAGCAGCAGGATGAGCATGATGCCGACCCAGAACTGCGGCATGCCCTGGCCGATCAGGGTGAACACGCGCACCAGCAGGTCGCGCAGCCGGCCGGGCGCCGTGGCCGCGAGCGCGGCGAGCGGGATGCTGATGACGAGCGAGAGCACCAGCGCGAACGCCAGCAGCGACAGCGTGATCGGCACGGCCTGGAAGACCAGGTCGAACACCGGTCGCTGGTAGGTGAGGCTGTCGCCCAGGTCGCCGTGGACCAGGCGGCCCAGGAAGATGAAGTACTGGTCCCACAGGGGCTTGTCCAGCCCGAGTTGGGTGTTCAGCGCCGCCACCCGCTCGGGGGTGGCGGTCTGCCCCAGGATGGTCAGCGCCGGGTTGCCCGGCAGCAGGTGGACCATGAAGAACACCACGATCGTGACCCCGATGACCACCGGGATCGACTGCAGCAGCCGGATCGGGACTAACCGGAAACGGTCGAGCAACGCGCCCACCTCCTCCTCGGTATGGATCGGTCGGTCGAGCCGAGGTGGTGGGCGCCGCCGGCTGCGGCGCCCACCACCTCATTCGTCGGTCACTCGGACTTGGAGACGTCCTCCAAGTGGTAGTTGCCGAGCGGCGTGACCTCGAAGCCGGACACCTTGTCGCTCATCGCGTAGGCGTAGGGCGAGTAGTAGAGGTAGGCCGCGAACGCGTCGTCGGCGACCTTGGCCTGCAGCTGCTCGTACAGGTCGGCCCGCTTGGCGTCGTCGGTCTCCGCCTGCGCCTGCTTGTTCAGCGCGATGACCTCGGGGTTGTTGTAGCTCGTGTAGGCCGAGTGCGAGCCGCCCTCGGGGTCCACCGCGAACGACGTCCACTCGTCGGGGTCCGGGATGTCCATCGTCCAGCCGAGGATGATCATGTCGAAGTCCTCGGCGTTGCGAGCGGCACGCACCGCGGTCGCGTCCAGCGAGTTGATCTTCAGGTCGATCCCGAGCTCCTTGAGCTGGGACTGCATGATCTGCGAGACCGACACCTGGTTCGGGTCACCGGCGTTGATCAGGATGCTGGTGGAGAACCCGTTGGGCTGCGAGGACTGGGCGAGCTCCTGCTTGGCCTTGGCCAGGTCCAGCTTCGGGGCGGCGGGGTTCTTCGCGTAGAACGGCGTCCCCGGCGAGAGCAGCGAGTCCGCGGCCTGGCCGTTGCCGAACAGCACCGACTTGACCATGGCCTCGCGGTCCAGGGCGTAGGCGATCGCCCGGCGCACGTGCACGTCCTGGAACGGC
>JAXDGC010000573.1:0-2944 GCA_034665245.1 Solirubrobacteraceae bacterium | reverse complement strand
GAGACGCCCCGAGCGGCCGCCAGGCCCTAGCCCCGAATACCCCCCAGCACCTCGTCCCGCTTCTCCTCCATGTGCTCGGCTGACACGAGCGACTCGAGGTTCAGGCGCAGCAGCGGCTCGGTGTTCGAGGCGCGCACGTTGAAGTGCCAGTCGTCGTAGTCGACGGAGATGCCGTCGAGGTGGGTGATCTCGCCGTCGGAGTAGCGCTCTTCGATTTCGCGCATCCTCGCGTCGGCGTCGTCGACCTCGGAGTTGATCTCGCCGGAGATGAAGTACTTGTCGTGGTAGGGCGCCAGCAGCTCGCTGAGCTTCTTGCCCTCGACGGACAGCTTCTCCAGCATGAGCAGCGCCGGCAGCGTGCCCGAGTCCGCGTTGTAGAAGTCGTGGAAGTAGTAGTGGCCGGAGACCTCGCCGCCGAAGATCGCGCCCTCGTCGCGCATGCGCGTCTTGAAGAACGCGTGCCCGACGCGGTTGGCGTGGGCCGTGCCGCCGGCCGCCGCGACGATGTCGGGCACCGCGCGGGACGCGCGCACGTCGTAGAGGATCGCCGAGCCCGGCTTCTTGGCGAGCAGGTGCTCGGCGAAGATCGCCGTCAGGAAGTCGCCGTCGACGAAGCGGCCGGTGTCGTCGATGAAGAAGCAGCGGTCCGCGTCGCCGTCCCAGGCGATGCCGAGGTCGGCGCCGCTCTCGCGGACCTTGTCCATGATGAACCGGCGGTTCTCCTCGAGCATCGGGTTGGGCTCGTGGTCGGGGAACTCGCCGTCGGGCTCGAAGTACGTCGTCACGAGGTCGAGCGGCAGGCGCTCCAGCAGCGGCCCGACCATCGGCCCGGCCATCCCGTTGCCGCCGTCCACGACGACCTTCAGCGGCTTGACCTTGTCGGGGTCGATGAACCGCATCGCCGCCTGCTGGAACTCGCCGTAGACGTCGACGTCCTCGGAGGAGCCCCGGGTGGGTGGGCCCGGTTTCTCGCCGAGGCCCTCCTCGATCAGGCGGCGCATGTCCTGGATGCCCTCGTCGCCGGACAGCGCGATCGCGCCCTCGCGCACGAGCTTCGCGCCCGTGTAGGCCTTCGGGTTGTGCGAGGCCGTGCACATGAGCCCGCCGTCCAGCCCGCGGGAGCCGACGAGGAAGTAGAGCATCTCGGTGCCGACCTGCCCGGCGTCGAGGACGTGCGCACCCTCGGACGTCATGCCCCGCTTGTAGCGCTCGCTGAGCTCCGGGGCGGTCAGCCGCATGTCGCGCCCGAGCCCGACGCGCAGGTCGCCGGGCGTCTTGCCCGACAGGTCGGCGAGAACCCGGACGAAGGCGCGGCCGAGCTGCTCCGCGGTCTCCTCGTCGATGTCGTCGCCGTAGAGGCCGCGGACGTCGTAGGCCTTGAAGATCTTCTCGGACACGGGCATGCCCGGATCGTATGGCGAACGCGCGGGCGGCGTGAGGCGGCGCGTTCGGCGAGGCCCGGGTCGTGGCATACCATCAGTCACATGGCCGGACACTCCAAATGGGCGGGGATCAAGCACAAGAAGGCGATCGTCGACGCACGGCGCGGGAAGCTCTTCACGAAGCTCGCGCGCGCGATCACGGTCGCGGCCAAGGAGGGCGGGGGCGACCCCGAGGGCAATCCCGCGCTCGGGCTCGCCGTGCAGAAGGCGAAGGACGCCTCGATGCCCAAGGACAACATCGAGCGCGCGATCGCGAAGGGCACCGGCGAGGGCGCCGATGCCGACGCGCTCGAGACGGTGCTCTACGAGGGCTACGGGCCGGGGGGCGTCGCGCTGCTCGTCGAGGCCCTCACGGACAACCGCAACCGCACCGGCTCCGACGTGCGCCACACGTTCTCCAAGCACGGGGGCAACCTCGGCGAGCCCGGCTCGGTCGCCTACCTCTTCGACAAGCGCGGCCTGCTCGTGGTCGACGCCAACCGCTACGGCGAGGACGACCTGCTCCCGGCGATCGAGGCGGGCGCGCTCGACGTCGCCGTCGACGACGACGTCTTCGAGATCCTCACCGAGCCGGGCGACCTGACCGCCGTGCGCACCGCGCTGGCGGAGGCGGGCGTGGAGATCGAGAGCTACGAGGTCGCGCAGCACCCGAAGACGCGCGTGCCGGTCGACGAAGAGGTGGCGACGAAGCTGATGCGGCTCATCGATGCCCTCGAGGACAACGACGACGTCGGCGAGGTCCATGGGAACTTCGACGTCGACGCGGCGGTCCTCGAACGCGTCGCGGGCTGACATGACGACGGCGCGGCGGGCGCGCTAGCCTCCGCCGCGGCATGGGGGCAGGGGTCCAGCCGGACGTGCCGGTCCACGGGCTGCTCGCGGTTCGTCCGTACCGCCTGCTCTTCGCGGGCCAGGCGCTGTCGGTCGTCGGCGACCGCATCACGCCCGTCGCGATCGCCTTCGCGGTCCTCGGCCTCGGCGACGCGACCGACCTCGGGCTCGTCCTCGCGGCCGGCGGCATCCCGTACGCGCTGTTCGCCATCGTCGGCGGGGTGATCTCCGACCGCGTCGGCCGGCGCGAGGTCATGATCGCCGCCGACGTGGTGCGGGCGCTGTCGCAGGCGCTGACCGCCGCCCTCCTGCTGACCGGCACCGCCGAGGTCTGGATGCTCACGGTCCTCGCCGCGGTCTACGGCACGTCCGGCGCGGTCTTCATGCCCGCGCTCATGGGCCTGATCCCGCAGACCGTGCCCCCGGCGCGGCTCCAGCAGGCCAACGCGATGCTCGGCTTCACGCGCAGCGTGGCGACGGTCGCCGGCCCCGCGCTCGCCGGCGTGATGATCGCCATCGCCGGCTCGGGTGAGGCGATCGCGCTGGACGCCGTGACCTTCGCGATCAGCGCCGGGTGCCTGCTCGCGCTGCGCACCGACCCCGCCGCGCCGGAGGCGGCGGCGGACCCGGACCCGTTCGTCGCGCGCCTGCGCGCGGGATGGCGCGAGGTG
>JAXDGC010000572.1:0-2841 GCA_034665245.1 Solirubrobacteraceae bacterium | reverse complement strand
GCGACCCGATTGACGAGATAGCCGAGGCTGTCCTCGATCACGAACTCACCAGGGGCGACGGTGCCGCCTGAGGCGTCGCCGTCACCCCGCCCGTGCGTCTCGGCCCGAGTCCGAACCGACCACTCGCTCACGCGTGCGAGGACTCGACGTCACGCACCTGCACATAGCCGTCGATGCCCGCGATCCGGAGCAGTCGTCGCTGCACGGGATCGAAGGTGGGGAGGACGGTCGCGGCGTCGACTCGCTCCGGCGCCGTCACGGAATACACGTCGCCGCGCCAACGGATGGTCCCGCCGCCCGCGGCGACCAGATTCCTGTACCAGTCGGCCTGCGCGCCGAAGGCAAGCGCGATGGTGAATCCGTCACCGCTTCGCCGGGCCGCCACCGGCGTGCGGTAGACGCGGCCAGTTTTCCGGCCGCGATGCTCGACGACCGCGAAGATCGGATTCCAGCCCTTCCCCGCGAGAGGCAGCATGGCCGGGCTGGTCAAGCGGCTGAGGCGCCACAAGACTCCGCCAAATCGCGGCTTGGGCGCCGGCTCTGCGGTCTCACGAAGCTCGGTGGTGGCATGAGTGGGTGATGCGCTGAGCGTCATCGCTGGGCTCCAATCCGTTAGCACGCTATCTATCTGCGAACGATAGCATGCTAATAATCTGGCTGTCAATGGTGCGACCGGCGCATGCACCGACTTCGGGGTTGACGCAACCCAACGGTTGCGATACTGTGAGTAGCAACGGAATGGTTGCTACGTACTCAGGAGGCTGTCGTGGGTTTTCCCGATCGAATCGTGCGGACCGTCGAGATCGCGCATCCGCCGGCCAGGGTGTGGGCGGCGCTGACCACGGCCGATGGCCTCGGCGCCTGGTTCGGCAACACGGCGACGATCGACCTGCGGCCCGGCGGCGAGGCTCAGATGACGTGGACCAGCGGCGACAAGGCGTCGATGCGCATCGAACGGGTCGAAGAGCCGACCGTCTTCGGCTTCACCTGGGGCATCAATGGCCTGCCCGAAAACGATCCGCGCCGCACCTACGTCGAGTTCACGTTGGAGGCGACGGGCACCGGTACCCGGTTGACGGTTGTCGAGTCGGGCTTCGCCCAACTGCCGGAAGACGACTACCGCACGGCCTTCGACGGCAACACCGAGGGCTGGGCCAGTGAGCTGGGCGAGCTGGTCGAGTACCTCGATGCCATCGCGGCCTGACATCGAGGCTGTTGCCGAGGAGGTCTTCGCCGCCCTGGCCGACCCGAGTCGGCGGGCGATCCTGGCCGCACTCGCGGCCACGGGGCCTGCCACCGCAACGGATCTGGCCACTCGCCTGCCAATCACCCGTCAGGCCATCGCCAAACACCTGGCCCTGCTGGCCGATGCGGGCCTCGTGGCTGCCGAACCGGGGGAGCGGCGCCGGGTGCGTTACCGGCTCCGCTCCGCCCCCATGCAGGTGGCGCAACAGTTCCTGGCCGCGCTCGCCCGGGATTGGGACCGCCAGCTCGACGCACTGCAGGACCACCTCAACGCCGTCGTGGCCATTCAGCCCACGCGAAGGAACAAGGGAACGAAACAGTCATGAACGACGACGTCTCAACGGCCTGGATCCGCCCTCCGGAATGGCTTCCAGATGGACGATCCACGGCTGATCACAGGATCGGAACGCGAGACGAGTGGGCGGCCGCGCGCGAGGAGCTGCTCGCCCGCGAGAAGGAGCACACCAGGCTGGGCGACGAGCTGGCGCGCCAGCGACGCGAGCTGCCGTGGGTCCAGGTCGAGAAGGACTACCGCCTCGACACCGGCGACGGCCCGCGCCCGATTGCGGAGCTCTTTGATGGGCGCACTCAGCTCCTGATCTACCACTTCATGTTCGGCCCGTCGTATCAGGCCGGGTGCCCGATCAACTCGTCGATCGCGGACAGCGTGAACGGCCTCGTCCCGCACTTGAATGCCCGCGACGTGACGATGCTCCTTGTGTCGCAGGCGCCACTCGAGAAGTTGCAGGCGTACAAGCGGCGCATGGGCTGGAGCGTTCCCTGGGCGTCATCGGCCGGCAGCGAGTTCAACCACGACCTCGGCTACTCGATCAGCGAGGAACAGGCCCGCGCATGGGTTGGGCAGAACTCCGACTCCCTGCCGCCGATCGTGGAGCGCAATGCCAGCGCGAGCGGCACCGACGTCGTCGGGTACCTGACGGAGAGCCCCGGCTTCAGCGCATTCGCTCTGGAGGACGGGGTCGTGTACCAGACCTATCAGACATGGTGGCGCGGGCTCGAGTTCCTGATGGGCTACTACCCGATCCTTGACCGTGCGCCGAAGGGCCGCGACGAGGACGACGGGTGGCAGCTCTGGATCCGCCGCCACGACGAGTACGACAGCGCCGAAAACCGCGCGAAGTGAATCGAGATCCGCGTCGAGGCTCTTCCGCCGCCACTACACTCTGCCCGGTGACCGGCTCAACGCGCACCGTCGCATTGCCCACCGTCGAGCGGCTTCTCGCACCAGGATCGCCATGAGCAGCGAGATGTACGAGATCCTCGACCCCCGTTTCGCGCGCCTCGTCAACAGGTCGGCGCAGCTCGACCTCCTCGACGCGACGTCCCGCTGGGCCGAAGGCCCGGTGTACGTGCCGGCGGGTCGCTACCTCCTGTGGAGCGACGTGCCCAGTGACCGGATCATGCGCTGGGACGAGGGCTCGGGCCACGTGTCCGTCTTCCGGGCGCCATCGCAGAACGCGAACGGCAACACCCTCGATCGTCACGGCCGCCTCGTCACCTGTTAGCACCTGACCCGGCGGGTCACCCGGACCGAGCACGACGGATCGATCACCGTCCTGGCCGATCGGATCGACG
>JAXDGC010000571.1:0-3130 GCA_034665245.1 Solirubrobacteraceae bacterium | reverse complement strand
GGCTGCGAAGCGCAGTCGGCTTGAAACTGTGGCGAGAGTGTGGAGGTCTTCTCGATGTCCGTCGCCGTCTCGGCGCTGCTGCTCTTCGACCTCAGGGCCGTCGGCCGCGGGCAGTCGGCCCCGTCGTTGCGAACCGCCGCGCTGTGGTCGGCCGCGTGGACGGCGCTTGGGCTCGCGTTCACCGGAGTCCTCGTCGCGGCTGCTGCGGTCCTGGTCGGGCGTGCGTGCTCATCGGCGTCCCGGCGTTCGCGGACGGCGGCGAGGAGCTCGTGTCCGGTCCGATCACCCGCCCCCGACGATCCACCACCAGGCGCGCGGGCGGTACGGCCGCACGGCCCTCGCGCCCACGGCATACGGGGCGGCCGGCGTCGATCCAGTCCGACCGCCCCGTTGCGTGCTTCGCTGCTACCGGGTCGGCTTCGCCGGCCTGTTGGCCTCGAAGGCCGCCTTGACATCGGAGGCGTCCTTGCCCAGCGCCTTGGCGACGGCGGCGTACATGGCCGTCTCCCGGGCGTCGTGCTCAGCGCGGTGCGCCTCCTCGGCGGCCTGAAGCGCGGACGTCACCTTGGCCTCGTCGATCGAGAGCCCCTTGGCCAGCGCCGCGATCAGCTCGCTGCGGTCCAGCCGCGCCCCACGGCCCGGCTTGGCGCCCGCGGCGGGGCTCTGCGGCCGGTTGGCCTCCAGGACCTTCTGCACGGCGGCGGTCTCGACGCCGAGCGCCTTGGCCAACGCAGCGACCCGATCCCCGCGGTCGCCACGATCGCCACCCGCCGGCTTGCTCGGGCGGGCGACCTCGACCGCGCTGCTGAGCTCGGCCTCCGTCACGCCAAGGGCCTTGGCCACGGCGGCGAGGTCGCCATGGTGCCCGCGGCCCGGGCCGCCACGGCCACCGCGGTCCCCGGCACCGGGCTCTTGCACGGCGGTGACCTCGAACTGCTTGTTGACCTGCACCTCGACCTCGGTGCCGTCGGCCCTGCGGATGTGGGACTCGTACACGCCGCCACGATCGGTCTCGGTGCGGATGACGGTGCCGTCGACCTTCGCCAGCGCGGCGGCCTCCACCTTCTCCTTGACGGTGCCAGTCAGGGCCGTCTCGCCGGCGCCGCCGGACGACCGCTCTGTGGCGGTGCTCGAACCGGAGCTCGACGACGTGGCGGCACCGGCGAGGGCGGCCCCGCCCAGGCCGGCTGCGGCGGTCGCCGCGAGGACGGTCAGGTGGCGATGGGACAGCTTGGGCATGCGCGAGCCTCGGGGGCGCGGGGGGTTCAGACATGTCCGGAGCTTCGGCCGCGGCGCTGAGCCCAGCTACAGAGCAGCCTGAGGGGAGGCTGAGACTCGACCATTTTGTGGCGCGCCGCCGCGAGACTCGCGGGGCGACGACGGACGGATCCCGAGCATCAACAGCGGCACCAGCGTGCCCGAGAACGACGCGTATTTCGCCGCGTCGGTCAAGGTTCGCAGGCGGCGGACCGATGACTTGATCAGGGACACGCCTGAGCCGGGGCACACCGTGTGACCCGGCTGCCGGCACCCGCTCGATCCGCTGAGGGACCGGGCGCCCGCAAGGGCCGCAGCACGAGCACCCTCATCTGCCCCGCCGCGGCACCCGTCCGACCCCCCCAAGTAGACGGAGCAACCATGCCGTTCAATCCTCGCAAGGTCATCGTCGGCGTCTCGAAGAAGATGCTGTTGCTCGGCGCGGTGGCGGCCGTCGCGGTCCCGGCTGCCGGCGCCGCCACCTACAACGTCATCGAGGGCTCCAGCATCAAGGACCACACGGTCGGGATCGCCAAGCTGACACCAGCGGCTCGCAACAAGCTCAGCGGTTCCGACGGCGAGAACGGCGCGCGAGGCGCCAAGGGCGCCAAGGGCGACGCCGGCTCGACCGGCTCGCTGGGCGAAACGGGTGCAGCCGGCGCGCAGGGCGCCAAGGGCGACACCGGCGCCAAGGGCGACACCGGCGCGACGGGGAGCACCGGTGCGACCGGCGCCAGGGGTGCCGCCGGCACCGCCGGCACCGCCGGCACCGCCGGCACCGCCGGCACCGCCGGCGCCAACGGCACCAACGGCACCTCGGCGTTCGACATCTGGAAGGCCGCCAGCAGCTCCCGCTCCGCCGCCACAGAGGCCGACTTCCTCGCTGCTCTCAAGGGCGCAGACGGCCAAGCGGCGCTGATCCTCCGAACCGACAGCAATGGCGACGTTGATCGCAGCAGGAACGTGAGCTCGGTCTACAACGCTGGCAACGGACTCTTCGTCGTCTACTCCGCCGACGGGACGAACTTCAATCCCTGCGTCGCGACCGCCGACGCGATGGTGGCAGGCGCCACCAGCTTCGCCATCACCGCCAACGACACCGTCGAGGTGCATACGGCCGACCCGGCCGGCACCCCGTCCGCCCAGCCGTTCACCGTGACGGTCTCCTGCTGATCACCCCGCACTAAGCGCGCCACCATGACTCTGTGACCGTCAAGGAGACGGTAGGTCCTCCCGCTAGCCCGCCGGGCGCCCACAGGCGGCGCCCGGCGGCTCGCGACTAGTCGTGGTCGGCGAACGCCAGTCGGGCGCTGGCGGGCCTCTCGCGCCCGCGCACACGCGCGACGATGGCCGGCAGATATGGCACCGCCAGCGCCAGCATGGCGACCGACAGCAGGCCGATGGTCAGCGGGCGGATGTAGAAGACGCTCATGTCGCCACCGGACGCGGTCAGCGCGCGGCGGAACTGCGTCTCCATCACAGGGCCGAGGATCACACCGAGGATCACGGGCGCGATGGGGAACGCGTAACGGCGCATGAAGAACCCGAGCACGCCGATGGCGTTCGTCACGAGCGCGACTGCTGCTCGATCGAGCGCACGGCCTCCGCGTAGGCCAACTCCTCAGGCGACGGAACCCCTGCGATTGCAGGAGTTCCGATGAAGGGGTTCCGATGAAAGCGACAGTTCTAAGGATGCGCTGAGCCCAGCAGCCGAGCTGGATCTCGGACCCCGAGCGAGCACGTTTGTGCTGCATCAACACCCCGCACTGCCGTGCGCTGGGCGGTACCCATCCCCGCTACCTCAAGCGTCCCTCCGGCGACGAGGTCCGCAAGGCCCACGACAAGCAGAACGACTCGCCGGAGAGCGAGGTCG
>JAXDGC010000570.1:0-2535 GCA_034665245.1 Solirubrobacteraceae bacterium | reverse complement strand
ATCGTGAGCAGGTCGTTGGCCGCGCAGAACGCCATCATCCCGCCGAGGGCGAACAACGTGAACGGGAAAACCTCGGTCTGCATCGTGGGGGCGAGCCCGGGAGTGCCGTACGAGCGGTCCTCCGGAGGCTCGACGAGCTCCACGTTGCCGCGCCCGCCGACTGCGGCCCGCATTGCGGCGGAGGCGACGAACGCACCGCCGGGCTCGACCGATCGGTCGGCGATCAGCAGGATGCTGCCCAGGCCGAGAGCCAGCAGCGTGCCCCACAGGAACAGGGTGGGCCGGTCGACCGCCAGCGAGTTGGCGAGCGTCGTGATGCCGTCGGGGCCGTTGCCGGCGTAGAGGGCGAGCGAGAGTCCGGCAGCGCCGAGCGCGACGACCGACAGCGTCACCTGTGCGGGCCAGCGCTGGTGGCGCGGAAGGAACGCCTCCACCAGCACCGCCAGGCACGCCGCAGCGAGCACGATGAGCAGCGGCGCGATCGCGGCGTAGTCGATGGGCGGCGCCGTCAGGGGCGCCTGCTGGACCATGCTGGTCACCGGGACTGTCCTCCCACCGGGTCGGCGAGACCCACTTCGTTCATGGTGGCCACCACGGACGGGTTGATGACGTCGAGCACCGGGCCGGGGAAGAACCCGAGCACGATGATCAACACGATCAGCGGCGTCAGCACGCCGATCTCACGCTTCGACAGGTCCGGGAACCCGGATCCGCCGCGCTTCGCGGCGACGCCGGGGTCGAGCATGGTGCCCGGGCCGCCTCGCTCCAGCGCGCCGAGCACAGCGGCACCGCGCACCGGGCCCTGCATGGTGCGCTGGTACATCCACAGCACGTAGAGCGCCGCCCGGATGATCCCGACGGTGGCCAGGATCGTGTACACGGGCTCGCGCGGGTAGGAGCCGACGAGCACCAGGAACTCGCTGACGAACGAGTTGGTGCCGGGCATCGCCAGCGATGAGAGCCCGGCGATGAGGAACGTGCCGGCCAGCAGCGGGGCCACCTTGTGCACGCCGCCGTAGTCGCCCACCAGGCGCGATCCGCCGCGGGTGATGAGCAGGCCGACCACGATGAAGAGCATGCCGGTGGAGATGCCGTGGTTGACCATGTAGAGCGCGGCGCCCGCCAGGGACTGCGTGGAGAAGGCGAAGATCCCGAGCGCGATGAACCCGAAGTGGGCGATCGAGGTGTAGGCCACGAACCGCTTCATGTCGGTCTGCCCGACGGCCAGCAGCGCGCCGTAGAGGATGCCGATCACCGCGAGCGTCAGCACCAGCGGCGCGAGCGTGCGCGACGCGAGCGGGAACAGCGGCAGGCAGTAGCGCAGGAAGCCGAACGTGCCGACCTTGTCCAGCACGCCGACGAGCAGCACACCCGCACCGATCGGCGCCTCGGCACCGGCGTCTGGCAGCCACGTGTGGAACGGCACCAACGGGGCCTTGATCGCGAACGCGACGAAGAAGCCCAGGAACAGCCAGATCTGGGTCGACGTCGGGGTGTTCGCGGCGATCGCCTGCAGGTCCGTCCAGGTGAACGTGCCCTGGCCCAGCTGCTCGGCGCTCGTCACGTACAGCCCGATCAGCGACGCGAGCATGATCAGCCCGCCGAGCAGTGAGTACAGGAAGAACTTCACCGAGGCGTACTGCCGGTTCGGGCCGCCGAAGCGCCCGATCAGGAAGTACATCGGGATGAGCATGGCCTCGAAGAAGACGTAGAACAGGAAGACGTCCGTGGCCGTGAAGACGCCGATCAGCGTCGCCTCGGTGGCCAGCAGCAGCGCGAAGTAGCCGGACATCGTCCGGCCCTCGGGCAGCTTCTCCGCCCAGGCGAAGAGCATCAGGCCGGGGACCAGGAACGCGGTGAGCGCGATGAGGACCAGCGCGATGCCGTCGATGCCGAAGGCGAAGTGCGTGCCGAACGCCGGGATCCAGGGCGCCGAGAACTCGAGCTGGAACCGGGTGCCCGAGGCCGCGGCCTCCGTGGAGTAGCTGAGGTACACGACGACGACGAGGACGAACTCGAGCAGCGCCGTCCCCATCGCGGCGCCCTTGGCGAGCGGGATGTTGCGCCGCAGTGGGTACATCGCCAGCGCGCCCAGGACCGGGAGGGCCAGCAGGACGAGCAGCAGCACGTTGCCGCCGGAGTCGGGTGCGATCGTGTTCACGCGAACCTCACCGCCAGCAGGGCCGCCACGACGAACACCGATCCGCCGAGCATCGACAGCGCATAACTTCGGACGAATCCCGTCTGGAGCCTTCGTAGCCTCGACGAGCTCCCGCCGAGCCCGGCCGCGATGCCGTTGACCAGGCCGTCGTCGCCGCGGTTGTCCACGAACACCAGCGCGCGGGTGAGCCAGTCGCCCGGCCGGGCGATGAGGGTCTCGTTGAGGGCGTTCGCTTAGTGGTCCCGCCGGGCCGCCCGGTCCGGAAGCGAGACGGGATCGGGCGGCTCGAGCGGCGTCGGCCGGCGGCCGACGACGAGCACGGCGACGAGCACGCCGAGCGCCGACAGCGCGACCACGAGCCACGGGATCAGGGC
>JAXDGC010000569.1:0-2611 GCA_034665245.1 Solirubrobacteraceae bacterium | reverse complement strand
AGGGCTTGGTCATGGCGAGGAAGGAGTGGGGCACGGAGCACCACTGCATCAGGCCACTCTGAGAGAGCACCACGTGGAACTCGTGAATTCGCTCGAGATTCGTCGCCTGCGAGAGCAGCATCAGGTCGCAGTCGCCGCGCGTGCCCACCGTCGAGAACGCCCGCAGCAGCCGCTCGGCGCCGAAGTCCTCGCAGGCGGCGAGGAACTCGCGCTTGTCGGAGGCGCGGCGCTCGGCGTCCAGGCGGCGCCAGGCCGGGTCGACCTTCAGGAACGTGTACTTGACGAAATGGCGCGCGGGCATGGGAATCCAGTGTAGATCGGGTGGGTGGGCCCCTTATCCCGCGACCTCCTCGCAGAGCGCCTCGATGTCCTGGCTGCGCTCGGCGATCAGGCGCTCCGCGTCGCCCTCGAGGCGGCGCAGGTTGGCCTCCCCGGCGTCGTCGAGGGCGTCGGAGGAGTAGCGCAGCTCGGCCTGCAGGCGCCGGTAGCGGCCGCGGCTGAGCGTCGTGGCCTGGAAGTCGACCGTGTCGGCGACGCCGTCGAAGACCATCTCGAGCAGCGGCTGGAGCCACTCGATCCTGCCCCAGCCCTTGACGTCGTCGAACTCGTAGGCCCGCGTGTGCGAGCCGGTGCCGAGCGCGGCGAGCACGCTGATGTCCCCGCCGCCGCCCACCACCTCGGCGTAGGCGCACATCGCGGGGTTGACCGCGAAGAGGCCGCCGTCGACCAGCGGGTAGGTGCGGGCGCCCGCGGCGTCGGTCACCTCGACCGGCTCGAAGTAGCTCGGCGCCGCCGCCGTCGCGCGGGCGGCCTCGGCCATCGCGAAGTCGTAGGCGTCGTCGGTGCGCGCGCGGGAGGAGCGGAAGAAGAAGGCGAAGCGGTCCTTGATGTCGTAGGCCGTGATCATCACGTCGGCGAGGGCGTCCTTGAGGCGCGCGTCCGCGAGGTAGGTGGCGAGGGCGGCGTTGAGGCCGCGATCGTCGTAGCGCTCGTCGACCAGGCCCTCGACCGAGGTGATGCGCTTGAGCAGCGAGCGGTCGAAGATCCGCGGGCCCTCGGTGCGGTAGAGGTCGGCGAGCTCCTCCGCGGAGTGCAGCGGCTTGCCGTCCGGGCCAGGGCGGGTGAGGCCGCAGGCGAGGATGCCGCCCGCGGAGGTGCCGGCGATCAGGTCGAACATCTCGGCCGTGCGCCGCCCCGTTCGCCGCTCGATCTCGGCCAGCACGAGGGCCGGGATCAGGCCGCGGATGCCGCCTCCGTCGATCGAGAGGACCTTCACCGCCGAGGAAGACTAGGGATCTCCCCGATGTGCCGGCAGGGCGGCCCCGGCAGGCTGCCGCCACCATGACCCACCTCCCCAAGAGACTCCTCATCCTGGGCACTGTCGCCTGCGCGCTCGGCGTCGCCCAGCCCGCTGCCGCGCAGGTCCAGCCCGCGGGCACCGGCGAGCCCGCCTACACGAGCTCCCAGCTGAACAAGCAGTGGTTCGAGTGGCCCGCCACGAGCGGCGCCGACGGCTATCGCGTGAAGTACTCCTACTACGAGAACAACGCCCTCGCGGCCGATCCCACCTACGACTCGCCGAACGGCGCGAGCAACCAGTGGGCCGACTGGAACGGCGTCAAGCCGCTGGTCCACGGTGGCCAGTACGGCATCTGCGCCCAGGGCTACTTCTCGTTCCCCGGCGACTCCCTGTTCTTCCCGGACGGCCCCGACTCGTGCTCGACGGGCACTGCGCTCGGCCGCCGCGCCTTCACCACGATCGATCGCTCCAAGCCGGCCGCGTCGATCGCCGTCGCGGGCGGCAAGCGGTTCACCAACGACGCCAGGGTCGGCATCCAGGTCGGCTTCGCCGACGACGTCGCCGGCCCGTTCCCGGCCAACTTCATGTGCTTCCAGTTCGGCGGCACGGACAACATCTGCGACTCGGGCGCCGGCTTCATCTACGGCTACAACCCGGCCTGCTCGGTGCCGGCCGGCGGCGGCAAGTCGACCACGTTCACCTGCACCGCCGACTTCGGCTCGGGCGCGAGCCCCGCGCCCGACGGCCCCGTGTGGGCCTGCGTGGTCGCCGCCGACGCGTCGATCCCCGACAACCCGAACGGGCCCGACCAGCGCCAGAGCGCCGAGAAGGCCAACCTCTCCGACGCCAAGTGCGACGGGGTGCTGCTCGACCGCGCCGCTCCGCAGGTCGCGATCAGCGCGCCCGCGATGGCCAGGGTCGGCGAGCTCGTCTCCTTCGGCACGCAGGCGTCGGACGCCGGGTCCGGCCTCGCCGGCGGCTACGAGTGGACCTACGGCGACGACACGGGCGCGGGATCCGGCGAGTCCGTGAAGCACACGTTCACGCAGGCCGGCACCTACGAGGTGCACGTCAGGACGGCCGACGCGGCCGGCAACGCCGGCTCGGCGACGAAGGTGATCACCGTGTCGGCGCCCGTGACGGGCGGCGGCGGTGGCTCCGCGCCACCGCCCGGCGGCTCCACGGGGGGTGGCGGTTCGACGGCGCCGGGCAACACCGGCGCGTTCGAGGTCTCCGCCCCGCGCACGGTCAAGCTCGCCCGCGCGAAGGCACTGCGGATCTCGCTCAGCGCCGCGGCCGGCGGCAAGGTCA
>JAXDGC010000568.1:0-2555 GCA_034665245.1 Solirubrobacteraceae bacterium | reverse complement strand
ACCTCGCCGAAGATCCCCGGCTCGCGGCCCGCCTCGGTGCGCTTGATCGCATCCCAGTTGCGCAGCACCTCGGCGGCGCCCAAGGGTGACCTCCGCGGGGCATCCGGCCCCGCGTTCTGATGGGGTTGGGAAGCATCCAGCTTCCCTTCTGGGATCTCGCCGAAGACGTGCGGGTGGCGGCGGATCAGCTTCTGACGGCAGTGCTCGGCCACCTCGGCGAGCGAGCCGGCGCCGCGCTCCTCGAGCAGCAGCGCGAGGAAATGGACCTGGAAGAGCACGTCGCCGAGCTCGTCGAGCAGCTTGCCGTCGTCGCCCGCCAGGGCGGCGGCCGCGAGCTCGTAGGCCTCCTCGACCGTGTGCGGCACGATCGAGCGCTCGTCCTGCTCCCGGTCCCACGGGCACTCCACGCGCAGGCGGCGGGTGAGCGCGTCGAGGCGCTCAACCGCCGCTGCGGAGTCCGTGGGGTCGCTCAGTTCTTGGGCGTGGCCGTGGGCTGAGCGGGTGCCGGAGCCGTGCCGCCGGGAGCGGTGGCCGCCGGCGTCGGCGTGGGCTTCGGAGCGTTCTTGCAGTCCTGCGTGCGGTAATCCGCCGCGCAGTCCGTCTTCGCCTTCCAGCGCTTGCGGAAGGACTTGACGAACGTGTCGAGCGCCTTCTGCTGGTTCTGGGAGGCGAGCGTCTGCTTGATCGTCGCCTTCGCCTGCGCCAGCGTCTGCTGGGAGGCCTTGGTGACCTTCGTGACCTCGAAGACGTAGTAGCCGAACTGGGTCTTGACCGGCCCGGTCAGCTTGCCCTTCTTGGCGGCGAAGATCGCGGTGTCGAGCGCCTTCTCCTGCTGGCCCTTGGCGACGGCGGGCAGCTTGCCGCCCTGGGCCTTGGAGGCCTGGTCGATCGAGAACTTCTTGGCCACCTTGGCAAAGGACTGGCCGCTCTGGATGGCCTGCTTGGCCTGCTGGGCCTTGGCCTGGCCCTTGGTCAGGACGATCCGCAGGTCACGCCGCTCGGGCTGCGCGAAGCGCTGCTTGTTCTTGTTGAAGTAGGCCGTGATCTGGGCGTCCGAGACCTTGTCCTTGCCCTTGGTGACCTTCTCGCGGATCTTGTTGGAGAGGGTGTCCAGGCGGACGCGCTTGATGATGTCCTTCTGGGTCTGGCCCGAGTCCTTGAGGAACTTCTGCCAGTCGGCCTCCTTGGGGAACGCCTGCTTCTTCTGCTTCTCGAAGGTCTTCGTGATCTCGGCGTCGGTGACCTTGATGTTCTGCAGCTTGGCCTCCCCCTCGATCCACTCGAAGGAGACCAGCAGCTGGAGCACCTGGTCGCGCAGGGCGCCGTACTCCTGCTTGCACTGGGTCTTGAGCTGGGCGTCCGTGACCTTGGGCTGGCCCTTGGCCGGCTTCGGCGTGGTCTTGCGCTTCTGCGCGATGCACGCCGTGAACGCGGGGGGCTTCGGCGCGGCCGCTGCGGCCTGGCCGCCGGACTTCGAGGCGACGGTGAGCCAATGGTCGAACGTGCTCTTGTCGATCGCGTTGCCGTCGACTTCCGCCACGGCGTTACCCGGGACCCCGCCGCACCCGGCGACCAAGGCTGCGGGCACAAAAAAGGCGCCAAGCGCCAGCAGTACAAACATTCTCTTTCTCATCACGCGAAACGAGGGTAGCGGGTGAGTTCTGAAGAGTGTCTAAGAGATCAGGCGGCCTCGGCCTGCACCGCGAGCAGCGCGTCTGCGGCCCGCACCACGGCCGGAAAGCGCTCGGAGGGGTCGTCGGGCACCCGCATCGACAGCTGCGACTTGCCCGATTCGTAGAGCACGCCGGGGATCTCGGCCCGCAGCTTCTTCGCGCGCACGGAGTCGAGCTCGATCGGCGTGACCGCGAGCCGCCCCTGGCGGAAGGTGACCGCCGTCGCCCCGGCCTGGCCGAGCTTGATGCGGGCCTGCTGGAGCACGATCAGGTTCTCGAGCGGCTCCGGAGGCTCCCCGAACCGATCGGTGAGCTCGGCCCGCAGCTCGGCCAGCTCGGAGACCTCGCGGGCGCCCGCGATCCGCCGGTGCACGTCGACCTTGGCCTGCTCGTAGGGGATGTACTCCGCGGGGATGTAGGCGTCGACGTTGACGTCCAGGCGCACGGGCTCGCGCAGGTCCTCCTCGTCGACGGCGCCGTCGTCCATCGACCGCACCGCCTCGTCGAGCATCTGCATGTAGAGCTCGAAGCCGAGCGCCGCCACATGGCCGGACTGCTCGTCGCCCAGCAGGTTGCCGGCGCCGCGCAGCTCGAGGTCGCGCATCGCGATCTTGAAGCCCGAGCCGAGCTCGGTGTAGTCGGACAGCGCCGCAAGCCGGTTCGCCGCCTCCTCGGTGAGCGCACCGGCGCTGGGGTACAGCAGGTACGCGTAGGCCCGCTCGCGCGAGCGGCCGACGCGGCCGCGGATCTGGTACAGCTGCGAGAGGCCGAAGATGTCGGAGCGCTCGACGATCAGCGTGTTGGCCTGCGGGATGTCGATGCCCGACTCGATGATCGAGGTCGAGACGAGCACGTCGGCCGCGCCGCGCAGGAAGTCCATCA
>JAXDGC010000567.1:0-7491 GCA_034665245.1 Solirubrobacteraceae bacterium | reverse complement strand
ACGCTGGGCACGCTTGCCAAGCTGCAGGCGATCGAGCCGTCCCTGTCCGGTGGCAAGGCGACTCCGCTCGTCACCACCAACGCCGCCGACAACTACGTCGTCAAGTCGACGTCGGTGACCGGCAACGACTACATCATCACAAAGGCCAACACCGGCATCGTGACGCGCTCGTGCACCACGGCCGGCTCGTTCGGCTGCCCGACCAGCGGCAGCTGGTAGGACACCCGCATCGACCACGCACCTCCGCGAAGCGGGCCCTCCGGGGCCCGCTTCGCGCAGGAGTGTGAGCATCTCGCGGTGAGGGCGTCGCGCGGCTGTCACACCTACTCGCCGCGGCGTTGAGAAAAGGAGTTCAGCGGCGTAACGTCTCCTACGTGCTTGCGATCAATGCGCGGCCTGCCCCGGTCGAGGTGGACCCGGACCGGTGCGCGGTGCTCGTCGTCGACATGCAGAACGACTTCGGGGCGGCCGGAGGAATGTTCGACCGTGCCGGGATCGACATCGAAGGGATCGTCGAGGCCGCGGAGGCGACCAGGCCGGTCCTGAAAGCTGCGCGCGACGCGGGCCTTCCCGTCATCTACCTCAAGATGGAGCACTGCGAGGACCTCTCCGACGCTGGGGACACGGATGCCCCGCACTGGATCAAGCACCTTCCGCTGAACATCGGGAGCGAGGTGGTCGCGCCAGACGGCTCGGCGAGCCGCATCCTCGTTCGAGACACCTGGAACACCGAGATCCTGGACGTCCTGAAGCCCGGACCCGGCGACCACGTGGTCTCCAAGCACCGCTTCAGCGGCTTCTTCGAAACGGAGTTGGACGATCTCCTGCGCACGCTCGGCGTGGAGTACCTGCTCGTCACCGGGTGCACGACGAGCGTCTGTGTGGAGTCGACGGTACGGGACGCCATGTTCCGCGACTACTCGTGCATCGTGCTCGAAGACTGCACGGCAGAACCGATTGGCGCAGGGCTTCCGCGGACGAACCACGACGCATCGCTGCTTGTCATCGAGACGCTTCTCGGGTGGGTGTCGAACGCTCGCGCTGCGTGCGAAGCGCTCACGCAGCAAACCCAGCTGGTCTGAGTCGTCGCGTAGCGCGCGCCGCTTTCACCCTGCAAAGCGCGACGGACGCGCCGGCTCGGCCGACTGCTGCGTGCGCGAGACCAGCGCTCTGCATAGTGCGTCAGTCGAAGCCGGCGCTCATCCCGGTAGCGACCGCGCTCATCTCATCGCGCAGCCCGCGAACGCGGTCCGCCATCCGTTGTTGGTTATCGGCATAGGCGGATGACGAGACGTTGAGCAGGCTTCCGCGGATCGTCTCGAGCTCGACGACGAGCCGCTCCATCTCGTCTTTGAAGCGGTCAAGTTGAGACTGCATCCGACGCTGCACGTCGAGCTGTTGCTCCAACGCTTCGATCAGCTCACGGCGGTCTGTGCCCGCGAGCTCATTCAGTCGTGCTTCCACACTGGCGACCGGCGTGTCGCCTAGCGCGTCATGGAGAAGCTGTGCCCGGTGGGTCGAGCGCTCCATCACGACGAGCAGGGAGTCGACCTCGCCGGCGACTTCCGCGTAGGGCAGCTCGGCCTGTTCGATCGCCTCCCGTATCCGCCCCTCCGCCTTGCGCGCCGACGTCACGTAGCGCTCGATATCTGGAGACACGGAGCGGCGGGGGCCAGCCCTGATCGGAGCGGGCTTGGTCAGGCGCGGCCGGTCGCTGAACACCTGAGTGCCGGCTGCGAGATCGTGGAGCGCGCGATGTTGCCCGTCGACCAACGGCCACAGCCCGTCTATCAGCCAGCCGATGACCGTCATCCATCCGACGATGAATTTGAGCAGCACCTCGCGCAGGAGCACGGTGCCGGGACCGATCGGCTTGCCGTCGGTGCGGATCACCCGGACGCCGACCGCTTGCTTGCCCAAGGTCTGGCCATTGCGCTCACCGCGGCGGCACATCGTGAGCCAGTAGTAGGCGGTGCAGAGCACGACGGCGATGAGGGCCCATATGCCACTGGAATCGCCGTTGGAATCCGCCGAGGCCCCGAACGGGATGATGACAACGATCGAGATCGCCGTGGCAATCAGTCCGTCGAGACACCAGGCACCGAATCTGGGCCACCATTCGGCAGGCACGCGCGCGGTGGGAGAGGCGGATTCGGGGATGAAGGTCACGGTCAAAGCACTGGATCGAGGGCTAATGCTACGGCGTGTGCAAATGCGCGACACGCGTCTGGCGTGGGCCGTTTCCGGAGACCACGGCAGGGATCCGCCAAGGCGGTGATACCGACGGGCCCGCACACCGGGTGAGTGCTCAGGGCAACTCCCAGGTGTGCGGGCTGTCGGGACGGGGTCAGCCGGTGACGACGCTGACGCCGTACAGCGAGGCCACGGTGGTGAACGGCGTGGCCCAGCCGGTGGTGCCGTCGGTCGCGATCACGTTGCCGCGGATCCAGGCCTTGCCGGCGCTGTCGATGGCGTAGAACGTGCCGCCGGAGTCGCCGGGCTGGATCATGGTGCCGCCGGTGAACTGGATCACCGGTGACTTGCAGCCACTCGACGTGCACACCTGAGCGTTGGTGCTGGTCGCGGTGTGCCCGCAGTTCTCGCCGGTCGTGCGGCCGCTGTGGCAGTAGTTGCTATAGCCGGCGGAGGCCGCGCCGCCCGCGGCGACACCGCGGCTGGTCGTGCTCACGACGCCGCCGGTGTAGACCCGGCCGGAGTAGGACTGGCCACCCAGCAGCTCCGAGTCGGTGGAACCCCCGGTGACCGTGGGCAGGCGCCGGCCGGAGACCGTGCCGTAGCTGCGCAGGCCGGATTCGACCAGCGCGTTCGCGCCGTTGGCGAAGCAGTGACCGGCGGTGACGCTGAACACGCTCCCGGCCGAGTTGCGGACCGCGTAGCCGGACGAGCAGATGCCGCCCGAGTTGGTGATTCCCGCGCCACCCCAGAACGACGGGACGTCGTCGCGGCGGTTGAAGGTGTCAGCGATGCGCGACCGATGGATCCGTGATTTGCCGACCGCCTGGCGCTGGGCCGGGTTGGACAGTCTGGTCAGTCCGGACACCACCGACGAGGGCGCGTCGGTGTCCAGGGCGAGCCGTCCCGCGGAGTCGAGATAGCTGGCGAACGTGTACTTCGTGCCGTGGGCCGCGACGTAGCCGGCGATCCGCCGCTGGATTGTGGTCAATGCCTGGGTCGCGGCCGGTGAGGGGGCTCGGCTGCCGGCGGACCGGTCCGGTGCCTGGGCGGCTCTGACAAGGGGGCCGGCCGGACTGCCGGTCGGCTTGCTCCCGCTACCGGCGGCCGCGCCGGCGTGCGCCGGTGCGATCGCCAGGGCGGCGACGAGCGCGAACACGAGAAGCGCGAGCGCCGCGAGCAGGCGCGAGCGCGACGTGTCGATCGGGATGGACGTTCGGCTCATGACGAGAACCTCCTGTGGGTTAGTTCACCGGGCCCCATGGCTCGGTCGGACTAACGAAGGGAGGGCGCAGGCGGCTCCCTGATACATCAGCGCCGTGGCGTGCCCGGGAAACGACCACTCGGGGAGAACTCATCGCTGCGGGGTTGAGTGTGTTCACACTGATGGGGGGTTGGCTGATCTGTTGCGTGGGCGGAGGCTCCTATGAGGAGTCCGTCCACTGCATGAGGGAGCCGAGATGCGCCTCGATCGTGTTCTTCTGGCCGGCGCGCTGTGCGCCGTGCTCGCTGCTCCGTCCGTGGCCCACGGCGCGACGTCGCCGCGCATCGGGTACCGGACGCTGTTCCAGGACCCAGGGGTGGTGCCGGGCCCGGACCTCTCACTCGAGAGCTACGCCGTCGATCTCATCAATGCCACTCCGGCGGGTGAGCGGATCACTTTCGCGCTGCGTGACTTCAACCGGCAACGCGTCGCGGACGCGCTGATCGCGGCGCATGTCCGCGGTGTCCGCGTGGACGGTGTGATCGACGGGGGCGAGCGCAACCGTCCCGTGGTCGGGCAGCTGCAGGCTGGCCTCGGCGCCGACCGCTTCGTCATCTGTGGCAGCCCGACGTTCGTCTTCAACTCCTGCATCGCCAACACCGATGCGCCGAGCCTCCAGCACAACAAGTTCCTCACGTTCTCGCGTCTCGAGGACGGCCGCGAGGACGTGGTGCTGCAAACCTCGATGAACTTCCTGGAGCCGACCCAGCTGAACTACTACAACGACATGGTCGACATCGCCGGCGACCACGCCCTCTACGAGGGCTACGTCCGCTACCTGTTCGACCTCAAGGCACAGGTCCGCTCCAGCGACCACTACCTGATCACCTCGGGTGACAATGGCCGCAACACGATGTTCCCGTCGCCGAGAGCGCAGCGGGACCTCGAATCGGACGACACCATCGTCGACCGCATGAACGAGATCGACTGCTCGCGGGGCGGCGCGCCATCCGGGAGAGGCCTGGTCCGCGTCGCGAACATGGCGTTCCGCTCGGAGCGTGCCGTGATCCTGCGCAAGCTCGTGGAGTTGAAGCGCGAGGGCTGCGACGTCGAGGTGATCCTCAGCAATGCCGACGGCGACATCCTCGCCGGGCTCGTGAGCGCGGGGATCCCGGTGCATCCGTTCTTCATCCGCGCCGCTTCCCCGCGTCCGCAGGTGATCGTGCACAGCAAGTTCTGGCTCGTCGACGCCAAGAGCACGTTGACCGGCACCCGCCGGCGGATCACGTACGCGGGCAGCAGCAACTGGCGCCTGGACGAGCAGCGCAGCGACGACATGTTGCTGCGCATCGTCGGCAAGGGGGTGTACGGCGCCTACAGCGCTTACTGGGAGCTGATCCGGAGCCGCGCGGCGTCGATCCAGAACCGCCCGGCGACCGACGCTGTCGCGCCCCGCTCGGCGCTCACGGCGACACCGTCACCGAACGCCGCGGGTTGGAACCGCTCCGACGTGACGCTGCGCGTCGCCGCCAGCGACGGTCACAACGTCGGCGCGGTCGGGCTCAAGCGGCTCCACGTGGAGATGACCGGCGCGCAGACCGGGTCGTGGGACCTCCTCGGTGAGGCCGACGGCTATCGCGTCGAGGAGCTGCCGATCACCGCCGAGGGCGACACGACCGTGACTTGGTTCTCCGAAGACGTCAAGGGCAACGTCGAGACGCCGCGATCGACTCTGGTGAGGATCGACAAGACCGCACCCGCGATCAGCGGCGTGCCGGAGATCTGCGAGCTCTGGCCGCCGAACCACAAGCTTGTCCACGTTGCGGACATCTCCGCCGCCGACGCACTCTCTGGCCCGCCGCGCCTGGTCGTGTCCGCGGTCGACGGCGGCGACGCGGGCGACGTCGTCATCAACGACGGCTCGGTGGACCTGCGCGCGGAGAAGGATCCGCACGGGCGCGCACGCATCTACAGACTCCGCGCCGCCGCAGTGGACGCCGCAGGCAACGACGCCACGGCCTCGTGGACCTGCACCGTGGCGCACCCGCGGGCAGGCTGACGCGGGCCAAACCTCGCAGGAGGGGGCGCGTACGGCAATACGCCTGAGCCGATGGCGCCCCCGCGCGGCCTGATCGCCGCGTTCAGCCCCGGGCGGTCCGGGACTTCGAGCAGCTGATGAATCCGCCGTTGCGGATGCAGCGCCCTGCGACGCGCAGGCGTGCGCGGCGCGCGCCGCCCTGGTAGATGGCGAGGTCGTAGCCGTACGGTGACCCCTTCGGGCTCACGCGGATGTTGAAGGTGAAGGTGATCCCGGTCAGGAGTGTCTCGCCGTTCTCGCCCTCCATGATCACCCGCAGCGCGCCGGTCTTGACGCGCGCGGGGCGGTTGCGCTTGAAGCCCGGATCGCTGCTGCGAAGCGCGAACGTCACGACTCGCGCGCGCACGCGTGCGGACGGAAACCGCTTGCGTCGGACGGCGCGGTAGCGGATCTCGACCGGCCGCAAGTCGCCGCCGGCCTTCGGGAACACCAGCTTCACGGTGCTCTCGTCGGGCAACCCCCGGGTCACCTTCGGGCGGGTCAGGCGCGGGCGGACGGCCGGCAGCGTCGTGAACGACGCCGAGGCCGAGCCGGTGCAGACGCCCCGGTCGGTCCCGTCCGACTGAGTCCAGGTCGCGTTCAGCGGCAGTGCGCCCGGCTGCTCACCGAGGACCACGGTGCTGACGATCTCCCCCGAGAACGGAGTCGCGATCGCGCCGTTGGTGGACAGCTCGTCGGAGCTGCCGACGAAGCCCGGCGGGATCGCGATCGCCACGTCGGCATTGGTCGACGGCCCGTCGGAGGGGAAGCCCGCAGCCAGCGTGATCGGGTGCGTCGCGAACAGGCGCGCGTCGCCGCTCTCACCCTCCGGGTAGCCGCGAGCGCCGAGCACCGGGTGCGCCACCACGCCGGCCGCACACGCGGGAGGTGGACTCTGGCCCGGCGCGCCGGACGCCGCGAACGCGAGTCCCCCGGCGACGACGACTGAGGCGAGCGCTCCACGACTGCGACACAGCACGATATGACCTCTCTTCGCGGGGCGACGGAGCCGGCGCTGGAGCCATCTCCAGTGGCGGGAGCAACGGGGACCGTGCCGCAGCCTCCCCCGGATCTCACCTCCGTGTCAACCCGCGCAGCTCGGCGAAGCGGCCGTTCGGACAGCGCTCGGCATGGACCTCGACCGTCTCCCCCGCATGTCGTGACGGGCTTCGACCTGCGCTCAGGTCATGCCGAGGCCGCGTCGTCCCGTTTCGTTGAGCTGCTCGGGCTGGAAGCGGTCGGGCCAGGTGCGCTCGTAGTGCTCCTCGGGGAAGTCGCTCGGGCTGTCGCCGTTGAGGAAGGCCTCGCGGACGCTCGCGGCGTACCGCTCGTTGCGTGGGCACCAGGGGGCGGCCGGGATGTACATGACGTTGCCCCAGCCTTGCTGGTCCTGGACCGGCGCGACGCTGTGGATCATGTCGCAGTGCCACCAGACGGAATCGCCGGCCTGGACGTCCGGGATCGCGCTGAGGGCGCGCATGAGCAGGGGGTGCCACTTCTCGATGGCGGGGAACACCTGGTTGACGGTCGTGCCGCACATGTCGTCCTCGGCCACGTCGGAGAGCAGCGGGCGCAGCATGAGGTAGGCCATCGCCTCGGGGATGGGCACGGTGTGGAGCACGCCCTGGTCGCTGGCCATGTCTGACAGCGCCGTCCATCCCTGGAAGGTGCGGAACACGGAGGTCATGGTCGTGCCGGGGTACTGCGGTCCGTCGGTGCGGTGCGCCGGGTCCCATGGGTCGTACTGCTCGACCGAGCCGTCGAACAGGTGGCGGAACGCCTGCTGGTTGGCGCGCGTCATCCACAGGTCGAGCGTGCCGGGGTCGAGGTGGGCGCCCAGGCCGTCCGACTCGGCCCCGGGCGGGCGACGGCGGATGCGGTCGGGGTAGAGCGAGTCCCGATCGGGGTCGAACCACTGCGTGCCGTCGGACTCGTAGGCCCACTGGTGGTTGAGGAAGGACTGGACCCGCGCCATGCGGTCGCTCTGGCGCGCCTCCATCTGCGCCTTCGACCAGTA
>JAXDGC010000566.1:0-4623 GCA_034665245.1 Solirubrobacteraceae bacterium | reverse complement strand
ATTCCAATGTCATATGCCGAAACGCCGCAATCAAGAGCCGCGTACGGCCTTATCCCCAGTTAAACGCCTGTGATGCTGTTCGGCGCCTTAACGGTCAGGACTTTTTGAACAGCTCTTCCGCCGCCGAGCGGTGGGTCTGGGCCTTGTTCATGTGTGCATCGACGCGCGCTATCTCGGCATTGAGTGCCTCGATGCGCAACTGCAGCTCCTCGATCGACATGGGATCGAGGTCCTGCCGCGCGAGTTCGACCAGCGGGTCGCCCGGCTTGCTTGGAAAGAGTTCCTCCAAGTCCATGGCGGAATCGTTGACCCATGGGGCGCTCAAGTCAATAAGCCGGGACTTGTGGGTGCCTCCGTTCCTTCCTCGATGATGGCCGTAGTGGCGCCGCAGCCCGACGGCGCCGAAGAGTTGGCGCTGGTCGAGCGGCCAGTGCCGCGCGCCGGGGCAAATGAAGTCCTGATCAAGGTCGCTGCGGCGGGGATCAATCGCCCGGACATCCTTCAGCGCCGGGGGCTCTATCCGCCGCCGCCGGGGGCGCCGGACATCCTTGGGCTAGAGATTGCCGGCGAGGTGGTCGAAGCCGGCGAAGGCGCGGAGCCTCTGATCGGACAGAAAGTGTGCGCGCTGGTCGCGGGCGGCGGTTATGCCGAATATTGCGCCGCTCCGGTCGGCACATGCCTCCCAATCCCCGCCGCTATGTCACTGGTCGAGGCGGCGGCGATGCCCGAAACCCTGTTCACCGTCTGGGTCAATCTGTTCGAGCGGGGGTTCGCGGCAGACGGCGACTGGGTGCTGGTCCATGGCGGGACCAGCGGGATCGGAACGATGGCGATCGCGCTCGGCAAATTGTTCGGGCTGAACCTGATCGTGACCTGCGGAACGGACGCAAAATGCGCTCGCGCGCTGGAGCTCGGCGCCGACGCCGCGGTCAATTACCGCGAGCAGGACTTCGTCGCGGTTGCCCAGCGCCTGACCGACGGCAAAGGCGTCAATGTCGTGCTCGACATGGTCGGGGGCGATTATCTGCCGCGCAATCTCAAGGCGCTGGCGGAGGAGGGACGGCATGTCTCGATCGCGCATCAGCGCGGGGCCAAGGCCGAGATCGCGATTCCCGACGTGATGCGGAGGCGCTTGACCCTGACCGGATCGACGCTCCGGCCGCGCTCGGTGGAGTTCAAGACAATGGTCGCGGACGAGATCGGGCGGACGGTCTGGCCCTATGTCGAAGGCGGGCGCCTCAAGCCGGTGATCGACAGCACCTATCCGCTGGCGCAGGCGGCGGCGGCGCATGCCCGAATGGATGCGGCCGACCATATGGGAAAGACCGTGCTCGAGATCGGCTAACGCCCTTTCTTCCTTGCCCGAAACGCGGGCGCGGATTACATCGCGCCCCAGGCCGGCCGCTCCGAGAGGGGCGGCCCAATTCATTTCTAAGAACCGGAGACAAGCCAGTGGCCCAGCCCCTGATGCCCCATGCGACCGCCTCGTGGCTGGTCGAAAACAGCTCGCTGACGTTCGAGCAGATTGCCGAATTCTGCGGTCTTCACATCCTCGAGGTGCAGGCGATCGCCGATGATACGGCGGCCACCAAGCTTACGGGCCGCGACCCGATCCGCGCCGGCGAACTGACTCACGAGGAAATCGAGAAGGGCCAGGCAGATCCCGATTACCGGCTCCAGATGCACAAGGCGCCGGACCCTGTGCGCCGCACTCGCGGGCCGCGCTACACGCCGGTCAGCAAGCGCCAGGACAAGCCGGACGGAATCAACTGGATCATCAAGAATCATCCGGAGGTCACCGACGGCCAGATCAGCAAGCTGATCGGAACGACGCGCACCACCATCGCCGCGATCCGCGAGCGGACGCACTGGAACATGGCGAACATCACGCCGAAGGATCCGGTGACGCTTGGGCTGACCACTCAGCGCGAGCTCGATGCCGCTGTCGCCAAGGCGGCTAAGGCTGCCGGAGTCGCGGCGCCGACCGATACCCGCTTCGAAGGCGACCGAGAGGCGTTGATCGTACAGCTTCGCGCCGAGCGGGAACAGCACGTCCGCGACGCCGAAGCAGCGCTTGCCGCGGCCGGTGATGAGACGGTGCTTGACGAGGTCGTGCCGGGCATCCGCGACCCATTCAAGAACATCCCGAGCGAATAGTCGCCGCCTTGATTTGCACCCTTCCGGGGGTCACAACCTCAAGCCATGGCCACCACCGCCGAGACTGACGTCAGCCGATTGAGCTTCGAGGACGCGCTGAAGCGACTCGAAGAGATCGTGCGCACGCTCGAAAAAGGCGAGGCGCCGCTCGATCAGTCGATCGCGCTCTACCAGGAGGGCGACCGGTTGAAGCAGCATTGCGAGGCGCGGCTCAAGGACGCTCAGGCGCGGATCGAGCAAATCGCGTTCGGCAGCGACGGCAAGCCGGCGGGGCTGAAGCCCTTCGATGCCGGTTGAGACCATCGACCGGCTCGCGGCCCAACTCGAGGCCGAGGCCGCTCGGGTCTCGGCCGAAGTCGATGGCTTCTTCGGGGAATTGCTGGCCAGCCCCGGCGACAGCCGCGACCGGCTTTATGAGGCGATGCGCCATGCCGCGATCGGCGGCGGCAAGCGCTTAAGGCCGCTGCTGACCATCGCGGCGTCGCGATTATTCGCGATCGACCCCATTCGGGCGCTTCGCTGCGGCTGCGCCATCGAGGCGATCCATGTCTACTCGCTGATCCACGACGATTTGCCGTGCATGGACGATGCCGACTTGAGACGGGGCAAGCCGACAGTCCACAAGGCGTTTGGCGAGGCCGAGGCAGTGCTCGCCGGCGACAGCCTGCACGCGCTCGCGTTCGAAATCCTGGCTCATCCGGCGACACATCAGGACCCCTGGGTTCGCTCCGATCTCGCGCTGGAGCTTGCGAAGGCGGTGGGACCGGCCGGGATGGCCGGCGGCCAGATGATGGACCTCGAATCCGAAGGCGAGCCGCTCGACCTTCCGGCGATCACTCGCCTCCAGCAACTTAAGACCGGTGCTCTGATCGAATATTGCGTCGAGGCCGTGTGCATCATGGCCAAGTTGCAGAGTGACGCGCGCACGCCCTATCGCGGCTATGCGCGCAACATCGGGCTCGCCTTCCAGATCGCCGACGATCTGATTGACCACAGCGGTGACGAGGCCGCGGCCGGCAAGCGCACCGGCAAGGACGCGCCGGCCGGCAAAGCGACATTCGTTTCGCTGCTCGGCGAGGAACGCGCGCGCCAACAAGCGGCATTGCTGGTCGACCAGGCCATCGAGCATCTTTCCGACCACGGCGAGGAAGCCGATTTGCTGCGCGCGATCGCGCGCTTTGCGATAGAAAGAGACCATTGATGAAAGTGGCAGTCTATCCCGGCACGTTCGATCCGATCACGCTTGGGCACCTCGACATCATTCGGCGCGGTGCGCACCTGGTCGACAAGCTGGTGATCGGAGTGACGACCAATCCTTCAAAGGAGCCGATGTTCTCGGTTGACGAGCGGCTGGCGATGGTTCGACGCGAGGTTGCCGACATCCCCGGCAACATCGAAGTGGTCGAGTTCGGTTCGCTGTTGATGACTTTCGCCGAGGCGCAAGGCGCGACCGCGATCCTGCGAGGCCTCAGGGCCGTCGCGGACTTCGAGTATGAATTTCAAATGGCCGGCATGAACCAGCAGTTGAACGACGATATCGAAACGGTCTTCCTGATGGCCGACGTTTCGCTGCAGCCGATCGCGTCCAAACTGGTCAAGGAAATCGCGCGCTTCGGGGGCGCGATCGACAAGTTCGTGACTGCGGCCGTCGCGGAAGACGTGAAGAGCCATCTGAATGGCGGTTCACGCTAGCGTCAGCGCTTCATCGCCAGTAGGCGATTGCAACGCTCGGGGAGGATCATGTTTAGTAGAGTTTTGTTCGCGCTGCCCTTCGCGGCGTTCGTAACGATAGCGGCAGCGCCGGCACCCGTAGCCGTGGTGCCGAGCATCATTGCGCCGGCCGAGGTCGCCGCCAATCCCGCGAATCGCCTGACGCTCGAGCTCTCGAACGGCGGCACCGTCGTGATCCTTCTGCGGCCGGATCTCGCGCCGC
This sequence comes from Solirubrobacteraceae bacterium, assembly GCA_034665245.1. Lineage (GTDB taxonomy): Bacteria > Actinomycetota > Thermoleophilia > Solirubrobacterales > Solirubrobacteraceae > DASQFQ01. The sequence goes on along the minus strand of JAXDGC010000566.1, from coordinate 533 downwards.
ATCATATCCAGCAGATCCAAACCCTTGTCCGCCGCGGCTTTTATGACGGGCTTGCCTTCCACCGGGTTATCCCGGGCTTCATGGCGCAGGGCGGCGATCCCAAGGGAACCGGCGAAGGCGGTTCCGATCTCCCCGACATCAAGGCCGAATTCACGCCGATCCCGTTTCTTCGCGGCACTGTCGGCGCTGCCCGCGCGCAATCTCCAGACAGCGCGAACAGCCAGTTCTTCATCATGTTCGCGCCCACTTCGAGCCTCGACAATAATTATACGGTGATTGGCCGCGTGATTTCAGGAATGGACGCGGTGGACAAAATTGCGCCAGGCGAGCCGCCGACCGATCCGACGAAAATTGTGAGGGCCTCCCTCGGCGGCTAAGCCGCAGCGATGCGCGTCGACCTATTCGATTTCGACCTTCCCCAGGACCGGATTGCACTGCGCCCGGCGCGGCCCCGCGACAGCGCGCGGCTGATGTTGGTCAAGGGTGCACAAATCGAGCATCGCGAGGTGCTCGACTTGCCCGGCCTCCTCCAG
>JAXDGC010000565.1:0-2831 GCA_034665245.1 Solirubrobacteraceae bacterium | reverse complement strand
AGCTGATGGACCCGCTCGCCGACAAGCTGCTGATCACCGCCGCGCTCGTCTCGCTCGTCGCCCTCTACCGCCTCGACGCGTGGGTGGCGATGGTGATCATCGCGCGCGAGTTCGCGGTCACCGGCCTCCGCATGCTGGCGGTGGAGCAGGGCCACGTCATCTCGGCGAGCGTCTGGGGCAAGCTCAAGACGACGACCCAGGTCGCGATGGTGCTGGCGCTGATCTGGGTCGATCGCCCGGCGCGCTGGGTCGACATCCTCATCTACGCCACGGTGGCGATCACCGTGCTCTCAGGCGCCGACTACTTCTACCGGCTGCGCAACCTGCTGGCCGAGGACCGGCCGGCTCCGGCTCAGGCCGTCCCGTCGAGCCACTCGCGCATCGAGACGTGATGCGCCGCGGAGGCGCCCGTCGCGAGCTCTGAGCGCAGCTCGCCGAGCAGCCCGAAGCGCTCGGCCACGACGTTGTGCTGGTGGATCGACTCGAGGTTCTCCTGGCGGGCGGAGACGAAGGCGTTGTCGCCGAGCTCCGGGAACGCCGCGACGACCCCGCCGACCATCTCGCGCACGCAGTCCTCCACGAAGCGCGGCCGGCGATGCGCCTTCTCGACGACCGCGGCCTCGTCGGAGCGCTTCATGAGCTCGTAGATCTCCGATGACATCGAGGCCTCGACGATCGCGACGAGCGCCAGCGCGTCGATGTCGGTGTCGCAGCTCTCGGGGCAGCCGACGCGCAACGTGCCGAGCCCGCGCTGGTTGTGGGTCGCGACCGGGACCGAGGCGAACACGCGCTCGATCTCGTCGTCGGAGAATCCCTGCTCCACCAGCCGCTCGCGCGAGGACGCCTGGACGAGCTCCTGCGCGCACGGGCAGGCGGTCATGCCGGCCGCGGTGACGCCGATCAGGCGCCGCGTACCGGTCGGCCCGGCCACGGCGGAGCCGTGCAGCGTGTAGATCTCCTGCGTCGGGATGCCCGAGACCGGCGCCGGCTTGTGCTCCGGATAGCGGGCGGTGATCGTCACCTCCGCGGTGTGCGCTTCCTGACGCTCGCGCACCTTCTCGGCGATGTGCTGGGCGAGCGTCTCGGCGCGGAAGCTGCTCTCGCCGAGGATCACCTCGCCGATCACGTCGTTGACGACCTCCTCGAAGCGCGACATGTGGGCGCCCTTCTGGCGCGGGCCGAGGTCGACGAAGCACTCGAGCTGGGCGGAATACAGCTGCTCGACCCCGTCCTGGCGGATGCGGATGACCTTCTCGACCCCGGTGACGCCGACACGCGACAGAGACAGCGAGAGGGCGGGTGTCCGGGCCTGGACGTCCTCGACGGCGATCGGAGCACTCGGATATTCGTCCATATGGGCAAGGGTACTGGCCCGTTTGTCCAGCCCAGCGCCCAAAAGGCGGCCCCGATGCCCCAAGGTTTTCCCAAGGCAAGCTCCGGTTTCCGTGCTACAAAGGCTGAAGACGGCACAGGGCAGCCTCCGGCGGAGCACCGATTGAGGACTTGAATGCCCGGCCCAACGCGGTTCAAACCGCGAAGTGGAAGTTCTTCCACCCAGACATAGAGGCAGGAACGCCTCGCAAGGCATGAGGCCGACGGAGCGTTCGAAAGAGATGTTCGTCTCGGAAGATGAGGGTTTGGCAACAAAGACTGACGTATTGCTGGCGGGCGAAGCCTCGATCACGGAGATCGATGAACTCAGGCCGCTCATCGCCGAAGGTCAGGAACGGGGTTTCCTGACGTTCGAGCAGATCGCCACCGCGCTGGAAGAGGTGGAGGTCTCCAAGGAGCAGGTCACCGAGCTGCACGCCTATCTCGAAGGCGAGGGCATCGACGTGGTCGGAGCGGACGGCAAGCTCGCGACCTCTGAAGGTGGCCGCATCGAGCCGGCCGCGGGCAGGCAGGAAGCCAAGACGCCCGACGCGCCGCGCAAGCCGGAGATCGACCTCACGGTCGAGCCCTCGCTTGACTCGCTGCGCCTCTACCTGCGGTCGATCGGCCGCGTACAGCTGCTCACCGCCGAGCGCGAGGTCGCCCTCGCGCAGCGGATCGAGCGGGGCGACCTGGTCGCCAAGCAGGAGATGGTCGAGGCCAACCTGCGCCTCGTCGTGTCGATCGCCAAGGGCTACCTCGGCCGCGGCCTGTCGTTCCTGGATCTGATCCAGGAGGGCTCGCTGGGGCTGATCCGCGCCGTCGAGAAGTTCGACTACCGGCGCGGCTACAAGTTCTCGACCTACGCGACGTGGTGGATCCGCCAGGCGGTCACGCGCGCGATCGCAGACAAGGCGCGCACGATCCGCATCCCGGTCCACATGGTCGAGAAGCTCAACAAGGTCGTCCACGTCGAGCGCTCGCTCGTCCAGGAGATGGGCCGCGAGCCCTCGCCGGAGGAGATCGCGAAGGAGCTCGAGTGGACCGCGCGCGAGGTCAAGGACATCCTGCGCATGTCCCAGCTCCCCATCTCCCTGGAGAAGCCGATCGGCGAGGACGAGGATTCCTCGCTCGGCGACTTCGTCGAGGACGAGACAGCCGAGTCGCCGTTCGAGCTGGCATCGGAGAACCTGCGCCGGCAGAACGTGCGCAAGGCGCTCGAGGTGGACAACCTTGTTGAGCTTCTCGACCATGTGGACCGGGATGCGGATGGTGCGCGCCTTGTCCGCGATCGCGCGGGTGACGGCCTGGCGGATCCACCAGGTGGCGTAGGTCGAGAACTTGTACCCGCGCCGGTAGTCGAACTTCTCGACCGCCCGGATGAGGCCGAGGCTGCCCTCCTGGATGAGGTCGAGGAACGACAGGCCCCGCCCGAGGTACCCCTTCGCGATGCTGACCAC
>JAXDGC010000564.1:0-3534 GCA_034665245.1 Solirubrobacteraceae bacterium | reverse complement strand
CGGGAGATCCGCGTCCTGAGGTTGGTCACGATCGCGGCCGGAATTGAGTTTCCGCACGCCCGCCAGGCCGTCCAGGTCACCCGCCGCACCCGCCCGGTCTCCGCGCGGACCGGGAAGAAGGGTCGGTGGCGCACCGAGACCGTCTACGCGATCACCGACCTCGCCCCGCACCAGGCACGCCCCGACGAGCTGGCCGCCTGGATCCGCGGGCACTGGCAGATCGAGAACGGCCTGCACTGGGTCCGTGATGTCACCTACGCCGAGGACATGTCCCAGGTCCGCACCGGCGCCGGCCCGCAGGTCATGGCCACGCTGCGGAACCTGGCCATCAGCCTGCACCGCCTCGCGGGCGCCACCAACATCGCCGCCGCGCTACGACATCACGCCCGAGACACCCTCCGGCCACTCCAGCTACTCAAGATCATCTGACTTTGCCGACCCCCTGGCTGCCACCCGGCTACGCCGCGACCTGAACAGTCACATCCTCACTACCGGGAAACGCTCATTGACACCCGCGACCCATCTGATGCTTTACAGGTTGCGGACCGGCGTCGCCGGGAGTAAAATGCGATGCCGGGTTGAGGCCGCGCGCGACGTCAAGCTGCTGAGGCCCAAGGGGCTGGGATAAGCCTCGCGATCGCCTTCGGACGGGCAATGGCCATCCGGCGGGGCGTCGCCCGCCCGGTGGCCCCGACGCCACAATGGAGCAATTTCACGCCAAGCGGGAACTGGACGCGGCCATCGTCGCGGAGTGCCTGGTGGAGCAGTTCCCGGCGGGCCGTCACCCGGGGTCGTCGTGGGGTCGCCGCTAACCGAGCGGCCGGAGAAAAACAAGCTGCAACCGCGCCTTCCCAAGGTAACGGAAAAGCGTCGATATGCCAAGCGAGGGGAATGGGCCTCATGACAGATCGCGACGAAAAACCACGCGGGGAGCTGAGTAGGCGACGTTTTCTTCAAGGGACGTCACGCACCCTCGGTGCGGCCCTGGCATCCGCCGGCATCTATGAGGTGATCGACACCATTGCGCAACCGCCGGAGCGGCTTGCTTTCGCCGCACCCACGCCGGAACGCGGGCAAGAACAGTATATCTTCAACGAGGCGGTGATCAATGTCGATGGCTCGGGCGTGGAGAGTAGCAATGGCACGATTCTGGTCCGGGTGCCGGCCCTGCACGATCATGTCATTACCGCGACCTTGAATGTCCCGGCGAATGCGAAAGCCTTGCAGGAGGCGCAGCAGCACCTCGAGTCCGTCCTTCTGGGCCTGGATCAGCAATTTGCGCCCAGTCCGGCTGGAGCGGGCATCACGGTGGCTTGGGGACTCCCCTACTTCCACCAGTACATCCCAAGCCTGGGCAAGGCGTCCAGCTTCTTCAAGGCGGGGACGCAGTACCCGGCTTATCTGCCGGTCGACTTGGTGACCTCCAAAATGGAGGGCCATACCGTGTATGCGCTGCAGGAGGCCAGGACGTTCCCCAGCGACCAGCCCCCTCCTGGCTTCGGGCCGGTCCGCCTGGAGCAGAATGCTGTGGCCGTGTTACTGCGCAGTGACTCGCTCGCGAATATCATGACAATCACCAACGCCCTCTTCGGGAGGGGAAGCAACCAGGCGGGCAGCCTGTTCAAAGTGACGAGTATCCGCCAGGGCTTCTCCGGGGGCGGTTTCTACGGGCAACAGGGCCTGCCGAGCAAGATGGCGCTGGCAGCCAATATCCCTGGTGCACAGTCGATTCCTCGACAGTCGCAGGGCTTCCTCGGCTTCGCCACCACCCTGGACTCGAACATGGGACCCGGAAACATCGCCAGTCTGGAAACCCTGCCTGGCCTCACCGATCAGTGGCCCAATGGTTACTTCAAACAGGGGACCACCATGCAACTCTCGCACCTGTTTCAAGATCTGGTGACCTGGTACGAACAGAACTTCCCTCAGTACGCGGATCGCGTCCAGGCGATGCTCCAGCCCGGCCTCTCGCCCGCGCCCGCGCCGGGTACGTATGCCCTCCAACCGCCAGGCCCAAGTGAGGCCGAAGTGGCGCAAGGGGTCCAGCGGTACCACGCCTACGGCCACACTGGGAGCATGTCGCCGGTGGACAGCACCACATCGCCGATGACCAGCAACTACGGGATGGCCTACTCCACGGGGACGACCATCCCCGTGCGCGGCGATTTCGACACGCTGGACAATCCATTCCACTACACATCCGATCCGACGGCAGACCACTATAGCGAGAAGCCAGCGGCCGGGTTGCACTTCATTCAGTTCCAGCCGACGATTGCAATCTTCAATCTCGTTCGGCTCTCGATGGACGGCTACTATCCCGATATGACGCTCCCTATCGCACCGCGCAGTCCCCACGCCGGCATCAACTCGGTCCTGCAGACGACCCACCGGCAGAACTTTCTGGTTCCGCCTCGTCGCCATCGCTCCTTCCCGCTCGCCGAGTTCCTGGCCTGACGCCAGCTGTGCCATGCCGCTGAGCGTCACCATCGGTGCCGGTGAGGGCGGCGTAGTTGACGCCTGCGGCGAGTTCGGCCTGGTGCGCGGTGTCGATCAGGCGGGCGTAGTCGATCCCGGTCGGTGCCGGCGCCTCGGGACTACCCCTCACGGTTGGTACCGCTAGAACGAACGCGATCGGAAGCAGGTCGCATAAGTGCGCCGACCTTGCTCCACAGCCAGTGGGACGACGAAATATTTCCGCGAGATGGCCAGTTCGAACTCTTCGACGCGCTCGGTTCTCAAGGGAAGCAACTACTCGCACATCCAGGAGGGCACGGCGAGACCAAGTCTACGGCTGTGCGATCTTGGCGCGAGTTCATTGCAAGCTACTTGGCGTAAGGCTGGAGACCAGTCGCAACCTGCTCGACGTCCCGATCCGGCCATCCAGACAGGTTGAAGTACCACGATCGCCGATGCCTCGTAGCTGAGCGCCACCCGTCGGCCGGAGGCGGCGCCTTGATGGCATCCGGGGAAGGCTTCAGCATGTCCTTGAGTCTGCGCAACGCCTTGACCAGCGCGAGCAGGACCGCTGGAGGCAGGTCGAGCGGCGACGTGAGGAGGAGGAGCTGCGGCAGCGGCTGTCGCGTGGATCCCTACCGATCATGCGGTCGGATGACGACGAGCTATTCGCCAGAGCCATCGCCGCTGAGGCGCAGGCACTGAACGAGCTCCTGACAGAGAGCGACCGGATCATCTCTGGGCTTGGGTAGTTGGGCTTGGGTAGTACTGACAGGTTGCTCTACTTGTGGCGAGATGCACCAGGACGGTGCTCCTCCGCCCCGTGACACGCCGACATGCGATTGCGGCACGTACGCCGTCGAGGTGCGAAGCGACCTGCCAGAAGGACGTTCCCGGGGTGCAGTGTGACGCCCGACTTCGGCACGCATTCGGCACAGACAGCCGGAGAACCCCGGCCCCGACCGAACACGGCCGGACAGCACTGGGGCCAAAGGTCGAAGGAATCCGCAGCTCAGAGGCATGATCGGACTGGTCGGACAGGGTGCCCCCGGTGGGATTCGAACCCACACTGTGACCCTT
>JAXDGC010000563.1:0-2608 GCA_034665245.1 Solirubrobacteraceae bacterium | reverse complement strand
GACGGCGCAGGCGGCAACGACACGTGGGTCAGCTTCCTCGCCGAGCCGGACTACAGCGGGATCCACAGCGCCCCGTACATCCCGGACAACCACGCCCGGTACCTCGGCTGGAGCGCGTGGCTTGACGCGAACCCGACCTGGCATCGCGGGACCGCGTATCCCCATCCCGAGTACGACGACAGCGCCTTCTTCCTGCACGATGCGGGCGTCGTCATCCTCGATGAGCCGGTCCAGATGGCCACCTACGGGACGCTCGCGCCCCTCGGCTACCTCGACCAGTTCACGGGCAAGCTCAAGTCGCACACGCTGTTCGAGGCGGTCGGCTACGGCCTGACCCGTTCGCTGCCGACCGGCGACGAGGGCGGCGACGTCCGGATGAAGAGCCAGCAGGTGATCATCAACGACAACGGCGTGTATGGCGTCCACGATCACTCGTCGATCGTGTTCTCGAACAACAACGGGACGCCACATCGGGGCGGCACGTGCTCGGGTGATTCCGGCGGCCCGTTCCTCCGCGACAACACCAACGTCATCGTGGCGATCAACTCGTACGGCGTGCCCCCGAACTGCACGGGCGGCGACGGCGCCTATCGGATCGACCAACAGGACGATGTCGACTGGCTCGCCGCCGTGCTCGCAGGGCATCCGCGCTGACCAGCGGTCAATCCGCGTACGGAAACGGCCCGCTCACCGTGTGGTGTGCGGGCCGTTCCACGATCCGGTCGGGTGCCGCCCCGACCGGTCAGGTTCCGAAGACGGTCAGTCGACGACCATTCCGAATGGCGCGCCGCCAGCAGGGATCGTGATCGGCGACCCGGCGATCTCGTGGATCGTCGTCCCATCGACCCTGAACGCGCTGATCTTGGCGACGCCCGCGTCGACGACGTACAGGAAGTCACCGTCGGGCGAGACGGCTGCATCGAACGGCCGGAGGCCGGTCGGGCTGTTGAACGGCGTCGAGCCGACGAGGCCGAGCCTCCCGTCGCGGGCAACGGTGTAGCGCGAGACCGACCCGCTGGCCGTATTGATCGCGAATAGCGCGTTGCCGTTCGGGCTGATCGCGACCCAGCACGGGGCGGTCTGGTTGTCGGCGAACGGCGAGCCGCCGATCGCGGTCAGGGTCCCATCCGAAGCGACGTCGTACACCGACACGGAGCCCGCCCCGGCCCCGTCGTGAGCATTCGAGACGAAGAGCTGATTGCCGTTCGTTGGCGAGAATGCGCTCCCGAACGGGCCGATCCGTTGGGCGGCGAACGGCGAGCCGGAGGCGGCGGTCAGCCGGCCGTCGGCGCCGATCCGGAATGAATCGAGGAATGAGGGGCCGGCGTTCGGACCGACGCGTGTCGCCACGAGACGATGACCGTCCGGGCTGATCAACACGTGGCCGGGCAGGGCATTGTCAGGCAAGGCGACGGTCGAGCCCGCGATCGGCTTGAGATGACCGCCGGCATTGAGCCGGAAGCCCGTGTAGTTGCTGCCGCCCGCGCCGCCGTTGGCGACGTACACGAGACGGCCGTGGACGGCGATGCTCGTCGGTGTGGTTCCGTTCGAGCCCTGGACCTCGACGAGCCGCAGACCGCCGTTCGGCTTGATCCGGAGGACCGAGATCTGGTTGCTTGCCGGATCGGTGGCGAGAAGGTAGCGGCCGTCGGCCGTCTCCTGCAGGCCGCCGGCCGACCCGAACGCTGCACCGGTCCCGGCGCCGCCCGCATCGAAGGGCGAGCCCGCGATCGGGGTGAGGGACCCGTCGGCGTGGCGGGCGAACGCCGCGACGGTGTTCCGACCGGCCGTGTTGTTGTTGACGTAGACGTGGCCGACCGTCGGCGATCCGGCGGCGAATGCGGCACCGGCGGTCAGGCTGGTGACGACTGCCGCGGAAGCGGCGGCGAGGCCGATGAGGCGGGTGAATCGACGCATCCGGAATGCTCCTCCTTGTTCCCGCCGAACAGGCGTCGGCGCGTTGGGAGGCACGATCGCGGCCGTCGATGTCACGCTGGTGACCGCTCGTTGACGATCTCGTGACGACCCGCCAGAGGAGGTCCATTGCCCGGGTCGCGCGTGGGGCGACGCAACCGACCCGTCGGGATCGGATGGGTGGGCGGCGCGGGAAACGCGCGCCTCAAGCGGCCAGGGGTGCCGTCGCGAACAGGTGGCTGAACTGCTTGCACCAGATCACGACGCTGGCGGCCTGCGCCGGATCGTCGAGAGCTCCGGCCGGGACGACGTAGTTCTGGTTGCCGGTGTCGGCCTTGAGCTTGCCCAGCTCGATCGCGCCCGCCGCGTAGCCGTCGTCGCTCGGCGACAGGTAGACGTACAGGTCCGGCCCATTCCGGACGGCGAACGACTCGAGGCGGATGACGAACGAGCCTGGCGTCGCCTCGATGAGGCGGGCGGTGCCGCGACCGAAATGGAAGTCGTCGCTGCCATGGAATGAGCCGGAGCGGGCGATCGGGGTGGGTGTCGCGATCGGGGCGGCCGATGGGACGACGGTGGTCGCGGATGGCACGGCTCCTGGCGACAACGTCGGCGCTGCCGAGCGAGGTCCAACGGGGGCGACTTCGGTCGCCGCGGCAGCGATCGGCGGCGGTTCGTCGATCGAGGCGCTCAG
>JAXDGC010000562.1:0-4112 GCA_034665245.1 Solirubrobacteraceae bacterium | reverse complement strand
ACGTCGACCATCAAGGTGTCCTTCTGGGACCACCTCTGCGGATCCGACAACACCGCCGCCAACAAGATCTACAACAACCCGGCCGTCAACCAGTGCGGCGCGAACAACCTCCGCCTGAAGCTGTCCTCTGACAACGCGAACTGCGGGACTTCCGCTGCAACGGCAGCGGCCTGCGGCATCGTCAACCCGCATTTCGCGACCGACGCCGCTCACGAGACCGCGCCATGGCCGTTCCTCGACAAGAAGGGCAACAACGGCATCTACGACCAAGGCGAGCTCTACGAGGCTGGTGTCAACCTCAGCGCCCTCGGTCTAGGTGGAACGTGCTTCTCCTCCTTCGAGGCGGAAAGCCGCGCCTCCACATCGGCAACCGCGACTCTCAAGGCCCTTGCCATCGGCGGCTTCGGTGCCTGCACGTCCGGTCTCGCCACGACGCCGAGCGCCGGCCAGGGTGGCACCGTGCCGATCGGCAGCAACGGAACCTACAGCTCGACCGACTCGGCCCTGCTGAACGTCACCGGTGCAACAACCTGGACCGGAACCCTCAGGTTCTTCATCTGCGGACCAATCGCCAGTGGCACGTGCGACGGAACGACGAACGTCGGAACGCAGGTCGGCTCGGACCGCACCGTGCTGAACACGACGGCACAGCCGTTCATCTCCGACGCGACATCGATCACGGCGGCCGGGCGATATTGCTATCGCTCGACGTTCACATCGGGCACCACCGGTGTCCCCAATGCCAGTGACGCCGCTGCGACGGAGTGCTTCACGGTCACCCCGCTGACCCCGTCGATCGCGACGCAGCTGAAGGTGACGCCCGGCGATACCAACGCATCGACGGTCGCGATCGGGACCACGGTCTACGACACGGCCACGCTTTCCGGTGGTACGACGAACAAGGGCGGAACGGTCCGCTACCGCGTCTACACCGACAACACCTGCGCCACGCTCCTCACGGGCACGGCCGGCACTGCGTACAACACGCAGGCCGACGTGACCGTCGCGGCCAACGTCGTCCCGAACTCGGCGAACATCACGCTGAGCGCGGCAGGGACGTACTACTTCCAGGCCACCTACCAGACCGGGGACGCCAACAACGTCGCCGGCGCGACGAGCACGTGCACGTCGGAGACCCTGATCGTTCAGGCGACTCCGGCTCCGCACAGCACGCCGGTCGTCCAGATCAAGGACACGGTCACCGTGACCGGTCTGAGCTCGAGCCCGACCGGAAACCTCGTCGTGGGCCTCTACAGCGCCGCCGGTTGCGCGTTGGCGAATCAGATCGGTTCCAACTCGACCTTCACGATCGGGGCGGGACCATTCGAGACGTCGTTCGTGGCCGCTCTTGCCGGCGACTACTACTACAAGGTCAGCTACGCAGGGGACGCCAACAACGTTGCGTTCTCGGACTGCAGTGAACACGTGGGGGTGTCGATCACGACGCTGCCGTAGCAGTCACAAGCGGCGACACCGTCGCCGAATCGAAAGAGACCGGCGGCCCTTCGGGGCCGCCGGTCTCGGTTTGTCAACGTCGAACGTCAGCCGTTGACGTGGAAGGTCAGCTTGGCCGTGGTGTTCTGGATGACCGCGATGCAGTCGGCTGCACCACCGGTCCAGGACGGAGAGTAGAGCGGCATGTTGCGCGCGCCTGGCCACGGGAAGTCCGCGTAGAAGCCCGCCGAGGCGGAGTAGACGACCGTCCCGTTCTGGCTGCATCGGAGATCGACGTACGGGCTCGCCAGCGACGAGGTCACCTTGAAGGTGATCGTGTCGTCGAAGTTCGGCGCTCCGTCGTTGTTCGCGTCGACCACCATGACGATCGCGAGGGTTCCGGTGCCGGACGAACCGCCGCCGCCCTTGTGCCCACCGCCACCTGAGCTCGTCGGCTTGGCGGCGAACGCTGTGCCCGCCATGAGCCCGACAACGAGCAGCGAGATGAGGGCGCCTTCGATCAGGGCCTGGGTCGAGTGGGAGAGAACGGATCTGATCCGCACGATATAGACCTCCTGGGTCTTCGGGCTCACAGACTCGCCCTGAACGAGACCGTAGCGTCGGCAACCCGGCTAACTGGAAGGGCGAGTCCAACCAGTCCCGTGGCTTTGCGTCCCCGAGTCGCCCCGGGTTTGCCTGGTGATCCACGGCGCGCGACAAGCGGCCGCTGACGGGCGGCAAAGGCGGGGATGATCGGAGTGATCGACTCGCGCCCAGGCTGCTGGGGGACACCATGGGTCGTCAATGGCGGCCGATCAATGGTCGCATCGTACCAGCGACCGGCCTCTCCGATCCACCCGGGACCCGGGCAGACACACGCGGACCACCTTGCAAAAGCGTTGCATCCGGCCGGGCGACGGTGCGAGCGGGCACCATGAAACTGCTCGAGAGCGAGAGGCCGCCGCAAGGGTGGAATCGTGTTCACCGATCGTCCACGTGGAGCAGACGACGGGATGACGATCGCCGAAATCGAGGCGTCCGGAGCGGGTCAGCCGCCGACGTCGAAAGTCGTCGAGACGAGCACTCGCCACCGACCGTTGGTCGAGAAATAGCCTTCCTCGGCAACGCACCCCGCGCCGCCGGACGACCAGCGGGCAGACCTCGCCAGGGAAAGCGTCGCCTGGTGGACGGCATCGACCCGGACCCACCCGCTGAGCACCGGCGTCGCCGTCTGCACGCAGGTCGCGTGGACCCACATGCCCTCGTCGCCGGGATGGGCCGTGAAGACCGCGGACCCGCCGAGAACTGCGCCGCTGACCGTCAGCGATGCCGAGTTGTCGCCGGCCGCGGCGGCGCCGACGATGCCGCCGTTCTGTGTGGCTCCCGCCAGGGTCATGGCGGCGACCCAGACGATGACCGCGACGAGGAGTGCCTCGAGCGCGACGAGGCCGACGTGGCGCATCGTCGCGGCCCCCGTGGCACTCGTTCGCATCTCACGACCCCCTTGGCCCCGGATGGCGTCCGTTCGGTCGGACCGCCGAGGGATGACGAGCCCGGATTCCGGGCTGCGCGCGGATCGTGCGCGGTCGTGCGCGACCGGCCAATGGTCGGTTCGTCCCGGAGCCGGGACCAGAGGTCCGCCCCGGACCGCACCGGATCGATCAGGACCGCGGCGAACCGGTTGGCCGTTCGGTGCCGGTCGGCACCGGAACGGAGAGGGCCCCGTCTCGAGCTCAGGCGAGGGCGTTGCCCGGCGTCGTCACGTGCACGCCGACGTGACCCAGGCCGCGTGCCGCGAGGGCCGCCCGGAGCTCGTCCGGCGTCCCGGCCAGCAGCCCGAACGTGCCGTAGTGCATCGGCGCGACGTCGGCCACGCCGAGCAGCTCGACCGCCATGGCCGCGGCCGTCGGATCCATCGTGAAGTGACCGCCGATCGGCAGGAACGCGAGGCTCGGCCGGTAGCGCTCGCCGATGAGGCGCATGTCCGAGAAGACATCCGTGTCGCCGGCGAAGTAGAACCGATCGCCATCCTCCAGCTCGACGACGAACCCCACGGGCTCGCCGAGGTAGATCGGAGCCTCGGCGCCCGCATAGATGTCGCCGGCCGAGTGATCCGCCCGGACCATCGTGACCTTGATGCCCGCGGCCTCGACGGTGCCGCCCTTGTTCATCCCGATCAGCCCGTCCTTGTGAGCGTAGTTGCGGCCGAGCCACAGGCTCATCTCGTGAATGCACGGCCAGATCGGGCGCGTCCGGCTGGCGATCGACACCGCGTCGTGGAAATGGTCGTCGTGGCCGTGAGTCACCAGGAGCACATCGCAGCGGTCGACGGCGCCAGGTGGCCGCGGGCTGAGCGGATTGCCGAACCACGGGTCGAGGAGGATCGTCTTGCCGCCGGGTGTCGTCACCTCCCAGCAGGAGTGGCCGTACCAGGTGAACGTTGCGGTGGAGCTCAGGGTCATCGGTCGTCCATCCTCTCGGGGGTCCGTGGTTGACCTCGCCGGCGCTGGTCGTGAGCCACGCCGAGGGCAGATCCGTTGGTACGGATGATCGCGCGAGTTGCCGCTTCCTGCAGCCCCGAACGGTGTCTCGAGGGCCCTCGGCTACACTCGGACCGTGCCTGCCGAACGGATCGCGGAGAACCTCGCGTTCATCAACTGGACGGTCCTGACCGGACT
>JAXDGC010000561.1:0-3475 GCA_034665245.1 Solirubrobacteraceae bacterium | reverse complement strand
TCTCCAACGGCACGATCGCGACGCAGTCCGTCCAAGCCTGGTCGTGCCAACCCAAGGCGACGGCGATCACCGTCACGAACGGGACGCCATGAGGCGGATGAGCGGACACGGCCGCTCCCGGACGCCGGGCCAGGCGCTCGTCGAGTTCGCCCTGGTCATCCCGTTCTTCCTGCTCGTCCTGTTCGGGATCATCGATATGTCCCGCTACGTGTACGACAGCAATGCCCTCAACGAATCCGCCCGCGAAGCCGGCCGCCAGGGAACGGTTGCCTGGCGCCCGGCCGACTGCGCCGGGCTCAGTCGCGTCGTCTGCATCCAGACCCTCGTCCAGCACCGGACCACCGGGGTGGGTCTCGCCCTCTCCGACGTCACCGTCGTCTGCTACCGGATCCCGAGCAACGGGACCCAGCCGTCCGACGGAACCCAGGCCGACACCTGCGGCCCCAACTGGATCGGCGGCGATCTCGTCCGTGTCCAGATCTCGACCAGATTCACCGTCGTCACGCCGTTCGTTGCCGGGTTCCTCTCGCCGACGGTCAACGGGAACGCAACGTGGGTCACGGTCAGCGGATGACCCGACCCCGCCTCCAGCTCCCGTGGAAAGAAGGACCAGCCATGAACCAACCGCGCCCGGACCGTCGCAACGAGCGCGGCCAGATCCTCGTCATCGTTGCCGGCGGCGCGATCGCGCTGTTGCTGTTGATGGGCCTCGTGCTCGATGGCGGCGTTGCCCTCTTCAACCGGCGTGATGCCCAGAACACCTCCGACGTGATGGCCCTCGCCGGGACCAAGTTCGTCGCCGATGACCACCAGAGCAAGACCCGGATCGACCTGACGACGTGGGCCGCCTTGACCCGCTCGGCCGCAGCCAACGATTGCGTTGCCACCGCTGCGGTGCCGTGCACCTGGCAGGCCTGGTTCGTCGCGAAGGGAGCCTCCGGACCGGTCGACATCGCGGGTGGCCCGCTCAACTCGGCATCAACTGTGCCCGCGAATGCGCTTGGGGTCCGCGTTGCGGTCCGCCGTCTGCCGGGCACGTTCGTGGTCGGCCTGGCCGGGATCACGAAATGGGACGTCAACACCCAGGCGACGGCGATCGGGAGCGTTTCCAACACGGTTCCGGTCGGCGCGCTCCTCCCGATTGCCCTCAAGGACGATGGGACGGCCGGCGCGTCGTACCAGTCGGGCCAGGTCGTCGACCTGACCGACGGCAAGGACGCCCCGGGCGGCTTCGGCTACATCTCGTGGACGGGATCGAATGACCCCAACTCCCTCGAGCACAGCATCTGCTCACCGGACAACCCGACGTTCACGCTGCCGATGACGTTTGCCGGCGATCCAGGCAAGTCCAACAGCAGCGGCGTGCGTGCCTGCCTCGATGGCTGGATCAGCCCCCCGGGCCAGACCATCCTGATCCCGATCTACGACATCGTGACCGGGCCGGGCAACAACGCGGTCTATCGGATCGTGGCCGTGGCCCAGTTCGTGATCGCGTCACGCGGCCAGCCTGCCGTCGACAACATCCGCGGCTACTTCGTCGGGACCTACAACGTCGATCCGATCCCCGGCGGGCTCGGCTCGCGGCCGCCGACCGCCGACGACACCTCGATGTATTTCGGGCTCGTTCGCTAGGGCCTCAGCGGCTCAGCGCGTCAGCGACCCCGCGGCCAGACCAGCTGGGCGGGTTCGTCTGCGGTACCGACGGTGGGGCGGTCGTCCCAGTCGTGCCGAGCGGGTGCGAACACGTCGATCACGACGGCGCCGCCGGGGCCGGTCACGACCGAGTGGGGCGTGTCCCCGACGATCCGCCACGTCCCGCCCGGCCCGAGGACCCGTTCCTCGTCGCCGATTCGGAACGTCACCTCGCCCTCGATCACGAGCCCGCACTGCTCATTTGCGTGGCGGTGGCTGGGCACGACCGCGTCCGGCCCGAGCTCGACGACCGCGAGCGTCAGCTGCTCACCCTGGACGCGACGCGCGACCACACCGTCCCAGACCTGGATCGGATCGAGGTCCCCAAGGTCGGCCAGGTTCGTCGTCACGTGAACAGCGCGATGTCGGCGTCGGCTGCCCACGTCAGGAAGTGCGTCGCCCCGCAGACGGGCTCGATGCCCTCGATGAACGACGACTCGGGGAAGCCGAACACGTCCATCGTCATGCCGCACGGTGAGAGCTTCACGCCGAGCTCGAGGGAGAGATCGATCAGCTCGTCGATCGACGCCACGCCGTGCTGCTTGAACTGGCGCTTCATCATCGTCGTCGCGATCGGGGTCATGCCGGGCAGCGCGGTCAGCAGCTGCGGCATCGGGACGGGCATCGGCATCGCCGGGTTGCCAGTCGTGCCGATCTCGAGCTTGCGGTCCTTCTGGAGGATCTTCAGCCCGTAGAAGGTGAAGAAGACCCCGACGTCCCAGCCGAGCGACGCCCCGGTCGTGGCCAGGATCAGTGGCGGGTAGGCCCAGTCGAGCGTGCCTTTCGTGGCGATGATCGCCAGCTTCTTCGGCTGGCGCGCCCGCTCGGCCTCCTTGAGCGCGAACAGCTCGTCGACGCGGGCCGTGACGAGGCTGTCGACGCGCTCCCGGATGAGCTCGTCGAGCTCGCTGCCGGGCATCGTCTCGGTGGTCATGACTTCTGGATCCAGAAGCGCATCACCGGGCCGACCTTGTCCTGGGACAGGATCGGATGGCCGGCGCTCCTCGACCAGGCCGCCACGTCCGGGATCGAGCCCGGGTCGGTGGTCTCGAGCAGCAGGACCTGGCCGGGATCGAGCTCGCGGATGGCCTTGCCGAGCTTGACGATCGGCATCGGACAGAGGAGCCCCTTGCAGTCGAGTGTCTGGTCTACGGTCAGTGACTGGGTCAGGGCTTCCGTCATCGTGTCTCTCCGTGGCATCGGCAGGTGGATTCTCCACGTGCCCCGAGCCGGGCTCCTGGGTCGTCCCGGTCGGTCGCGTCGCCTGTGCGAGGTTCCTGTGTACCCCGAGGCTCGTTGACGTGTCAATCGATGGCACCGTCACGCAATGTCCCTGGGGCGCTCGCCCGCCCGCGGCGCACGGCATGCTACGCGGGTGACGTCCCCGCCCGCTGCCACCGCTCCGCCACGCGGCCGGCTCATGACCGCCACCATGCGGATCGCGCCCGGTCTGGGCGCGGCGCTTCTCGTCGCGGTCGCGGCGCGGTTGATCACGGGAGTCCTGCCGGCGATCGTCGCCGAGGTCACGGTCGCGATCCTGATCGGGATCGTCGTGGCGACGGTCGCAGGACCGCGGATGGCGCCGCTCGTCGCCGGGCTGGCGTTCGCCTCCCAGCGCGTGCTCCGGCTCGGGATCATCCTGCTCGGCGCCCGACTGAGTCTCGGCGAGATCGCCCGGATCGGCCTCCCGGCGACCGGAGTCATCGTGATCACGATGGCGGTGTCGTTCGCGATCGTCCTGTTGCTGGCGCGGCTCGTTCGCGTCGATGGCCGGCTGGCCGTT
>JAXDGC010000560.1:0-2930 GCA_034665245.1 Solirubrobacteraceae bacterium | reverse complement strand
CCGTTCGCCGAGTTCATCGGCACGGTCGACGAGGTCAACCCCGAGCGCAACAAGGTCAAGGTCCTCGTGAGCATCTTCGGCCGCGAGACACCGGTCGAGCTCGACTTCCTGCAAGTCGAGAAACTCTAGAAAGGATTCCCGACCACCGTGGCCAAGAAGATCCGAATCGTCCTGACCCTCCAGCTGCCGGCCGGCAAGGCGACGCCTGCCCCGCCCGTCGGCACCGCCCTGGGTCCGCACGGCATCAACATCGTCGAGTTCACGAAGTCGTACAACGAGAAGACCGCCGACAAGACCGGTCAGATCATCCCGGCCCAGATCACGATCTTCGAGGACCGCTCGTTCTCGTTCATCCTCAAGACGCCGCCGGCGGCCGACCTCCTGCGCAAGGCGGCCGGCGTCGACAAGGGCTCGGGCCAGGCCAAGCGCGAGACGGCCGGCCGCGTGTCGCGCGACCAGGTCCGCCAGATCGCCGAGGTCAAGATGGCCGACCTGAACGCCAACTCGATCGAGGCCGCGATGCTCCAGATCGAGGGCACGGCCCGCTCCATGGGAATCGAAGTCAAGTAAGATCCCGGCCTCGCGGCGCACCCCGGCCGCGAGTCAGCACACCGCAGGGGGAGGTCGGCACGCCGGCCGCCGAAAGGAACACGACATGGCACACGGCAAGAAGTATCTCGAGGCGGTGAAGCTCGTCGACCGCGACCGGATCTACCCCCCGGCCGAGGCGGCGGCGCTGGCCAAGGAGACCAACTTCGTCTCCTTCGACGCGACGGTCGAGGCTCATCTCCGCCTCGGCGTCGATCCCCGCCACGCCGACCAGATGGTCCGCGGCACGGTCGTCCTGCCGCACGGCACCGGCAAGATCGTCCGGGTCGCCGTCTTCGCCCAGGGCGACAAGGCCCAGGAGGCCCTCCGGGCCGGCGCCGACGAGGTCGGTGGCGAGGACCTGGTCAAGAAGATCGAGGCCGGCTGGCTCGATTTCGACGTCGCGCTCGCGACCCCCGATTCGATGGGCATGGTCGGCAAGCTCGGCAAGATCCTCGGCCGGCGCGGCCTGATGCCGAACCCGAAGGCCGGCACGATCACGTTCGACCTCGACCGGGCCGTCCGCGAGGTCAAGGGCGGACGCGTGGAGTTCAAGGTCGACAAGGCCGGGATCATCCACACCGCGTTCGGCCGATCGAGCTTCGAGGCCGATGCGCTCGTGGCCAATCTCGCCGCGTTGATCGACGCGATCAACCGGGCGCGGCCGGCCGGTGCGAAGGGCCAGTACCTCAAGGGGCTGACGATCGCCACGACGATGGGCCCCGGCATCCGGGTCGACCTGCCGGCGGTCCTCGCCGCAGCGGTCGCCTGACCGGCGGCCAACCAAACGCGGTGACGGCCGCGCCTCCGGGCGCGACGCGTCACCACAACTGAAGATCGACGGGAACGCCAGAGACAGCCTGCGCCCGCGGACCGCGACGCTCACCGGAGCGTGACGGTCGGGGCTTGATCCACCGGATCGGATCGATCAGCCGCGAGGCGATCGGGGACGACGGGAAGCACGCCGAGGCAGGACACGCGCCACCAGCGGTGGCCGCGCCCCTGCGTTCAAGGCCAGCCGAACAGGCGCCGTCGCAGGGGCGTCGCGATTCCGGGCCCGGCCCGGATCAGCGGCGCGCCACCGCCGCGCACCGGCCGTGCGCTCGAAGCTGGAGGGCTCGATGCCCACAGAGGCCAAACGGGAGACCGTCGCCGCGCTGCGTGAGGCGCTTGCCGGCAGCCGGACGCTGATCGTCTCCGAGTATCGCGGCCTCACGGTCCGGGAGATCGCAGAGATCCGTCGCGCCCTGCGCAAGCAGGACGTGAGCTACCGCGTCGTCAAGAACCGCCTGATGCGGATCGCGGCCCAGGATTCGGTGGGGGAGGCGCTCAGCCCGCTCCTCGTCGGTCCGACGGCGATCGCCTTCGGCAACGACGAGTCGGCGACGGCCAAGGCCGTCCTCGACGCCACTCGCCCATACAAGCTGGTGACGGTCACCGGTGGCGTGCGCGGCGACCGGTCGATCGACGCCGACGGCGTCAAGATGCTGGCCAGCCTGCCGTCCCGTGACGTCCTGCTCGGCAAGCTCGCCGGCGGGATGCAGGCACCGATCGCCACCCTGGCCGGGCTGCTCGTCGCGAACATCCGGAACCTCGGATACGCGCTGAGCCAGGTTCGCGACCAGAAGGCCCAGACCGAGGGCGCGTGATCCGCGTCCCCACCGACCAACCGAACCATCCGACCCCGCGACCGGTCACGAGCCGGCGCACCCGACAAGGAGACCTGACATGGCAGTCCTGACCCAGGACGATCTGCTCGAGGCCATCGACAAGATGACCGTGCTCGAGCTGTCCGAGTTCATCAAGCGCTTCGAGGAGCGCTACGGCGTGACGGCAGCGGCGCCGGTCGCGGCAGCCGCGGCAGCACCGGCCAGCGGTGGTGGCGGCGAGGCCGCCGCAGCCCCCGAGGAGCAGACCGAGTTCACCGCGACCCTGACCGAGATCGGGCCGAACAAGATCCCGGTCATCAAGGTCGTCCGCGAGCTGACCGGTCTCGGCCTCAAGGAGGCGAAGGACCTGGTCGACGCCTCCCCGAAGGCCGTCAAGGAAGGCATCACCCGCGACGAGGCCGAGAAGATCAAGGCCGCCCTGGAAGAGCAAGGCGGGAAGGTCGAGATCAAGTAGTTTGCCGGAGCTTCCGGTCGCTCGCTGGGGCGGCCCAGGCCGGCGTTGGCCGCTCCGGGCGCTCGCTCACGCACATCCGAGTGCGCTCGCTCGCGTGCTCGTCGCCGCCTTGCCCTCGACACGGCCCAGCGGCGATGAGGCTGTTTGACGGCCCTAACGCTTCACGGCTTCCTCGATCGAACCTGAGCCCCTCGTCATGACAACGGTGCCCGTCCGAA
>JAXDGC010000559.1:0-3930 GCA_034665245.1 Solirubrobacteraceae bacterium | reverse complement strand
GGTAGGGGACGGCGTCGAGGCGGAAGCCGTCGAGCCCGAGGTCGAGCCAGAAGCGCAGGACCTCGAGCATCGCCTCCTGGACCTCGGGGTTGTCGAAGTTGAGGTCGGGCTGGTGGGAGAAGAAGCGATGCCAGAAGTACGCGCCGGCCGTGTCGTCCCAGGTCCAGTTCGAGGTCTCGGTGTCGGTGAAGATGATCCGGGCGTCCTCGTAGCGGTGCACCGTGTCGGACCACACGTACCAGTCGCGCTTCGGGTTGTCGGGGCTCGACCGCGACTCCTGGAACCACTCGTGGTCGGAGGAGGTGTGGTTCATGACGAGGTCGGCGATCACGCGGATGCCGCGCTGGTGCGCCGCCTCGATGAAGTCACGGACGTCGTCGACGACCCCGTAGTCGGGGTTGATGGCGAAGAAGTCGGAGATGTCGTAGCCGCCGTCGCGCAGCGGCGACTTGAAGTAGGGCAGCAGCCAGATGCAGTCGATCCCCAGCCACTGCAGGTAGTCGAGCTTCTCGGTCATGCCGCGGAAGTCGCCCGAGCCGTCGCCGTTGGCGTCGAAGAAGCCGCGGATGTGGATCTCGTAGAAGACCGCGGTCTTGAACCACAGCGGCTCCTTCTCGAACCAGTTGCCGGGGTCGCTCATGCCTCGACGCGCAGCACGTGCGCCGCACCCGGGTCGAGGCGGACGTAGTTGCCGCCGATGCGCCAGTCGAAGTGCGCCCCCGTGAGCAGGTCGTTCACCGCGAAGGCGGGCGGCAGCCCGAGGTGGGCAGGGATCACGCCGGCGCCCTCCTGGGCGTTGCTCGGATCGATGTTGACGACGCAGACCACCGTGTTGCCCGGCACCGACTTCACGTAGGCGATCAGCGCCTCGTTGTAGGTCTCGAGGAAGGTGATGTTCTCGAGCCGCTGCAGCGCGGGGTTCTCCCGCCGGATCTCGTTGAGGCGGCGGATCGTGGGCAGCAGCGGGCCATCCAGCGCGCGCTGCTTGGTCTCGTACTTCTCGGAGTCGAGGTACTCCTCGGAGCCCTCGCGCACGGGCACGTTCTCGAAGTGCTCGTAGCCGGAGTAGATGCCGTAGGACGGGCTGAGCGTGCCGGCCAGGATCAGCCGCGAGTAGAACGCGGGCGGCCCGCCGTGCTGCAGGTAGGCGTGAAGGATGTCGGGGGTGTTGATGAAGAAGTTGGGCCGGAAGTACTCGCGCTCGGGTCCGTGGGCGAGCTCGTTGACGTACTCCGAGAGCTCCCAGCGCGAGTTCTTCCAGGTGAAGTACGTGTAGGACTGGGTGAAGCCGATCTTCGCCAGGTGGCGCATGACCGAGCGGCGGGTGAACGCCTCGGCGAGGAAGACGACGGAGCGGTCGACCTCGTGGACCTCCTTGATCAGCCACTCCCAGAACGGGAACGGCTTCGTGTGCGGGTTGTCGACGCGATAGCACTTGATCCCGGCGTCGACCCAGGTCAGGATCACGTCGAGCCACGCCTGCCACAGCTCGCGCCAGGCCGGCGTGTCCCAGTTGAAGTTGTAGATGTCCTGGTAGCGCTTGGGCGGGTTCTCGGCGTACTTCAGCGTGCCGTCGGGGCGCTGCTGGAACCACTCCGGGTGCTCCTCGAGCCACGGGTGGTCGGGCGAGGAGTTGAGCGCGAGGTCGAGCGCCACGTCCATGCCGTGCTCGCGCGCCGTCGCGCACAGGGCGCGGACGTCCTCCATCGTGCCGAGCTCCGGGTGCACGGCGTCGTGGCCGCCCTCCTTCCCCCCGATCGCGTACGGCGAGCCGGGGTCGTCGGGACCGGCGGTGAGCGTGTTGTTGCGGCCCTTGCGGGCCTGGACGCCGATCGGGTGGATGGGCGGGAAGTAGAGGACGTCGAAGCCGAGCTCGGCGATCGCCGGGATCTGCTCCTCGACCGCCTTGAGCCCGCCCCACGAGCGCGGGAACAGCTCGTACCACGAGGCGAAGGCGGCGGGGACGCGATCGACCTCGATCGCCAGCGGCGTCTCGAGCGTCGTCTTGCCCGCGCGCTCGGAGGCGCGCTCCATCGCGGCGAACAGGTCGGGCGCGAGGCCGACGTCGGGCGAGCCGCCGGCGCGCAGCTCGCCGAGCGCCTGCTCGATCACCTTGCGGTCGGCGCCCTTCGCGCGCGTCGCGGCCTCCTCGAGCAGCACGACGCCCTCGGAGAGCTCGCCGGCGAGGTCCTCCTGGCCGGCGCCCACCTTGCGCTGGAGCTCGTCGCGCCAGGTCGCGAAGACGTCGCTCCAGGCCTCGATCGTCCACTGCCAGCGGCCCATCGTCTCGACGCTGAACCCGCCCTCCCAGCGCACTCCGTTGATGTGGGCGTCGACCGGGCGCAGCGGCGATTCGACCCAGCGGCGGCTGCCGGGCGCGCGGTAGCGCACGACGGCGCGCAGGATCTCGTGGCCGTCGCGGAAGATGTCGGCGGAGACTCCCAGCGTGTCGCCCACGACGCGCTTGACGGGATAGCGGCCACTGTCGACGGTCGGCGCCGGGAACTGGATGACGATGCGCGGCGGGGCGCTCTTGCTGTTGGGTACCGGCACTCAGGCGGGAGTATCCCCCTGCGCCCCCATCAAACGTCCCGTGCCCGATCTACCACGTTCCAGCGGCGTTCAGCTGCATCCCACCTCGCTGCCCGGCGGCCGGCTCGGACCGGCCGCCTATGCGTGGGTCGACTGGCTCGCCGAGGCCGGCCAGACGTGGTGGCAGATGCTCCCGCTGGGCCCGCCCGACCGCCACCGCTCGCCCTACAAGGCAGCCTCCGCGTTCGCGTGCTGGCCGGGCCTGCTCGGCGAGCCGGGCGCGCCGGTGACGAAGGCCGAGGAGCTCGACTTCCGCGAGCGCGAGCACGCGTGGATCGAGGACTGGGCGCGCTTCGGCCCGCGCGGCGCGATAGCCGACCAGGTCCGCTTCGACCGCGAGTGGGCCGCGCTGCGGGGATACGCCGCCGAGCGCGGCGTGCGCGTCATCGGCGATGTCCCGATCTACGTCGCGCCCGGGAGCGCCGACCATCGCGCGCACCCGGAGCTCTTCCAGGACGGCGCCGTCGCGGGCACCCCGCCGGACGCGTACACCGACAAGGGCCAGCTGTGGGGCAACCCGCTCTACGACTGGCCGGCGATGCAGCGCCGCGGATACCGCTGGTGGACCGCGCGGCTCGCGCGCACCTTCGAGCTCTTCGACCTCGCCCGCATCGACCACTTCCGCGGCTTCGTCGCCTACTGGGCGGTGCCGAAGAGCGCCCGCCACGCGCTCAGCGGTTCGTGGAAGCGGGGGCCGGGGCGGGCGGTGTTCGATGCAGCGGCGCGCGCGCTCGACCGCGAGCTGCCGCTGATCGCCGAGGACCTGGGCGTCATCACCCCCGCCGTCGAGCGCCTGCGCGACGGTCTCGGCCTGCCGGGGATGGTCGTCGTGCAGTTCGGCTTCGACCCCGGCGACCCGGGCAGCGTGCACAACCCCTGGAACCACGTCGAGCAGCGCGTCGCCTACACCGGCACCCACGACCACGACACCGTGCGCGGCTGGTACGAGTCGATCGCAGTGGAGCGCCGCGCGCTCGTCGACCGCGCGATCGATGCCGCGGGCGTGCGCGAGCCCGAGCCCTGGTGGTCGCTGATCCGCCTCGCCTACGCGTCTCCGGCGCGCGTCGCGATGGTGCAGGCCCAGGACGTCCTCGGGCTCGGCAGCGAGGCGCGCATGAACATGCCGGGGACGACCGGGCGGTCGTGGAAGTGGGCGCTCGACGCCATGCCCTCGTTGGACCTGGCGCGGCGGCTTCGGGCGGCGTCGGAGGCGGCCGGCCGCGTGAACGGCGGGCATTGAGGGGGAGGGTCCGATGGGGGTGGCGGCAGTCGCGTGCTGGATTTGCCCCGATAGTTGGGGTAAATCCAGCACGGGTGGTCGATTGACCCGAATAGTTG
>JAXDGC010000558.1:0-2656 GCA_034665245.1 Solirubrobacteraceae bacterium | reverse complement strand
CCGGTCTGGGGACCTCGTTCGGGCGCGGCGGCGCCACCAACTTCCAGCAGGACATCCAGAACTCCGACGTGGTCTGGATCCAGGGCTCCGGCATGGCCGAGGCGCACCCGGTCGGCTTCCGCTGGGTCATGAAGGCCAAGGAGCGAGGGGCGAAGGTCATCCACGTCGACCCGCACTTCTCTCGCACGAGCGCGCTCGCTGACCACTTCGCGCAGATCCGGGCCGGCTCGGACATCGCGTTCCTGGGCGGCCTGATCCACCACATCATCGAGACGGAGTCCTACTTCAGGGAGTACGTCGTCAACTACACGAACGCGGCGACGATCGTCAACGAGGACTTCAAGGACACGGAGGACCTCGAGGGCTACTTCTCGGGCTACGACCCGGAGACCGGCACCTACGACCGCTCGTCCTGGATGTACGAGGGCGGCGAGGTCGCCTCGGCGGCCGGCCAGCGCGAGCACTCAACGCAGGCGTTCAGCGACCGCACCGGCGCGGGGATGATGATGGGCAACGTCAAGAGCGACGAGACGCTCCAGGACCCCCGCTGCGTGTTCCAGCTGCTCAAGCGGCACTACTCGCGCTACACGCCGCAGATGGTCGAGCAGGTGTGCGGCATCCCGCGCGAGGCGTTCCTCGAGATCGCGGACACGCTGATCGCCAACTCCGGGCGCGAGCGCACCGGGATGCTCGTCTACGCGGTCGGCTGGACCCAGCACTCCACCGGCGTGCAGATGATCCGCGCGGGCGCGATCGTGCAGCTGCTCCTCGGCAACGTCGGGCGCCCGGGCGGCGGCGTGATGGCGATGCGCGGCCATGCCTCGATCCAGGGCTCGAGCGACATCCCGACCCTCTACGAGCTGCTGCCGGGCTACCTGCCGATGCCGCGGGCCCGCGAGGGGGAGGTGACGCTCCGCGACTACGTCGACCGCGGGGGGTCGTCGCGCGGCTGGTGGGCGCACTTCGAGAAGTACATCGTCTCGCTCTGCAAGGCCTGGTTCGGCGACAACGCCACGCCGGAGAACGACTTCGGCTTCCCGTGGCTGCCGAAGATCTCGGGCAACCACTCGCACTTCACGACGATGATGCGGGCGATGGACGGCGGCCTCGACGGCCTCTTCGTGATGGGCCAGAACCCCGCCGTCGGCTCCCAGCACTCGGGGCTGCAGCGGCGCGCGCTCGGCCACCTCAAGTGGCTCGTGGTGCGCGACCTCGCCGACCTCGAGACGGCGCGCTTCTGGAAGGACTCGCAGGAGGTCAAGGGGGGCGAGATCAGGACCGAGGACATCCAGACGGAGGTCTTCCTGATGCCGGCCGCGGGCCACGTGGAGAAGGAGGGCCACTTCACCAACACGCAGCGGCTCCTGCAGTGGCGCGACAAGGCGCTCGACCCGCCTGGCGACGCGCGCTCGGAGCTGCACTTCATGCACCACCTCGCCAAGCGCGTGCTGGCGCACTACGCCGACTCGACCGACGACAAGGACTGGCCGCTGCGCCACCTCAAGTGGGACTACTCCGAGCACGGCGAGCACAGCGAGCCCAACGCCGAGGACGTCCTGAGGGAGATCAACGGCTACGAGGTGGCCACCGGGCGCCATCTCAGCGGCTTCACCGAGCTCGAGGCGGACGGCTCGACCGCGTGCGGGTGCTGGATCTACTCGGGCTGCTTCGCCGACGGCGTCAACCAGACGCGCCGGCGCAACCCCGGCAACCTCGACGACCCGGAGGGCGGCTGGGTGTCCCCCGAGTGGGCGTGGGCGTGGCCCGCGAACCGGCGCATCCTCTACAACCGCGCCTCGGCCGACCCCGACGGGAAGCCGTGGTCGGAGCGCAAGAAGTACGTCTGGTGGGACGAGGAGGAGGGGAAGTGGACGGGCTACGACGTGCCCGACTTCCCCGCTCCGAAGCGCCCCGACTACAAGGCGCCCGACGACGCCGAAGGCATGGACGCGATCTCCGGCGACGACCCGTTCATGATGATGGCCGACGGGCGGGCGTGGCTGTACTCGCCGAGCGGGCTGCTCGACGGGCCGATGCCGACGCACTACGAGCCGTTCGAGTCGCCGGTCGACAACCTGCTCTACCCGAAGGTGCCCGCCAACCCGGCGGCGCTCGTCTGGGACCGCGACGACAACCCGCTCAACCCGCCGCGCGACCCGCGCTACCCGATCGTCGCCTCGACGTTCCGGCTCACGGAGCACCACACGGCCGGGCCGATGAGCCGCAACCTCCCGTGGCTCGCCGAGCTGCAGCCCGAGATGTTCGCGGAGATCGACCCGATGCTGGCGGCCGAGCGGGGCATCGAGGACGGTGGCTGGATGTGCATCGTCACCGAGCGGGCGGAGATCGAGGCGCGGGCCAAGGTCACCCACCGGGTGCGCCCGCTCGAGATCGGCGGGCGCACGGTCCACCAGATCTCGCTGCCGTGGCACTGGGGGAGCTTCACGACGAGCGAGCAGGGCGTCACCGGCGACACGGCCAACGACCTGGTCGCGCTCTCGGGCGACCCGAACACCTCGATCGAGGACAAGTCGTTCTCGTGCAACGTGCGCGCCGGCCGCCGCCACGGCGCCTCGACCGCGCGGCTCGCGGGCGCGGTCGACGACGAGCTCAAGCTGTCCGGGGACCACGGCGCCGAGGAGCCCGAGAAGGCCGG
>JAXDGC010000557.1:0-2683 GCA_034665245.1 Solirubrobacteraceae bacterium | reverse complement strand
GGGAGCTGCGCCTCCCCGACTGGACTGAGCGGCAGCTCGAGCCCCAGCCCGGGTGCTCACGCGCGCTGGGGCACGTTCGCCAACTTCGCCTTCAACGCGCCCGCCGGGACTGACATCAGGCGCGTCGTGTTGTGGCGGTACGCCACGGGCGTGCTCGGAACCGACGACCCCAATACGCCCGATAACGAGTCCGGCCGGTGGGAGGTCAACGCCCAGTTCGACGGCAACTCGCTGTTCGCCGACACGTGCCACCCGGGCGAGGGAATCTGGCCGAATCCCTGCCATACCGGCTCGCCCAGCTTCTCCGACGCGTCGCGCGTCGTCCACGACGGACGTGGCCAGGCGTTCACGGTCGGGATCTTCTGCGGCGGCACGAACGGCCCCTTCATCGTCTGCTCCACGGCCGACGGCGCCCGCAATC
Organism: Solirubrobacteraceae bacterium; assembly: GCA_034665245.1. Taxonomy (GTDB): domain Bacteria; phylum Actinomycetota; class Thermoleophilia; order Solirubrobacterales; family Solirubrobacteraceae; genus DASQFQ01. Next base: position 2,262 of record JAXDGC010000557.1, on the reverse strand, counting down.
CCCTCGGCGCGCTCAACTTCCAGGGCGCCACCGTCACGCTCGGGGACACCAGCCCTCCGAAGGTGGCGGTCGGCGGCCCGCTGTTCTCGGCTGGATGGCGTCACCCCGCGGACGTCGCGACATTCAAGACCTCGGACAACAGCGGCATCAAGCTGGCACGCCTCGAAGCCGAGGGAAAGGTCCTGCAAAGCACCGCCTATCCGTGCGACCGCACGCTTCCGGTCCCGTGCCGCACCGTAATGGCCGGCCAGTTGCGTCCTCGGGGGATCACAGACGGCGTGCACACCGTCCGTGTCGTGACGCTTGATGCCGCAGGCAACAGCGGCGTGGCCCAACGCCAGGTTCAGGTCGACGCGACGCCGCCGACCGCGGAGCTCGAACGCGCGAGCGGGAAGACGGTCGTGATCGCCGTAGGCGACGCGACCTCCGGCGTCGCCTCTGCCGCCATCGAGGCCCGGAACCGGTCGACCGAGCCGGTCCGCAACCTCGCCGCCACTCTGGCCGGCGGCAAGCTCCGGGCGAAGCTCGACCGCGGGAGCGCCTCGCGCGTCGAACTGCGCGTCACGGCCCGCGACGCGGCCGGCAACGTCACAAAGGGCAACCCCGCGAGCCTCTCCGTCACGAACGCGAGGTTCGGTCGCCGCACGCGGCGCGTCCGCTCGAATCGGGTCAAGGTGCCGTTCGGCCGCCGCGCCACGCTGCACGGCCGGCTGCTGCTCTCGGCCGGCCGGCCGTTCGCCGGCCAGACGATCGGGTTGGCGTCGACCGTCCGCCGCCGTGGCGCTCCCACGCGGCTGCTGCGCACCGCGACGACGGACCGTCGCGGCCGCTTCTCGATCCGCATCCCCGCCGGGCCGAGCCGCACGCTGCGCTTCGCCTTCGGCGGCGCGCCAGGGGCGCTGGCCATCGCCCGCACCATCTCGTATCGCGTGCCCGCGTCGAGCACGATCCGAGCCTCGCGCACCCGGCTGTTCGGAGCGGGCCGAGTGCTCTTCAGCGGCCGGCTGCGCACCCGCGGTCAACGCATCCCCGGTCGCGGCCTCGTACTCATCCTCCAGGGCCGCGAGCGCGGCCGCTGGCGGACGTTCGACGACACTCGCAGCAACGGCACGGGGCGGTGGCACGCGACCTACAACTTCAGCGGGCGTCCGGGGCTCTACCCGATCCGCGTCCGTGTTCCGCGGCAGACGAGCTACCCGTTCGAGCTCGGCTACTCGCGCTCAGTCGTCGTCCGCGTTGTTTAGGGGGGCGAACTCTGCGCAGACCCGACCTATTGCGCGCGATGACACTCGTAAGCCGAGCGCTCGTCGTCGCCCTGCTCGCGCTTGGCGCGGCCCCCGCTGGTTCGTCCGCGGGCACCTACGACGTGTATTCGTGCAGCCTGCCCAACGGCGAGCCGGCGCCGACCGAGGGTTGGTCAGCCGAAACGCGCGGTAGCGACGCCAACGCCTACAACGGCTGTGGCGAGTTCGTCATCACGCGAGGATCCCTGAACGCATCGTTCGCCCCGTACGCAGCGTCGGGCGACTATGCCGGCTGGGTCTTTTCCGCTCCGAGCGACGTCACCATCGGCAGCTACACGATCTGGCGCTGGGTTCGCACAGCCAGCCGCAATGGCGGCTTTCAGGACTACTACCTCAGTCACGACCTGCCCTTCTCGCTCGACCCTCGCTACCTCTCCGAGTTCTGCAGCCGCTACGCGTCGTGTTCGGAACGAGGAGCCCCCAATGGAAATCACCTGGTTGCAGCGAATCGAGTCGCACGCAGCGGACTCCAGATCAAGCGCCTCAACGCCTTCCTCCAGTGCAGACTCGCCGGGGCGACGCGCTGCGACAGCACCGAGGAGGCCGGCAGGCTGTCGATCTTCGCGGCTCGCTTCGGCTTCTCGGATCTCATGGCGCCGGTCCTCAGAGCCAGACCAAGCGGATCGCTGCTTCAGGCGACAGCACCACTCGAGGGTGAGACGACGATTTCCTTCGCAGCGAGCGATCGAGGCGGCGGCATCGAGAAGGTCGGCGTGGTCATCGACGGCCAGCCTCGCCTCGAACGCGCCGCTGACCCTAATGCCGCTCGCTGCCATCGCCCGTTCACCGCCCTGAAGCCCTGCCCCGCGGCGAGCGACAACACGCTGGTTTTCGACACCGCCACCCTCCCCAACGGCGCCCACACCGTCCAGGCCTCGGTCACCGACGCCGCCGGGAACGAGACACGCTCGGATCCCGTGACCGTGACGACGCGCAACGGCTCGCGGCCGAACGGTCG
>JAXDGC010000556.1:0-7074 GCA_034665245.1 Solirubrobacteraceae bacterium | reverse complement strand
GGACGACGACACGAGCGACTTGGAGCCGAGCGCTGCGGTGATCGCCGCGACGACGACGAGCACGCCGGCGAGACAGGTCCTGCGCGGGCGGATCCGGCGGGGCGCCGTTCGTGCTGGTTCGCTGTAGGCCACGCCGCCATTGAAGGCAGCGTGGTGTTGCCGGCACGTATGCGATTTTCGATACGCCGGCGATATGTGCCGGCTCGTAGCATCCGAGCGTGCGCGTGCTGATCGTCGAGGACGAGCCCTATATGGCGGAAGCCATCCGCGATGGCCTCCGCCTGGAAGCGATCGCGGCAGACATCGCAGGTGACGGCGACACCGCTCTGGAGCTGCTGAGCGTCAACGCCTACGACATCGCCGTCCTCGACCGGGACATTCCCGGGCCCTCCGGTGACGAGATCGCCAAGCGCATCGTCGCCTCCGGCAGCGGCATGCCGATCCTCATGCTCACCGCCGCGGACCGGCTCGACGACAAGACCACCGGGTTCGGGCTCGGCACCGACGACTACCTCACGAAGCCCTTCGAACTCCAGGAACTCGTGCTCCGTCTCAGAGCACTCGATCGCAGGCGCGCCCACCACAGGCCACCCGTGCAGGAGATCGCAGGTGTGCGGCTTGACCCGTTCCGCCGAGAGGTCTACCGCGACGGGCGCTACGTCGCGCTCACGCGCAAGCAGTTCGCCGTGCTCGAAGTCCTCGTCGCCGCCGAAGGCGGTGTCGTCAGCGCCGAAGAGCTGCTGAAACGGGCGTGGGATCGAAACGCGGACCCGTTCACCAACGCCGTGCGCATCACTGTCTCGGCACTGCGCAAACGCCTCGGCGAACCGGCGATCATCGCCACCGTGGCCGGCGCCGGGTACCGCATCGACGCAGGATCCGACACCGGTCACCGCGGAGGAGACGGTGGATAGACCCCCCGGGTTGAGCGTTCGACTCAAGCTCACCCTCAGCTACGCCGGCTTCCTCCTGGTTGCCGGCGTCCTGCTGCTCGCTGTGGTGTGGGTGTTCCTGTTGCGTTACGTACCCGAGGTCCTGGTCGGACCCGGCCCCCACAGTCCCGACCGCTCCGAGCTCCTGGACGCTTTCGCTCCGAAGGCGGCGATCATGTTGGCGCTCCTGCTCGTGTTCGGTCTCCTGGGAGGGTGGCTTCTCGCCGGCCACATGCTCGCCCCCCTGACTCGCATCACCCACGCGACACGCACGGCCGCTACCGGATCGCTCTCCCACCGAATCCGGCTGGAAGGCCGCAGGGACGAGTTCCGCGAGCTCGCCGACGCCTTCGACGCCATGCTCGCGCGCCTCGAGGCACAGGTCGCCGAACAGCAGCGATTCGCCGCCAACGCCTCCCACGAGCTTCGCACCCCGCTGGCGATCACGCAGACGCTCCTCGACGTGGCCCGCCACGATCAAAGCCGCGGCAACGACGAACTGGTCGACCGCCTCCACTTCGTCAACGCCCGAGCGATCGGCCTCACCGAAGCGTTGCTCCTGCTCAGCCGCGCCGACCAGCGGTCCTTCGTCCCGGAACACGTCGACCTGTCCCTCATCGCGGAAGAAGCCACCGAAACGCTCCTCCCCGTGGCAGAAAAGCGCGGCGTCACCATCGAGACCTCCGGGGACATCACCCCTACGATCGGCTCACACGCGCTCCTGCTGCAGTTGACCACGAACCTCGTGCACAACGCGATCGTCTACAGCCTGCCCGAACACGGCACCGCATGGGTCACGACGAGCGCTCACCCCGAGAGCGTGGAGCTCACCGTCGAGAACACCGGCGAGAAGCTCACCCCACAGCTGGTCGCCACGCTCGTCGAGCCGTTTCGACGTGGCACCGAACGCATACGCACCAACCAGGCAGGCGTCGGCCTCGGCCTGGCGATCGTCAAGAGCATCACCCAGGCCCACGACGGAACCCTCACCCTCACCCCCCGGGCCGCCGGCGGGCTCTGCGTCACGGTGAAACTACCTGCCGCGTCACCGCACACCGGCTAGGAGCGCCGCGACCTGCGCGAACGCATCTCGCGCAATCAGTGGCTAGCGTCGTGCGTGTGTGGACGTCGACCGGATCGTGTGCTGACTGGGCGCTGCCTGCGGTGCCGTCGGCCGTCGGACAGATGCGCCGCCGTGCCACCACTTTCGCTTCGGAGATGGGCGCGCCCGACGAGATGACCCATGCCGTGGCGCTCGCGGTGTCCGAGACGGTCAGCAACGCCGTCATCCATGCCTACGCCGGGCGGGAGCCCGGGCTGGTGCGCGTCCGCTGCCGGGCCGCCGGCGAGCGCTTGGTCGTCGAGGTCGTCGACGAGGGCATGGGCATCGCGGCACGTGACGATTCCCCCGGGCTTGGTCAGGGCCTCGCACTGGTCGGTGCGATGGCGCGGTCGCTGGCGATCGCGTCCCGGACGGACGGACCGGGCACGATCGTGACGATGTCGTTCGCCGCCGCGCCGCAGGCGGCGCAGGTGACCGGGCTCGAGCCACTGTGCGCGCTGGCGGTCGAGCGCGTGGCCGACGTCTCGTGCGTGGACGTCGTGAGCGGTGGCGTCTTACGCCGCGCTGCCGCCGAAGTGACAGGCGATCCTTCGCTCACCACGTGGTTGCGGGGAGCCGTCCCGCCGGCCAAGCCCGGGACGGCGACCTGGGGAGCGCTGCGCGAGGGTGGCGCCCAGCTGGTCGTCCACGACGCCAACGTCCCCCGCTCACCCGGCGGCACCGGCGAGCAACTCGGACTGACGTGGTGGGTCGCCGTCGCCCTCGAAGGTCCCGACGGGATGCCGGCGGCGCTCTGGGGCCTCGGCGGCCGCGACGGCGGCCGTCCGGTTCCGTCCGAGCGAGTGATGCGCGCGCTCGCCGACGCCGCCCGCGCTGATCTCGCTCAGGAGACCCAGCGAGGCGTGCTGCGTGCGCGCCTGGCGCTGGCGTAGTCCTCGCTGCGGGTAGCAGTCAGCCGTTCTCCGACTTCTTCCGCTTGTCCAGCCAATCCGAGAGCTGCTCGCCGACCTCGCCGATCGACGTGCCGGCCTTCTCGAACGCTCCCTTCACGCGCTCGCCGTAGTGCGCGGCGGCGCTGTCGCCCTCCTCGCGCAGCGGCGGCTCGTCCCCGATGCGGATGTAGTCGCCGCCGACGATGCGGTCGTAGTCGCCCTCGCGCACCCAGTCGAGCAGCTCGCGCACGCGCTTGACCGGCAGCGGATGCGTCACCTGGAGGTCCTGGAAGAGCCGCGACAGGCGCTCGAGGCCGCTGCCCTTCTCCTCGTAGTCCATGCCCTGCTTGATGAACGCGTCGAGGTTGAGCTGATCCGCGGCCGCGCCGGCCGAGAGCACCATCAGCGTCCGGCACACCGCCTGCGGGTCGCGCGTGAGCAGCGCCGCGGCGCGGTCGCAGGACAGCTCGGCGGCACGGAACCACTCGAGCAGCGCGTAGCGGATCGGCACCAGCGGGAGCCCGGCCAGCAGCGGGAGGTTCTGCGACAGCTGCAGCATGATCACGAGCGCGGTCTGGTAGAGCACGTGGTCGGAGTGCACGTGCGCCGCCTCGTGCGCGAGCACCGCGCGCTGCCCGTCGGGGTCGAGCAGCGTGACGAGCTCGGAGTTGAGCACGACGATCGGCCGGCCGGCGCCGATCGTCATCGCGTTGGCGAATGGCCACTGCGTGAGGTAGAGGTCGGGCACGTCGCGGAGGTCGAGGGCGTTGAAGACCTGGCGATGGAGCACCCAGATCTGCGGCAGCTGCTCCTGGCCCAGCCGCACGGAGGAGCCGAGCGAGATCGCGCGCAGCGCGCGCTCGTAGCCGAGCTCGATCAGCTTGCGCACGACCTGGTCGAGGTAGGGCACCGAGCGCAGCGCCGCCGCGGCGGCGCGATCGGCGGGGTGCTGGTAGGCGCGGGGAGAGATCCCCTCCAGGCGGTAGGCGCCCACGGGCAGCGTCACGGCGCTAGACGCTAGCGGGCGCGGATAGTCTCGCGCGGATGCAGGTGCTCCAGACCCTCGACCGCGAACGCATCGCCGCGCTCCACGAGCGTGACGAGTTCTTCTGGCTCGACCTGACCAGCCCGTCCGCCGAGGACATGAAGACGCTCGGTGAGCTGCTCGGGCTGCACCCCGTGGCGATCGAGGACACGATCGAGTTCCGCCAGCGCCCGAAGCTCGACGCCTACGACGATCACGTGCTGTTCGTGTTCTTCACGGTGCGTCGCGGCGCGGCTTCGGGCGAGGCGATCGTCGAATCGGTCGAGATCCACATCTACATCTCCGGCTCGTTCGTGGTAACCGTGCGCCTTTCCACCTGCACCGAGCTCGACGAGCTGCACGATGAGCTCGACACGGCGGACCCCAAGGCCGAGCACTACATCCTCTACCGCATCTTCGACGTCCTCACCGACGCCTTCTATCCCATCATCGAGCTGCTCGAAGAGCGCATCGACGCGATCGAGGCACAGGTGCTGCTGGCCAAGCCCCGCCATGAGCAGCTCTCGGAGATCTACCGGATCAAACAGAACGTGCAGGAGCTGACGCGCCGCGTCGTGCCCCAGCGCGACCGCTTCCTCGCCGGTACGGAGACCATCCTCAATCTGCCCGGCCTCGCACGCGGGACGAAGGAGTACCTGCGCGACATCGGCGACCACCTGGCGCAGATCGCCAGCGAGCTGCATCGTCAGCAGGAGGACCTCCAGGCTCTCACCGCGACGTACTTCAACGCCAACGCCAACCGGCTCAACAGCGTCGCCACGCGGCTGACGATCGGCGGCACCTTCTTCCTCGCCTGGACGCTCGTGACCGGATTCTTCGGCCAGAACTTCGGCTGGCTGGTGGGCAACATCGACGAGAAGCGCGACTTCCTGATCTACGGCGTCGGCGCCCTCGTCGTCCCCACGGTGGTGATCGGCAGCGTCTTCTGGGTCAAGCGCAAGGACTGGTTCTGAGGGCATATCCTCGACGCTTCCCCCGACTCAGGAGACGTTGTGGCGATCGATACGAAGCAGGTGGCGCAGCTGGACGTGGAGCCGGGCGAGCTACCGCCCACGATGGCGGCGTGGGTCATCCGCGAGGAGCGCCAGGGCGAGCCGCTCGAGGCCTTCCAGCTCGAGGAGATGGAGGTCCCGGAGCCCGGCGCCTTCGAGGTCACCGTCCGCGTGATGGCCGCGGGCGTGAACTTCAACAACGTCTGGGCGGCGCTCGGCCAGCCCGTCTCGGTCTTCCGCTACCACGACGAGGATCACCACATCGGCGGCTCCGACGCCTCCGGCATCGTCTGGAAGGTCGGCGAGGGCGTCACGCGCTGGCAGCCGGGCGACGAGGTCGTCATCCACTGCAACCAGGCCTCCTACGAGGATCCCGAGGTCCACGGCCTCGACCCGCTGGCGGCGCCGTCCCAGCAGATCTGGGGCTACGAGACCACCTGGGGCTCCTTCGCCCAGTTCTGCAAGGTCCAGGCGCAGCAGCTGCTGCCCAAGCCCGCTCACCTCGCGTGGGAGGAGGCCGCGTCCTACGGGCTCACCTACTTCACCGCCTACCGGATGCTGATGGACCAGGCGAAGCTGCAGTCCGGCCACCGCGTCCTCGTGTGGGGCGCGGCCGGCGGGCTCGGCGTCTTCGCCCTCCAGCTCGCCAAGCTCGCCGGGGCCGAGGCCGTCGGCGTCGTCTCCTCCGCGGACAAGGGCGAGCTCTGCAGCAAGCTCGGTGCCTGTGGCTTCGTCGACCGCAACGAGTACGCGGGCATGATGCGCGTGGGCGGCGAGACGCCGGACGAGGAGAAGGCGCGCTTCAAGGAGTCCCGGCGCTTCTGCAAGCAGGTCACGGAGCTGCTCGGCGGGCAGCCCGACATCGTCTTCGAGCACGTCGGGAAGGCAACGTTCCCGACCTCGGTGCTCGCCGTCAAGCCGTTCGGCAAGGTCGTGATCTGCGGCGCGACGTCGGGCTACACGCTCGACTTCGACGTGCGCTACCTGTGGATGCGCCAGAAGCAGATCATCGGCTCGCACTTCGCCAACGCGTATGAGTGCAACAAGGCCAACGAGCTGATCGAGCAGGGCAAGATCCGGCCCGTGCTGTGGAAGACGCTGCCGTTCGAGGGCGTGGCCGAGGCGCACCAGCTGATGCGTGACAACAAGCACCAGGGCAAGATCGCGGTCCTCGTCGGCGCACAGGCCGAGGGCGAGGGCAAGACCGCCGAGGGCCCGGGCGCGATCCGAGCGGAGGTGGGTGCCTGATGGCCGAGAGCGGCTTCCTGATCCCCTGGTACGCGACGGGCTTCCGCGGCGACTCGTTCGAGGACGCGCTGCAGGAGATCGCGCCGGTCGCACTGCGCTATGGAGCGACCGAGTACTGGATCTTCCGCCGTTACGACGACCGCTACATGTTCCAGCAGTACTCGCTGTTCGAGGACCCGCACGACTTCGAGCTGTACTGGTACGGGCCGGAGTTCTCCGACTGGCGGGGCGAGTACGCGAGCTGGTACACGGTGCCGGTCGTCTACGTGCCGATGAAGCTCGTCGGCAGCGGGCGCGTCGGCCCGGAGCCCAACGGCAACGGCGCGCCGGGCGTCAGCCCTGCTCGAGCGGAGCCATAGTCAGCCCCGCGTCGTTGAGCTGCTCCCAGTAGAGCTCGGCGGGCTCCTTGAGCCCGCTCCAGACCATCGCCAGGCCCGACGCGTGGATGGCGTCGGCGTAGGCGTATCCCTGCTGGACGTTGACGCCGGGGATCGTCCGGGCGAGCGAGAGCGCGACGTGGTCGAACGTGTTGTGATCGTCGTTGCGGACGATCACGCGCCAGTTGTCCCCGAGTCCTGAGCCCGGCCCGCCGGTGCGCGGAAGCTCGATCGTCTCCGTCATCGGGGCTCAGGATACCTGCCCTGACTTCGTCCGCCAGCGGTCCAGCCCGAGGTAGAGCTGGTCCAGCGGAGCCGCCTGCAGGAGCGGGTCGGCCGACGCTCCCGCCTGCTCGTGGACGGAGCGCGAGTACGCCTCGACGAAGCCGTCGAGGTCGTGCTCGGCGGCCAGCCGCGCCTGCTCGTGCAGGCTCGCGCGGACACGCTCGAACTGCTCCGGCGGATCGTCGACCTGCCCGAAGTGG
>JAXDGC010000555.1:0-2570 GCA_034665245.1 Solirubrobacteraceae bacterium | reverse complement strand
CCCAACAGTTTCTACGACCCTGTGCGCGGTCACGAACTCTACGAGCGGTACCTCAACGAGTTGGTCCTCGCCGACAAGCTCGGATTCGACGGCCTCATGGTCAACGAACACCACTCCACCGCTTACGGGATGATGCCACAGCCGGCGCTCATCGCCGCCGCTCTCATCCATAGAACGACGCGCGCCAAACTGTGCGTGATGGGTCGGCTCCTAAATTTCTCGTACCCGAATCAGCTGGCCGAAGAATTGGCCATGCTGGACGTCTTGTCTGCCGGACGACTGGAGGTGGCCTTTCCTCTTGGTACTGGAATGGAGTACTACTCCAACAACTCGCAGATCAATCCCGTCACAGCCAGGGAGCGTTTCGAGGAAGGCCTCGATGTACTCCTCAAGGCGTGGACGCAGGACGGGCCGATGGCACACGACGGCGAGTTCTACAACTATCGCTTCCTGAACGCATGGCCGCGCCCGTACCAGAAGCCCCATCCAAAGATTTGGTTCGCCGGCGCCGGCAGTCCCCAGACAATGGATCTCGTGCTGAAGTACGATGCCGGTTATTCCTGTGTCTTCATCCCGAAGGAGCAGCAGGACCGCGCGTATGCCCAGTTGAAGCAGAATGCGGTCCGGGTCGGCAAGGAGCTACCGCCGGATCGCCTGATGTTCTCAGTCTTCTGCTATGTCGCTGAAACAGACGAGCAGGCAGAGGAAGAGGGCAAGGAGCACATCCTCTGGTACTTCAACAACGCCCTCCGGACGACCAACCAGTACCGCCTGCCCCCCGGCTACATGGCTGATGCCGGTCTACGCAAGATGCTCGAGGCATCAGGACGGAACTTCGCGTCTGGTGACGAGACGGAGATGTCCTGGGAGGACGTGCAGTCATGGCGGGCGATCGCCGGCTCCCCCGAGACGGTCGCGAACAAGCTCGGTGAGTGGCTCGACGAAACAGGGGCGGGCCGCGTGTTGTGCCATCTCCATCTGGGGGACATGCCGGGCTGGAAGACCGAGAAGAACCTCACGCTCTTCGCCGAAGAAGTGATACCTCGGATTCGCAGCCGCTCCGTAGCGCCGACGGAAGTGAGTGTCCGATGACAACAGAGGTGCTGTCGCCGCTTGTCTCCGAGAAGCGCCAAGTGGGCCATGCCGAAATCACGATGTTGCGGGGAGGAGAGGGCGCACCGCTACTCTTCTTCCACGGGGCGGGAACGGCAGTCGGTTTCGACTTCGCAGCCACGTGGACGGGCGACCATGAGGTGCTGCTCCCGTACCACCCAGGATTTGGGCCATCGCCCGTCGACCCCGAAGTCCATGAGGTGCGTGAACTCGTTCCTCATTACCTACAACTGCTGGACGACCTGTCCGTCACCCAAGTAGATGTGGTGGGGCACTCCCTTGGGGGCTGGATCGCCGCGCAGCTGGCTGTTCATGCCCCTGAGCGCATCCGCCGTCTCGTCCTGGCATGCCCGGCGGGCTTACGTGTTCCTGAACATCCCACCGCGGACCTCTTCGCCATGAGACCCGAGGTCATGCTTGCGTCTCTGACCACGCGCCCGGAGGTACTCGGCCGTCCCGAGGACATGACGATCGACTCCATCGTTGCCCAGTACCGCGAGAACACCTCACTGGCGCGTCTCATCTGGGAACGAAACTACGACCGCAGCCTGCAGCGGTGGCTCTGCCGGATCGCCATGCCGACGCTCCTTCTGTGGGGATCTCAGGATCAGATCATCCCGGTCCAGCAGGCTCGAGCATGGGAGTCGGGGATGCCGAACGCTCGCACCGTCATAGTCGAGGACGGCGGACACCTGCTGTTCAACGAGACTGAGCGCGCGGCCGAGTTGGTGGCCGATTTCCTACGCGAGGGGTAGTGGCCGTGGACGGGCCCTGACGACCGGGGCTAGCAAAGGGCCTCAACGGCCCCAGCACCACACGGCGTGACACTCACCGCTGGGTGATACCGAGTCTCGTCACTCTGTCGGGATGCCCGATACGGTTCGCGCAGGAACGCTGCCGCCGGATCAGGTCGATGACGGCGCCCAAGCCGTGTGGGCCCGCTTCGAGCTGCGAGCTCGCCAAGCCGGCCTGGCGCAACGGTTCAGCCCGCACGACGGCCAGCGGACCTCGATCGGCAACCGCTCGACACCGGCGCCGACCTCGCAACGATCCGGCAGATGGCCGCCATGCGTCCGTTGCCACGACGGCTCACTGCGACCGTCGAGGCGAGGCAGCCAAACGACAGGCGGCGAGCCGGCTGCACTTCCCATGGCGAGAGCAACCGAAGGCGCCATCTCGACGAAGCTGCACTGCGAGTCGGCACGGTGCGCTGGCCTGTGCCAGGCGATCACATGGAAAGGCTTCGCTTCGATGCGATCGAACTCACGTGAGCGCCAGGCCGTTCAGGGGTATTTCGAGTGGCAGTCGCACGATGACCTGGTGCTCCATTTTGGAGAAGGCCGCCAGCGAGCGAGTGGGCTCGATCCCCTACGAAATTTGGGACCTGCACGCCGAGTCCAAGCCGGGCCCCACCGACAGCGCCGGAGGGCCGCTGCTAGCTTTGCTGAGGCCGACGA
>JAXDGC010000554.1:0-3167 GCA_034665245.1 Solirubrobacteraceae bacterium | reverse complement strand
GCTCCGGACGCCGCCGTTCGGATGATGACGCCGCCGGTTGGCAGCTCCAGCCCCTTGGCGGCGCGGCGCAGGCGCTCGCGCTCCTTGTCGTCGAGGCGCTTGGAGACGCCGATGCCCTCGCCGGTCGGCGTGTAGACCATGTAGCGCCCGGCGATGGTGAGCTCCATCGACAGCCGCGCGCCCTTGGTCTTCAGCGGGTCCTTGACGACCTGGACGACGACCTCCTGGCCCGGCTTGAGGAGGTCGGAGATCTTCTTGCCGCCCTCCTTGCCGCGACCGCGCCGGGGCGTCTCGACGCCCGGAAGCACGATCTCGTCGACATGCAGGAAGCCGTTCTTGTCGAGGCCGATGTCGACGAACGCGGCCTCCAGCCCGGGCAGGACGTTGTCGACCCGGCCCTTGTAGATGTTGCCCACGATGGAGCGGTTGCTGCGTCGCTCGAGGTAGAGCTCGGCGACGCGGTACCCCTCGGCGGGGTTCGCCTTGCGGCGCCCCCGCCCGCGCGTGGGCGTGGGCTTGGCGGCCGGCGTACCGGTCGCCTCGAGCAGCGCGACCCGGGTCTCCCCGCGGTCGACGCTGACTAGCACTTGCTTCTTCACGTTGAAGTCGTTCTCCTAGAAGCCGAGGACGCGGCCCTTGAGGGCAGCCGATGCGCGCCCTTGCGCGTAGATCGACTGCAACAGGCCGACGGCCAGAAATGTGGTGAGCACCGACGAGCCCCCGTAGCTGAAGAGGGGGAGCGGGATGCCGGTGATCGGCGCGATCCCGATGGTCATCCCGACATTGACGAAGACCTGGAACATCAGCATCGCGACGATGCCTCCCGCGACCAGCGCCCCGAACAGGTTCTTCGCAACGGTGAGGATGCGCAGTCCCCGCCAGATCAGCAGGGCGTACATGGACAGCACGAACGCCGCCCCGACGAAGCCCCAGCGCTCGCCCACCACCGCGAAGATGAAGTCGGTGTGGTGCTCGGGCAGGAAGTTGAGCTTCGTCTGCGTCGCCTGCTCGCCACGGCCGGTCTTCTCACCCGAGCCGATGGCGATGCGGGACTGGTTCTGCTGGTAGCCCTGATCCGCGGGGTTCTCCGACGGCTTCAGGAAAGCCGTCAGGCGCTCCTTCTGATAGTCGTGCAGGACGGTCACCCCCACCTTGGGGGCGACCACGAGCGTGAGGGCGACGGCCACCGCGCCGAGCGCGAACAGCGCCGCGAAGTGCCGCCACGACGTGCCGGCCACGAACAGCGTGGCCACGCCGATGACGATGTACACCAGGCCGGAGCCGAGGTCGGGCTGGACGATGACGAGCCCCGCCGGGATCAGCGTCAGGAGCATGATCCGGGCGGTGGTGTCGCGGCCCTGCAGGCGCCGTGAGCGGTCGACCATGAAGGCCGCCAGCGCCACGATCAGCAGGACCTTGCCCAGCTCGGAGGCCTGGAACGAGAAGAACGGCAGCTCGATCGAGCGCCGCGAGCCGCGAGCCACCGAGCCGAGCACCTGCACGGCCACGATGATCGCGAAGAGAAGTCCGTAGACGCCGTACTTGATCTCCCGCAGGCGCGAGTAGTCCACGCGCGAGAGGACGGCGGCGACGAGCGCCCCGACGCCGAAGTACAGCGCCTGGCGCTCGAGGTAGAAGTGCGGGTTGCCGGGGATGTCGTCCGCGGTCGCGCCGGCGATCGTGATGAGCGACCCGGCGCAGATGCCGGCGACCGCCAGCAGCAGGATCGGGTCGAACGGCAGCATCATGCCCTGCGGCGCGGCGGGCGCGGCCGGCGCCTCACCGCGTGCCTCGGCGGCCGCGCGGCGCTCGGCCTGGGCGTCGTGGTCGGGCAGGAACGTGCCCGTCCCGTCGCACCAGGCGCACGTCACCGTCGACGGGGACCCACCGAGGTTGGAGATCAGCGAGCCCGTACCGCGGCACACGGTGCACGGCTGGGGCTCGATGGCCTCGGGGCGTTCTTCGTCGGCGCTCACGCGGCGCGAGCGTAGCGGCTCCCCACGGCCCACCGGTGTCCGCCTCTCCCCCCGGCGCCCGGACCGGTCCGGTCACACGACCCTGAGGTGGTCCTGTTCACCGGTCCGGTGCTCGGTAGCTTCCGAGCCATGCAGCCCCTCTCCCCCTCCCTCAGCGCCCGGACCTCCCCCGTGGACCTCGCGACGCTGGCCGCCGGCGCCCTGCTGATCCTCGCGCTCTACCGGAGCGCCGCGGGCGAGGAGGCGCGGCGATGAAGGTCTTCCTGGCGGGTGCGACCGGCGCCCTGGGCCGGCCGCTGGTCGACCGCCTGCTGGCGGCCGGTCACGCGGTCGTCGGCACGACGCGCGACGCCGCGCGCGCCGATGCCCTGCGCGAGCGCGGCGCCGAGGCGGTCGTCCTCGACGCGTTCGACGCCGGCGCGGTGCGCGCCGCCGTCCTGGCCGCCGAGCCCGAGGTCGTCCTGCACCAGCTCACGGCGTTCCCGCAGGACCCGCAGCCCACCTCGATGGCCGCCGCGGTGCAGCTGACCAACCGGCTGCGCCGGGAGACCGTGCCGCCGCTGCTGGCCGCCGCGCGCGAGGCGGGCGCCCGGCGCGCGATCGTCCAGAGCATCGCGTTCGTGACGCGTCCCGACGGCCGGCCGGTCCACGACGAGGATGCCCCGCTCCACGTCGCGGCGCCCGGCAGCGGCGGCAACGCCGAGGCCGTGCGCGACATGGAGGCCGCCGTAGCCGCGCAGGACGGGCTGGAAGGCGTCGTGCTGCGCTACGGGTTCTTGTACGGGCCGGGAACCTGGTACGACAAGGACGGAGCCATGGCCGCCCTCTTCCGCAAGCGCCGGCACCCGTCGATCGGCGACGGGCAGGGCCGCATGTCGTTCGTGCACGTCGACGACGCCGCCGACGCGACCGTCCGGGCGCTGGACCGCGGCGGGCCGGGCGTCCTGAACGTCACCGGCGACGCCGTGCCCGCGACGTGGATGGAGTGGACCCCGGAGGTCGCGCGGCTGCTCGGCGCCCGCAAGCCGCTGTGGATCCCCGCGTGGCTCGGCCGCCGCGTCGCCGGCGACGCGATGGTCCACTACGCCACGACGCTGCCCGGCAACGCCAACAACCGCGCGTGCGCCGCCCTGGGCTGGACGCCGCGGCCCTGGGCCGACGGCTTCCGCGAGGTCTTCGCCTGAGGGGCGC
>JAXDGC010000553.1:0-3203 GCA_034665245.1 Solirubrobacteraceae bacterium | reverse complement strand
TCGCCGCCGAGGAAGATCCCGTCGACGAGACGCAACAGGATCAGGAGACCGATGCCCCAGAGCCCGACGCTCGCGTAGCCCGGCAACAGACCGATCAGCAACGTCGTGACCACGATCCCGATGATTGCGATGATCGTCGCCTTCCGCCTACCGGTGCGATCGGCGATCACCCCGAATATGGCGGCACCGACCGGCCGACCGAGGAGGGTGGCCGTGAAGACGAAGGCGGCAACGATGGCGGCCGTGCCGGCGTTGAGGCCTTTGGGCACGAAGTAGCTCATGGCCGGCGCCAGGACGATCACCGGCAGGTAGATGTCGAATTGGTCGACGAAGTAGCCGACGATCCCACCGATCAGTGCCCGCCGTCGGTTGGCCGTGTCGAGGGCGTCGGACGCGGGTGGGCCCAGATGTGGAGCGTGGGTGATCTCGGTCATGCTGTCTCCAAAGTGGACCGAGCGTTTCCGTCTGGCGGCAACGCTGCGCGCGGGAGGGGAACCGACGACCGGGCCGGCGTCGGGGACTGCCACATGAGTGCGTTCTCGCTGCCTGGGCGCTGACGCGCCGAGACCGGAGAAGACCTGCTTAGAGCAGGGCCGTGAAGCCTTGAGGAAAGTGGTGCTCGCCGCCGAGCTCCTTGCTGAGCTCATAGGCGGTGCCGGCAAGGTCGCGCCAGGCGGTGCCCGGTGTCTGCACGGGCAGAGTTCGCGCCGTGCCGATGACCGCCATGGTGGCGCAGATCCCTGACTCGTCGAAGACCGGCGCTCCGACAGCGGTGATATCGGTGTCGACGATGTGAGTGGAGGCGAGGCCCGTCTCACGAGCGCGATCGACGTCTTCGGCGAGCTTGCGCCGTTCGGCTCCGGCGACGGACGCCATCAGTCTCTCGGCACGCAACTGATCGGCCATGAACGCCAGGAAGACCTTGCATTGTGCGGAGTCGACAGGAAGCTGGTGGCCGATCCGCACCGACACGACGACGGGGTTGCTGTTGTCCTCCTCCACCCGCGTGACGACCGGGCCACTCGCACCCCACAGACTCAGCGCGGAGGACAGCCGAGTGGTCCGGGCCAGGGCCACGAGATGCGGCGGAGCCAGGTCGACGACGGCCCGCCGGCCGAGCGAGAACGCGCCGAGTTGAATCAGGAGCCCACCTGGCACGAAGGCCAGACCGTCGCGACTGCGCTCCAGGAGCCCCGCCGACACCAGCGAGGCGAAGTAGCGGTGCGTCGTCGTACGGTTCAGACCCAGCTCCGCCGCGGCATCCGCCACCGTCAGTACGGGACGGTCGCGCCGGAACAGCCCGAGGATCTGACTCGCGCGGGTCACCGCTTGGATGTCTCCCTGCGAGCTGTCCGCGCGCCTGGCTGCCGGCTCCGTCATCGTTATCCGTTCGGTATGTGAACGTCGTGTTCGCCATACGGTACGACCACTGACGCCAGACGGCAAGACCCTGCCGCTGGTGATGGGCGCTATTGATCGTTCCGTCGAGTCATCCTTGCGTGACGGCACCGCCACATGTCACGCTCCACGTGTTCACCAACCGAACCCGATGTTCGTCATGTGAACGGAGTCAGAGTCGACGCCCCGCGCCTCCGCCGGTGCGCCTCTCTCCTCCGATGTGTCGACATCGCGCTCGGTCCCGAGGACTGAGGAGCCCGCCATGGCCTATGGACCCGATGACCCACGCAGCCGACTCGTCACCGCCCCGTCGCGCGCAGCGGAGTCGAACGCGCCCGCGCAGTACGTCGACTTCACCACGTTGGAGCCGGACGAGATCAGCGACCAGGGAAGCCGCACCTGGTGGGTGCGCGGGCAGAACTTCGCCCTGGCGTACACCCACGCCCGCGCCGGGGAAAGTCTCGAGCGGACCGGACAGCCCGACGAGTACGTCGTCCTCTTTCCCCAGGACACGGCAGCCGCCAAGGTCACCGCAGGTCAGGACGAGTCAGTCGTACAGGGCGCTGCGATGGCGGTAGTTCCGGCTGGAGAGAGCCGTGTGGAGGTCACCGCCGACACCGCCGTCGTCCGGCTCTTCTCGGCCGCCTCGCCGGACCTGCTGACCCGCTGCCGCAACCACGCCGACTACGCCGAACCGCACGCCAACGTCGCCCCGTTCGCTCCGTGGCCGGACCCTGTCGATGGGCCTGCCCTACGCGTTTACCCCGTCGCCGAGCACCCATACGAGCAAGGCCGGTTCGGCCGGCTCTTCCGCTGCAGCACCTTCATGGTGAACCTGTTCGACCCGGACTTCGGCCCCCGCGACCCCGCCAAGCTGTCCCCGCACCACCACGACGACTTCGAACAGTGCTCGCTCGCCGTCGACGGCCAGTATGTGCACCACATCCGCAACCCGTGGACCCCCGACATGTCCGACTGGCGCGACGACGAACACGTCCACGTGGCCAGCCCCTCGGTGGCCATCATCCCGCCGCCGTCCGTACACACCAGCCAGTCGGTGAGCCAGGTCCGCAACCAGCTGATCGACATCTTCTGCCCGCCCCGGCACGACTTCTCGGCCAAGGCCGGCTGGGTGATCAACGCTGCCGAATACCCTGTATTGGAGCAGGCATGACGACGTCGTTCCGCGACCTCCTCGGCTCCCTCGGCCGGACAGCGCTGGGCACGTGGGTCAAGCTGCCCACCGTCGACAGCGTGGAACTGCTGGCGCACGCGGGGTTCGACTTCCTCGTCGTCGACATGGAGCACTCCCCGCTTGACGTGCTCACCGTCCACCACCTGCTCGGTGCGGCGCGGGGGTGCGGGGTGCCGACCCTGGTCCGTGTCCCGGACCGGACCCCGTCGACGATCTCGCGGGTCCTCGACTCCGGAGCCGCCGGAGTCTTGGTCCCCCATGTCGACACCGCGGAAGACGCCCACACAGTTGTTTCCGCTGGTCGGTTCCCGCCCCACGGCACCCGCGGCTACGGCCCCACCGTCCGCGCCGGAGCCTGGGGCGCCGACGTCCCCGGCTATCGCGCCTCGGGCGAGAAGATCGCGGTGATCCCCCAGCTCGAGAGCCGTGAGGCGATCGACTCCGCGCGCGAGATCGGATCCGTGGACGGCGTCGCCGCACTTTTCGTCGGGCCCGCCGACCTCGCCGTCGCCACCGGGTACTCCGCGGACACCCCGGAGTTCACCCGCCTGCTCGACGACGTGGCGAGCGCCGCCAAGGAGCTGGAGCTCCCGGTCGGCACTGCCGTCGG
>JAXDGC010000552.1:0-3557 GCA_034665245.1 Solirubrobacteraceae bacterium | reverse complement strand
AAGTACCGGCATTCGGAGTTTGGTTGATTTCAGTAAGCTTGTCGGCCCCCTAGACCATCCAGTGCTCTACCTCCGGTACCCACCACGCGACGCTGCACCTAAATGCATTTCGGGGAGAACCAGCTATCACGGAGTTTGATTGGCCTTTCACCCCTAACCACAGCTCATCCCCCAGGTTTTCAACCCTGGTGGGTTCGGGCCTCCACGTCGTCTTACCGACGCTTCACCCTGGCCATGGCTAGATCACTCCGCTTCGGGTCTATACCCCGCGACTATCGGCGCCCTATTCAGACTCGCTTTCGCTACGGCTACCCCACACGGGTTAACCTCGCCACGAAGCATAACTCGCAGGCTCATTCTTCAAAAGGCACGCCATCACCCATCACTAGGCTCTGACGGCTTGTAGGCACACGGTTTCAGGTACTATTTCACTCCCCTCCCGGGGTACTTTTCACCTTTCCCTCACGGTACTCGTCCGCTATCGGTCATCAGGGAGTATTTAGGCTTACCGGGTGGTCCCGGCAGATTCACAGCAAATTTCACGAGCTCGCTGCTACTCGGGAGTATCGTTCAGGCAACGCAACGTGTTTTCGCGTACGGGGCTCTCACCCACTACGGCGACCCTTTCCAGAAGTCTTCCACTAACACGCCACAATCACCTCTGCGGTTCGGCAGAACCACAACAACAACATCCCACAACACCGCATCCGCAACGCCTGCCGGCTATCACACGGACCCGGTTTAGCCTCTTCCGCTTTCGCTCGCCACTACTCACGGAATCACGGTTGTTTTCTCTTCCTGTGGGTACTGAGATGTTTCACTTCCCCACGTTCCCCCTAACACCCTATGAATTCAGATGCTAGTGACGCGTCATGACACGCGCCGGGTTTCCCCATTCGGACACCCTCGGATCACAGCTTGGTTGACAACTCCCCGAGGACTATCGCGGTCTCCCACGTCCTTCATCGGCTCCTGATGCCCAGGCATCCACCATGTGCCCTTAAACACTTGACCACAACAAGATGCTCGCATCCACTATGCAACACTCAACACACAACCACACCCCCACCCGCCTCGACCACCACCACCCCTACCAAAGAGGCGTTAGACGGTCCGGGCCGGGAGCAGCCAGAGAACAACACCCACCAGGTGTCTCCTCAGGACCCAACAGTGTGCCAAGCCCTGCGGCGCTCCGAGGAGAACCGCGCGCTGTTCTTGTTCAGCATGAATTGGTATTTGTGTTCCACCCAGCCACACACAGTCCCCGCCGGCCCCCTACGGGACCAACCGGTGTCGGTGCGGATTGTGTGAAAGGAGACCAACAATCCCGCGGGGCAAACCCACGAGCGCCGGTTCAACCTCACCATTCGGTGAGCTCCTTAGAAAGGAGGTGATCCAGCCGCACCTTCCGGTACGGCTACCTTGTTACGACTTCGTCCCAATCGCCGGTCCCACCTTCGACAACTCCCTCCCACAAGGGGTTGGGCCGTCGGCTTCGGGTGTTACCAACTTTCGTGACGTGACGGGCGGTGTGTACAAGGCCCGGGAACGTATTCACCGCAGCTTAGCTGATCTGCGGTTACTAGCGATTCCGACTTCACGCAGGCGAGTTGCAGCCTGCGATCTGAACTGGGAACGGATTTTTGAGATTGCCTCCACCTCGCGGTCTCGGATCCCTTTGTCTGCCGTCCATTGTAGCATGTTTGTAGCCCAGGGCGTAAGGGCCATGCTGACTTGACGTCATCCCCCCCTTCCTCCGGGTTGCGCCCGGCAGTCTGACTAGACATCACCATAACTAGTCACGAGGGTTGCGCTCGTTGCGGGACTTAACCCAACATCTCACGACACGAGCTGACGACAGCCATGCAGCACCTGTCTCTCGGCTCCCGAAGGCACCCCACCCTTTCAGGCGGGTCCCGAGGATGTCAAGCCCTGGTAAGGTTCTGCGCGTTGCGTCGAATTAAACCACACGCTCCGCTGCTTGTGCGGGTCCCCGTCAATTCCTTTGAGTTTTAGCCTTTCGGCCGTACTCCCCAGGCGGGACACTTACTGTGTTAACGCCGGCACGGCTGGGGTCAACTCCCGCCACACCTAGTGTCCATCGTTTACTGCGTGGACTCCCGGGGTATCTAATCCCGTTCGCTCCCCACGCCTTCGCGCCTCAGCGTCAGTACCGTCCCAGCGAGCTGCCTTCGCCATCGGTGTTCCTCCTGATATCTGCGCATTTCACCGCTACACCAGGAATTCCACTCGCCTCTTCCGGACTCTAGCCCTGCAGTATCCACCGGCATTCAAGGGTTGAGCCCTTGACTTTCACAGCGGACTTACAGGGCCGCCTACGCGCTCTTTACGCCCAATGATTCCGGACAACGCTTGCCCCCTACGTATTACCGCGGCTGCTGGCACGTAGTTAGCCGGGGCTTCTTGTGAAGGTACCGTCATGTGAAACGGCTATTCACCGCTCACACTTCGTCCCAACTGAAAGAGGTTTACAACCCGAAGGCCTTCTTCCCCCACGCGGCGTTGCTGCGTCACGCTTTCGCGCATTGCGCAAGATTCCCCACTGCTGCCTCCCGTAGGAGTCTGGGCCGTGTCTCAGTCCCAGTGTGGCTGATCGTCCTCTCAGACCAGCTACCTATCGTCGCCTTGGTAGGCCATTACCCCACCAACAAGCTAATGGGCCGCGGGCCCATCCCAATGCGGAGGCCGAAGCTTCCTTTACTCACCTCACTGGTGTGAGGGAGCACATCCGGTATTAGCCCGGGTTTCCCCGGGTTGTCCCAGTCATCGGGGCAGGTTGCCCACGTGTTACTCACCCGTTCGCGGCTCTGCCCCAGGGCAAGCCCTGGTTCGTCGCACCACTTGCATGTGTTAAGCACGCCGCCAGCGTTCGTCCTGAGCCAGGATCAAACTCTCCGTGAAAGACTTGCGTGTCATTCGAGGCCGAAGCCTCGAGCTTCACTGTCTAGTCAATGGAAAGCTGTCGTTCCGTACTGCTCTGATGCCCGCGTACACATGGCGGAACATCTCGGATCGACGGGTTTCACTTCTTGCTGCACCTTACTCAGTAAGCCCTCCACCCCACGGCGAACCGTGCGTGGAAGGTCGAACCTGGACACGATCGAGACTCCGAAGAGTCTGATCGCACGTACTGTTGAGTTTTCAAAGACCGCCGCGATGGTCGGGTGGTGATTCCACCGTCCTTCTCGCTTCCGGCGCAAAAAAAGCCTCCCTCGGGAGGCCAGTCCAGACCGGGACCGGGCAGTATAGCGCTGCTGCGGCCGAATGCGTAGCCGATTTCTTCAGGCAGCCCGCAGGCGCGCGAACCGGCGCTTGCCGGCCTGCAGCACGGCGCCGTCCAGACGCTCCGCCGGGACGTCCAGCTCGGCGCCCGGAAGCGGGTCTCCGTCGAGCTTCACGCCGCCCTGCGCGAGCGTGCGCCGCGCGTCGGACCGCGAGCCGCCGAAGAGCGCGGCGATGAGCGCCGGCAGGTGCACCGGGTCCTCCCCGGGCGCCAGCTCGGCCTCCTCGATCGCGTCGGGGAGGTCGCGGCGCAC
>JAXDGC010000551.1:0-2625 GCA_034665245.1 Solirubrobacteraceae bacterium | reverse complement strand
CGCGGAAGCGTTCCACGCGCCCGCGCACGCGCACGAGCTCACCGCGGTCGAAGCGGCCGGCGAGGATGTCGGCGTCCTTGAACGCGCGCGCCGGCAGCGCGCCGCTGCGATCGCGCAGCTCGAGCGCCAGGTACGGCGTGCCGGTGCGGGCGAGCAATCGGTCCTTGCGCGTGCACGCGTAGACGCCGGCGACCTCGTCGCCGGGCCGCAGTGAGGTGATGCCGGCCACGCGACCGATGATGGTCAGGCAGCCGGACGTGACCCGCTACCGTGAACTGGGATGCAGCCCCTACGTTGGGAGCGTCGCCCGGATGGCCTCAGGGCCCCGGCTCTGGTTTGCGCATTCAAGGGCTGGAACGATGCGGGCGAGTCCGCCACAGCCGCCCTGTCGTTCCTCGGCACGGCGCTCGACGCCCAGCGCTTCGCGATCATCGACCCCGAGGAGTTCGTCGACTTCCAGGCCACCCGCCCGACGGTGCGCCTGCGCGACGGCCTCACGCGCCACATCGACTGGCCCGAGTTCGAGGTCTATGAGGCGCGCATCCCGCGCGCGCCGCGCGACCTGATCCTGCTCTCCGGCCCCGAGCCCGCGATCCGCTGGCGCACGTTCTGCCAGACCGTGGTCGACCTCTCCGAGGCGCTCGGCGTGCAGATGGTGACCTCGCTCGGCGCGCTGCTCGCCGACGTCCCGCACTCGCGCCCCGTCTCCGTCACGGGCATCGCCTCCGACGAGTCGCTCGTCGACCGCATCGGCCTCAGCGCGTCGCGCTACGAGGGCCCGACCGGCATCGTCGGCTGCCTGCAGGCCGCCGCGTCCGACGCCGGGATCCCCGCCGCGTCGCTGTGGGCCGCCGTGCCGCACTACGTCGCGGTCGTCCCGAACCCAAAGGGCGCGCTCGCGCTGCTGCGCAAGCTCGAGACCCTCGTCGGCGTGAACATCGACGCCACCGAGCTCGAGACGGCGGCGGTCGACTACGAGCGCCAGGTCTCGCGCGCGGTCGAGATGGACCCCGACGTGCAGGCCTTCGTCGAGCGGCTCGAGCGCGCCGCCGACGAGGAGGACCCGTCACCCGACCCGTCGCAGATCCCGTCGGGCGACCTGCTCGCGCGCGAGTTCCAGCGCTTCTTGAGGCAGCGCGGAGCGGATCAGCCGTAGGCGGGCCGGAAACGGCAACGGCGCATTGAGAGGAAGCCCGAAGGGGCGCGGCGAGGGTGTGCGATGTTGAGCGTAATAATTCAGCTCAACTCCGCACACCCGGCCGAATCCGACCGACCCGGCCGAAACCCACTCCTTACCCAGCCGCCGTTGACGTTCGCCGGCGGGGCCGCTCACGTCGGCGCCGGCGCCGTCGCGACCGCGATGGCGACCCGGACCCGCGCCCGCATGTAGACCAGCGCCGCGCACGCCGCGACCACCGGCACGCCGCCCGCGTACAAGAGCGTCCAGCGCGCGCCGAGCGCGCCGATCGCCATGCCGCCGAGCGTCAGCGCGACGAGCTCAGCCCCGTTGCGCAGGCCGTTGAAAGCCGCGAACGCGCGGCCGCGCAGTCGCTCGGGCGCGCGGTGGTGGATGAGCGTGCGCGCGAGCACGTTCTTCGTCCCGTGGGCGACGCCGCCGAACAGGTATCCCGCGATCGCCAGCCACACGGCGGGCCACAGCGCAGGGACGGCGATCCCCAGGCCCTGGGCGCCGACTGCCGCGACCGCCACACACGCCATCGCGCCGAGCCGGAAACGGGGGGCGACGGCGAGCGCGCCGAGCGCCATCCCCGCGCCCCAGACCGCCATCAGGACGCCGTAGCCCGACGCTCCCGTGCCGAGGTCGTCCTGCGCGAAGAACAATGCGGCGGCCGGCGTGGCCGTCATCAGCAGCAACGAGACGACGACGATCCCCACCACCGGTGCCAGCTCGACGTCGCGGGCGAGGAACGCGACGCCCTCGCGCATGCGCTCGCGGCCCGCGGTCGGGTGCGGCGCCCATCGGACGCGCAGGGCGGCCGCCACGCCGACGAGCGCCAGGAAGGTCGCCCCGTCCGCCAGGAGCGCGCCGGTCGCGCCGCCCGCGGCGGCCAGCAGGCCGCCGGCGACTGGGCCGACGATGGAGCCCGCGTACCGCGCGAACTCGACCTGCCCGTTGGCGCGCACGAGGTCGTCCTCGCCCGCGACGGCGGGCAGCAGCGCGAACTCCGCGGGCATCGCGAACGCGTTCGCGCACCCGAGCACGGCGACCAGGGCAAGCAGCGGCCCGAGCCCGCCGACGAGCGTCAGCGCCACGCACGCGGCCGCGGCGACCACTGCGGTCAGCGCGAGCACGCGGCGCGGCGCCACGCGATCGGCGAGCAGTCCCGCCGGACCCGCGAGCAGCGCGGCCGGCAGCCACAGCGCGACGAACAGCGCCGCGACCGCTACGCCCGAGCCGCCACGCTCCTGGACGAGCACCGCCAGCGGGACGAGCGCGATGTTGTCCCCGAGCGAGGACAGCCCGACGGCCCCGACGAGGAGACGGAGATCACGCTTGCCGGGCACAAGAGGTCAAACGCGCCAACTGCGCGATCTATTCCCGCGCCGCTAGCGCTCCGCCGCCGGGCACGCGATCCGGTAGTCGCACATCGAGCACGCGGCGTA
>JAXDGC010000550.1:0-7606 GCA_034665245.1 Solirubrobacteraceae bacterium | reverse complement strand
AGATCGACCAGGACATCTCCGACTGGATCGACCGCATGCTCGTCAAGGATCCGACGAAGCGCACCCAGAACGCCAACGAAGCCTGGGACGAGTTCGAGGAGATCATCATCGGCCTGCTCGGCCCGCGCTGGCGCCGCGAGGCGCGCCTGCGCGAGGGCTCCGCGCAGTTCGACACGCCGGCGCCGCTGACCCCGGCCCCGTTCCAGGGCACGACGTCCGACGCGGCCGTCTCCGACCAGTTCCAGTCCTTCGCCTGGGGCAACGCCGTCACGCCCGACGCGCCGGCGCCCCCCGGGCCCGACACGCCGCCGCCCTCCGACTCGGCGCCGCTTCCGCCCGAGCCCACCGTCGGCCCGCCCACGCCGGCGCCCGGGCCGGCCGTCGGCACCGACGGGACCGCGCCGGACTCCGACGGCGCCGGCTTCGTGACGTTCGGCGCCCCCGCGGCGCCGGAGGCGGCGGAGGTCGCGCAGGATGACCCGCCTGCCGCCGAGGCCGAGGCGCCCACGGTGGAGGAGTCCCAGCCGACCGAGCCGCACACCGAGCCGCAGGAGAACGAGGGCTTCGAGACCTACATCGCCCCCGCGCCGCTGCGCCCGCCGACCGACGACGCGCCGCCCGAGGCGCCGGCCATCCCGGAGCCCACCCCGGAGCCGGAGCCCGTCGCGGCCGCCCCGCCGCCCCCGGCGCCCGTGACGCCGCCCCCGGCCCCCGCCGCCACGCCGCTGCCTCCGCTCGACGACGACAATCTCGCGGCCACGGTCATGCCGGCTTCGGTCTCGCCGCCGCCGGTCACCGAGCCGGCGAAGCCGGCGAAGCCGCGCGAGGTCGAGAAGCCCGTCGCGAAGGAGCGGGCTGAGCCGAGGGAGAAGTCCGGCCGCGGCGTGCTCATCGGCTTCGGCATCGCCGCGGTGGTTGCGGCCGTCTTCGGCTTCGTCATCGGTGGCTCGGGCGGCAGCAAGGGCAGCGGCACCGGCAAGCCGACCGCCGCTACCTCCAACGCCGACGTCGAGGCGCTGTTCCCGAAGGGCTGGACGAAGGTCTCGAGCGCGCCGCGGATCCCGGGCATGGCGCTGTCCGAGCCGATCGCGATGGCGCCGCCGGCCGCGAAGGGCGCCCAGAGCGTCGTCGTCGGCCAGGTCAAGCAGGGCGCCGCCAACCCGACCCTGCTGCCCGCCGGCTTCCTCCAGGCACTCGGACTCGACGCCGGCGAGCTGCCGCCGCGCGCGCCCGTGCAGCTCTCACGTTCGAAGCTGCAGGCGTATCGCTACGCGAACCTGCGCCCGCGCGGGTTGAGCAAGGCGATCACGCTCTTCACCGTGCCCACCTCCGCGGGTGTCGCGACACTCGCCTGCGTCGACCCGGAGACCAACTGCGAGTCGATCGCGAACACGCTCAAGCTGAACGCCGGCACGGCGTTCCCCGTCGGCCCGAACAAGGACTACGCGGCCGCGCTCGGCAAGACGCTCGGAGGCCTGAACAAGAAGGTCACGCCGGGGCGCGCCGCCCTGCAGGGCGCGAAGACCCCGAAGGCGCAGGCGGCGGCAGCGGGCACGCTCGGGTCGGCGTACGGCGGCGCGGCGAAGACGCTAGCGGCCCTCAAGGTCTCACCCGCCGACGCGAGCATAAACACCCAGCTCAGCGGCGCGCTCAAGCAGACGGGGCAGGCCTACGGGAAGCTCGCGGCGGCGGCCCGGTCCGGCAACAAGAGCGGCTACGCGAAGGCACGGACGACGGTGCAGCGGGGCGAGCAGGCGGTCGCCAATGCGTTGCAGAGCGTCCAGACCGGGGGCTACAAGATCGCGAAATAAATCGAGTGCCGGCGCCGTTTACCCTCGTGAACCCTTCCCGAAACAGGAAATTGGCGCTACAAATCCATCAAGCAGAATCACACCGCGCGCGGCGCGCGAGAAAGTAGAGCCTCTCCCCATGGAAACCCGTTCCCTCGCCATCGGCCTCGTGGCCGTCGTCGCCGCGTTCGCGGCCGCCTTCGGGTTGGCCAAGTCCGGCGGTGCGAAGACCGAGACGGCAGGCGCCGGCGTGAAGGCTCAGAGCATCAACGTGTCCGCTCCGGCGGCCGTGTCGGGCGTCGAGGTGGGTGGCACCGTTCCGGCCCTCAAGGCCCAGCGCAAGGCGCCGGCCAAGAAGAAGGCCAAGAAGCCCGCGGCGAGCACCAAGACCTCGCAGCCCTCGACGAGCAACTCGTCGGCGAACACACAGGCGCCGAGCACGAACAACACCGCTCCCCCGACGACGAACACGGCTCCGCCGGCGACCCACACCGCTCCGCCGGCCACCAGCAAGCCGAAGCCGAGCAAGCCGAGCAACCCGGGGCCGGTCTCCGGCGGCGGCACGGACGGCTAGCACCCCGCACCCTCTGAGCACAGCGGCCCGGCCGGGGACTCCCCGCCGGGCCGTTCTGCGTTTCAGGAGCCGAGCAGCCCGCGCGCCTCTTTGAGGCGAAGCTGGTAGCGGCCGCGGTACTGCTCGGCGGGGCGCTCGATGTCGGCGATCCAGTCGCCCCACTTCGACGGGTCCTTGCCGAAGTTGGCGTCGCCGCGGGCGATCGCCTGCTTCTTGACGGCGAGCGCCTGGTCGATGAACCACTTGGCCTGCAGCTCCGGGTGCTCGGGGAAGCCCTTGTAGTCGCCCTGGTTCCAGATCCCGACGCGCATCTGGAAGAAGCCGACGGAGTCGGCGTCGCCGAAGTTGAGGTTCTTGACGCCCGACTCGACCAGCGACGCCATGACCGGCAGCTCCGGCGGTAGGCCGTGCTTGTCGGCCTGCTTGGCGAGCCACTTGGCGAGCTCGTCCTTGGAGGCGTTGTTGCCCGGATAGTCGTCGTAGATGTCGTCGGGCAGCGTGACCGGCGCCCCCGCGTCGGCCGCCTTGCCCGCTGTCGCGGCGTCGGTGGGATCCGCGGGAGCGGCCACCGGAGCGGCAGGGGCGGCGGATGCCGCGGCGGCGTCGGGCGGCGGAGCAGCGGCGGGTGCCGCGGCCGCCTGTGCGGCCTTCGGGTCGATCGCCTGCATGAACTGCACGGTCGCGTGACGCCGCTCCTCCTGGGCCTTGACCGCCATGAAGAGGCCGGAGTTGGCGCGGCTGACCTCGGCGGCGTCGCGTGCCACGGCGGCCTGCGCCTCCGCGACGGCCTTGGGGTCGATCGCCGGGGCGCCGGGCGCCGGCACCGCGGCGGCCGCCGGAGCCGCGCCGGCGGCCGGGGCGACCGCCGCTTCGGCGACCGCGGCGTGATGGTCGAAGCGTCGGCCGCCGGCGAAGTTCTGGGCGAAGTAGGAATCGCTCAGGCTCGCGACCTTCACGACGTCGCCGGTCTTGGGCGCGTGCAGGAACTTGTCCCCGCCCATGGAGATGCCGACGTGGTAGATGTTGCCCGGCTTGCCGAAGAAGACGAGGTCGCCGGGCTTGAGGTGCGACTTGTCGACGGGCGTCCCGTTGCCCGCGGCGAACTGCGCGTCGGTGACACGCGGGATCTGGATGCCGGCCTTGGCGTAGGCCCACTGTGCGAGGCCGGAGCAGTCGAAGCCGGTCTGCGGGGTCGAGCCGCCCCAGCGATAGGCGGTGCCCTTGTACTTCTCAGCCTCCTTGAGCGCCGCCAGCGCCTGCGGGCCGGCGCCGCCTCCGCCGCCCGCCGCGCTCGCGGCGACGTCCGCCGCCGCGCCGGCGGTGGGCGCCGCCGGTGTGGCGGCGACCTGCTCCGCGGCGGCGCGGGCGCCGCCGGCGGGCGCGGAGTCGCCGGCCTTCGCGAGCAGCGCGTTGGCCTCGTGGAGGCGCATGCCGTAGCGGCCGCGGTACTGCTCGGCGGGGCGCTCGATGTCGGCGATCCAGTCGCCGAACTGGTTGGGATCGGTGACGGACTGGCCGCGCGCGATGCGCTGCTTCTTGACGGCCTCGGCCTGGTCGAGGAACCACTTCGCCTGCAGTTCGGGCTTCTCCGGGAAGCCGGCGTAGGGCCCCTTGTTCCAGATGCCGACGCGCATCTGGAAGAAGCCGACCGAGTCCGCGTCGCCGTAGTTGAGGTTCTTCACGCCCGACTCGACGAGCGATGCCATGACCGGCAGCTGCTTCGGGAGCCCGCGCTTCTCGGCCTCCTTGCCCAGCCAGGCGGCGAGCTGCTCCTTCGGCGCATGGTCGCCGGGGTAGGCGCCGGACACGCCGGAGAGGTCGACGGCCGCGGCGGCGGCGTCGGCCACGCCCGCGCCGCCCGCGGGAGCGACGCCGCCGGCGGGCGCCGCCGGGGGTGCGTCGCCGCCGACGCGGATGAACTTGACGTTCGCCATGTTGACGTCGCGCGGCACCTTCATCACCGCGTCGTGGTTGTTGCCCTCGAGCGCGGTGAACTTGCCGCCCTGGACGTTGCTGGCGAGGAAGCCGATGTGCCCGTCGGAGCCGAAGTCGTCCTGGTGGCCCCAGTCGTAGGCGACGATGTCGCCGGGGCGCGCCTGGTCGGCGCTGACGATCTGGAGGTCGTTCTGCTTCGCCTCGGCGTGTTGGACCCAGGTCTGCACCGCCGCCCAGCCGCCGCCGTCCATCTTGTGGCCCGCCTGGCCGAGCGACCACGTCACGAAGCTCGCGCACCACGGGTTGCCGGGCCCGACGCCCGCGGACGCGAGGTACTTGTTGACCTCGGCGCCGGTGTTGACGCCGCTCTCGTGCACGCCGAGCTGCGTCTGCGCGATCTTCAGCGCGGACGCGCCGAGCGTGCTCGCGCCGGAGCCGGGCGCCGCCGCCGCGGCAGCGTCGACCATGCCCGGCACGCCCGCGGGCGGCGCGATCGCGCTCGCGGGACCGGCGGGCGGCTGGGGGGCCAGGAACGTGCCCGAGGCGCCCTTCTTGCCCGCGCTGGACGCGTCGGCGACCGCGGCCATGAACTGACCGGACTGCCCCGGCTTCGGCGTCACCGGCGCCGCCGCCGCGGCGGCGGCGGGCGCGCCGGGCGTCGGAGCGGCGGCCGCTGAAGCTGCCGGAGCGGCGGGGGCCGCGGACGCCTGGCCGAGCAGGCCGTTGGCCTCGCCGAGGCGCATCCCGTAGCGGCCGCGGTACTGCTCGGCGGGGCGCTCGATGTCGGCGATCCAGTCGCCGAACTGGTTGGGGTCGGTGACCGACTTGCCCGCGCCGACGCGCTGCTTCTTGACGGCCTCGGCCTGGTCGAGGAACCACTTCACCTGCAGCTCGGGCTTCTCGGGGAAGCCGGCGTAGTCGCCCTTGTTCCAGATCCCCACGCGCATCTGGAAGAAGCCGACGGAGTCGGCGTCCCCGAAGTGCAGGTTCTTGACGCCCGATTCCACCAGCGAGGCCATGACCGGCAGCTGCTTCGGCAGCCCGCGCTTCTCGGCCTCCCTGCCCATCCACGCGGCGAGCTCCGCCTTCGGCGCGCCGTCGCCGGGGTACGGGTTCGCACCTCCGGCCACGTCGGCTGCCGCCGCCGCGGCGTCGGCCACGCCGCCGCCGGGCGCCGCCTGGTCCGGGGCCACCCCGGCCGGCGCCGCGGGGGGGACGCCGCCCCCACCCACCCCCGCCGTGGGGGGCGCGTCGCCGCCGACGCGGATGAACTTGACGTTCGCCATGTTCACGTTGCGCGGCACCTTCATCACCGCGTCCTGGTTGTTGCCCTCCAGGGCGGTGAAGCCGCCGTCCTTGACGTTGCTGGCGAGGAAGCCGATGTGCCCGTCGGAGCCGAAGTCGTCCTGGTGGCCCCAGTCGTAGGCGACGATGTCGCCCGGGCGGGCGTCGGCGGCGCTGACGATCTGCAGGTTGTTCTGCTTCGCCTCGGCGTGTTGGACCCACGTCTGCACCGCGGCCCAGCCGGTGCCGTCCATCTTGTGGCCCGAGTGCTCGAGCGACCACGTCACGAAGCTCGCGCACCAGGGGTTGCCGGGGCCGACCTTCGCGGCCGCGAGGTACTTGTCGACCTCGGCGCCGGTGTTGACGCCGGACTCGTGCACGCCGAGCTGGCTCTGGGCCACCTTCAGCGCCGCCGCGCCGACGCTGCTCCCGCCGGCGCCCGGCGCCGCGGCGGCGGCGGCGTCGACCATGCCCGGGACCGACCCGGGCGGCGCCACCGCGCTCGGGGGGCCGACGGGCGGCTGGGCGGCCAGGAACACGCCGGAGCCGCCCTTCTTGCCGGCGCTGGAGGCGTCGGCGACCGCCGCCATGAACTGGCCCGAGTTGCCCGCCTTGGGCGGCTCCGGCGGGGCGGCTGCGGCGGCCACCGCGGGAGCGCCCGGCGCCGCGGCGACGACCGGAGCTGCCGCAGCGGGCACGGCGGCGGCGGGCGCCGCCGGTGAGACGGCCGCGGCGTCGGGGGTGGGAGTCGCGCCGGCCTTGGCGGCGACGTCGGCCGGCGGCGTCCAGCTCGGGTCGATCTCCTTCTTGAACCCGAGGTGCAGGTGGTCCTGATGGCCGGCGTCGGTGAAGTAGCCGGGCCCGCTGATCGGCCACGGCGAGCCGATCTCGTCCGGCCGGTACTGCTCCGGCAGCTGCGAGAGCTCGCTCGCCAGCTCGCGGGCCGCCCCCGAGCCGGGATTGACGATCTCGCCGTCGACGGTGCCGATGTCGAGCCCGCGGCCATAGGCGTGGTTGGAGATCGAGCCGCCGGTCGTGAACTTCGGGTGGTCCGAGCAGGTGCAGGTGACCACGATCTTGTGGTGCTCGGAGATCTTGGCCGTCGCCGCGATGACCCGCGGGTCGATGCGTCCGTGCTTGATGTCGGTGATCGCGTTCGCGTCCAGGACGACGTTCTTGTTCTTCAGCAGCTCGGCGCCCTCGGGGGAGAGCGTGCCGCCGTGCCCCTCCTGGCCGAACTGCGACGGGTCGATCGGCTGGTGCTTGGCGCCGCCGGGGGCGTCGACGACGTCGGCGGCCGCGCCCGAGCGCGGCGCGGGCTGGGGGGCCTGATCGGCCGCGGCGGCGGCCGGCGCGCCGGCGGGCGCAGCGGCGGGATCGACCGGCGGGGCCACGGCCGGCGCGCCCGGGGCGGGGGCGACGGCGGGCGCATCCGCCGCCTTCGGGGCGGCGCCGACGTCGACGGCGGCCTTCGGCTCGCTCGTCGCGTCGGGCAGGTCGGTCGCGCTGGGAACGTCCTTGGCCTGCTCGGCGATGTCGGCGGCGGCCTTCTGTCCGGCCGCGGCGCTCTTCGTTGCCGGTGACTCCTGCTGGGCGATCTTGTCGGCCGCCTGCTCGCCGGCCGTCTTCGGCGCCGCCGCCGCCGCGTCCGGCGCGGCGGCAGGGGCGGGCGGGGCGCCGGCCGGCGGAGCCACGACGGGCGCCGCGGCGGCGGCCGGCGCAGCGCCGTTGCCGGCCGCGGACGGGTCGACCCCCGGGTCGGCGGCGGCGATGCCGTCCGCGGCGCCGGCCCCACCTCCCGCGCCGTTGGGCACGGCCGGCGCCGACGGCTTGGGGCCGCCCGCCAGCGAGCCGCCGATCGCGGGGAGGTTGACGCGGCTCAGCACGTCCCCGATCGCCTCGGGGATGTCGTCGAGGTGCGGCGCGACGTGCTCGACGAACTGCATCACGCCGACGCCCTCCATCGCCGCGGCCATCATCACGCCGGCCAGGCTCGACTTCGACTCGCGCAGGTCGAGGGTCA
>JAXDGC010000549.1:0-3842 GCA_034665245.1 Solirubrobacteraceae bacterium | reverse complement strand
CTTCGCTTATCAACCGCTGCACAGCCTCGTGGGACAGCAGGTCGGCTTGAACGAAACGGGCGGGATGCCCGGCGTTCTCGATCTCGGCGACGACGTCCTTGCCGCGCTGCTCGTCTCGACCGGTGATGATGATGCGCGCACCGCGCTCGGCGAACGCTTTCGCGGTCTCCCGTCCGACTCCGGACGTGCCGCCGGTGACGAGAACGGTCTTGTCGTCGAACTCCATGGTCATACTCCCTCAGGTTGGACCGGTGATCTGATGACGGCCTGCGCCGACCCGTGAGCGGGCACGCTCGGCGTCAGCGGATGTAGTCGAGCGCGGCCAGGATCTGGGCGGGCTCGGAGCGGGTGGTGTAGTCGGGATGCACGTCGATCCAGCGGATCACTCCGAGCGCGTCGACGACCGCGGTCGTGGCCAACGGCAGATCGGGCGTTCCGTCGGCGTTGAGATCGGTCAGGTCGACCCCGATCCGGGCCTGGCCGTGGCGGGCGCCCGCGCCGAGGGTGAACACAATGCCGAGCCTGCCGGCGATCTGGTTGCCCGGATCCGACAGCACGGCGTAGGACAGGTCGTGCTTCTGGGTCATCGACAGCGACCCGTCGGGCTTCTGCGGGCTGATCGCCACCAGCGCCACCGCCCGAGCGTCGAGCTCGTCGACCAGGGTCTCCTGGTAGGCACGCAGGGTCAGGTTGCAGTACGGGCACCACGTGCCCCGGTAGAAGACGACCACGGCCGGGCGCCCCGCCCGCACTGCGGTGAGGGTGGTGGCCTGCCCTGACGCGTCGAGCAGATCACCATCGGGCATGACCGTGCCGGGGGTGGCCACTGCGGCGGGGACCCCCTCGGCCACCAGCCGGTTCAGCTCTGCGCCGAACGCGGCGCCGACCTCCGCGGGCAGGCGCTCTGCGAACTGGGGCTGTGCCAGCGCAACCCTGGCGGCGATCGTCGTGTCGGTCATGAGGGGTCTCCAGTCCGGGACGTTCAGCGGGGCCCGAGGCGGCCCGCGCAGCTCAGTAGTGGATAGCTGTATCCAATCTGCGCGGCGCCGACTGGATAGTCAAATCCAAAAGTGTCGTAGGCTGTGCTGTGTGTCCACACGACCGGCACCCGGCGCTGCGGCGCCGCTCACCACCCGGGGGCAGGCGACCCGCGACAGGATCGTGCGCGCGGCGGCCGAGCTCATGTTCCGGCACGGCGCGACGGGCACGAGCACGCCCGCGGTCCGGGACGCGGCGGGGGTGAGCTCCTCGCAGATCTATCACTACTTCACTGACAAGGAAGCCCTGACCCGGGCCGTCATCGCCCTGCAGACCGAGACCATCCTCGACAACCAGACCGCTCTGCTGAGCCGGCTCGACAGCTTCGAGGCGCTGCGGAACTGGCGGGATGTCGTCGTGCAGGTCGAGCGAGACCTCGAGTGCGTCGGCGGCTGTCCGCTCGGCAGCCTCTCGAGCGAGCTGTCGGAGCGCGACCCGCACGCACGCCAGGCACTGGCCGAGGGCTTCATGCAGTGGTCCAGCGCGATCCGTGACGGACTGCAGCACATGATCGAGCAGGGTGTGCTGCGTGATGACGCCGACCCCGAACGACTCTCCCTGGCCATGCTCGCCGCGCTGCAGGGCGGCCTGCTCCTCGCCCAATCGCAACGCAACACCGCCGCGCTCGAGGCCGGCCTCGACGCAATCATCGAACGGATCAACTACCACGCCGTCGTAGCACCGCCGACACGCCCGACCGGCCGCGGGAAGGCCGTCCCCCAAGTCCGAAAGTAGCGGTTGCCCCGAAAGGCAACCTTCTGGCTGTCAGAAGGCACGACCGCGGAGGCGGTGGGACCTACCGGAGCCCGGTCAGGATTCCTCGTCGTGCCGCACGGCGATTGCGGCGGCGGGGGCCCCAGGGAGAGACCGACTTCGTGGGCGGGCCGTCGGGGTCGCCGGTGAGGCTCATCCACCCGGCGAGCCCCTGCAGGATGTAGTCGTAGCCCGGTTCGGCGGCACGGGGACCGGTCATCCCGAAGCCGGTCAGGCTGCAGCAGACGATCGCCGGGTTGAGGTGCTTGAGGTCGTCGTACCGGATCCGCATCTTCGCCGGCACGTCGCCGCGCAGGTTCGAGTACACGACGTCACTGACCCGTACGAGGTCTTCGAACACGGCCCGGCCGGTGATTGTCGTCAGGTCGAGGCTCAGGCTGCGCTTGTTCCGGTTGAACACCTCGAAGAACAGGCTGTCCTCACCCTCCTGGTGGGGCGGGACGTAGCGGCCGATGTCGCCGCCGCTGGCCGGATCCTCGATCTTGATCACGTCCGCGCCGAGGTCGGCGAGGTGCACGCTTCCGAAGGGGCCGGCGCCGTACTGCTCGATCGCGATGATCCGGATGTCTTCCAGCGGCCTCACGGGGAATCCTCATGGGCAGCCGCGGGCGTCGACATACGCCTTGAGGCGACCAGGGCCGCAACCCGCGCCATCTCGTTGCCCACGATCATCATGCCCTCGTCAACGCCCATGCCCGGCTTGGCAAGCACCTGAGCCGCGCCACAGGCCATGGCGATATGTGCCGAGACCCGGGCCGACTGGTCGGTCTCGTTGCAGGTGCCCCCGCAGTACGCCGCGAGGCCGGCCCGGCGCACGTGCAGGAGCGCCTCGATGGTGTTGTTCACGCCGCCGAGATCGGGGGTCTTGACGTGGATCACGTCGGCCGCACGGGCCGCGACGAACAGCTCGATGTCCTCGAGCGAGTTGCACCACTCGTCGACTGCGATCTGGACCTGGCTCCCACGCTTCTCGAGCTCGGAGCGCAGCGCGCTGGAGACCTCGACCTGCGCATCCCGTCCGCCGCCGTCGATGACGTGCTCGACCCGGAGCCGGAAGGGGGCCGCCAGCGACTCGAGCCGGACGAGGTAGTCCGTGACCCGCTCCACATCGCCGCCGAACGCGAGCCCGATGGTCCCGTAGACATCCAGGTGGATCACCGGCCTGTAGTCGTCGCGAGTGCGGAGCGCCCGAATGCGGTCGCGGAGCCACTCGACGTACTCCTCCAGGATCTCGCCTCGGACGCCGAGCTTGCTGTCCACCTGGTTCACCAGCCCGTGCGGGAGGACGTCGGCCCCTTTGAGGATCATCTTGTCCACGTTGGAGTGGCGGGCGTCGCCGCACTGGGCGAACATCGGGACGGGCACCAGCACCTCGTGCGTGACGTACTCGTCACGGACCACCTCGGCCATCGTGATTCCACGGGCCAGCGCTACCGCGTCGAGGAGTGCCTGTGTGACGCCGTAGCGGATGGCCGTGTGCAAGGGCGCGCCGTCGACGAACATGCTGTCGATGGTGGCCGCCATCGTCCTGAAGTCGGTGATCTCAGAGTTGCGCAGAAGGGGTGCGACATGCAGGTCGATGACCTCCACCGCGCGGGCGGAGTCGAAGACAGGGTCCCGGCCCGCCACCCCGGCGTACTGCACCGACGCGCAGTCGCCGCAAGCGACCTGCCCGTCGTCGAGCACCAGCATCACAGACACGGCCTCGCCGGCCTGGCGGATGCTCCGGAAACCGGGCGTGACCGGGACGCCGGCGTAGGTGAAGCCGTCGTGCCCGGCGCCGTTGCGGATCGCGGCCTGGTCGTCGGCGAAGAAGCCCGAGCGGACGGGGACGGTCAGGACGTCACGAATGAGCACGGGCGCTACCCCCGGCCGCATTGTCCGCTGCGCCGGTACGCCACGTCTCGGCGATCTTCGCGCCGCTAGCCATGTCGAAGCGGTGCCGCATCAGGACGAGGGACGCTTCGTGCAGCGCCTGGTCGTCGCTTCCGACGCAGTCCTCGGCGATCACGACGTAGTGGTCGCTGAAC
>JAXDGC010000548.1:0-2642 GCA_034665245.1 Solirubrobacteraceae bacterium | reverse complement strand
GGCTTGCCGCCGGAGGTGAGCGGCTTGACGCCTGCGGCGATCGCCATCAGGCCCAGCAGTGCGAGCAGCCCGAGCACGAAGCTGTAGGCCGGCAGCGCCGCCATGTTGCGGCGGATCGTGTCGCGGCTGCGGCTCGCGAGCAGGCCGGTGATCGAGTGCGGGTACAGGAACAGCGCGAGCGCCGAGCCGAACGCCAGCGTCGAGTAGCCGAGGATCTGCGGGTCGGCGAGCAGGGTGCCGTCGGCGACCGGAGGCTTGCTGGCCGCGAACTTCTTGTTCGCGGCGCCGAAGATGTCACCGAAGCCGTGGAGCTTGATCGGGATGTAGATCACGGCGACGAGCACGACGATGTAGATCAATGCGTCCTTGACGAACGCGATCAGCGCGGGCGCCCTCAGCCCCGACTGGTACGTGTAGGCCGCGAGGATCACGAAGGCGATGACCAGCGGCCACTCGCCGCTGACGCCCATCGTCTTCAGCACCGCGCCGATGCCCACGAGCTGGAGGGCGATGTAGGGCATCGTCGCGACGATGCCGGTGAGCGCGATCAGCAGCGCCAGCGTCGGCGAGCCGTAGCGGCCGCGGATGAAGTCGGCGGGCGTGACGTAGCCGCGGCGATGCGAGACCGACCACAGGCGTGGCGCGACCAGGAACGCCATCGGGAAGATGAGGATCGTGTACGGCACGGCGAAGAAGCCGAGCGCGCCGACGCCGAACACCAGCCCGGGCACGGCGACGAACGTGTACGCGGTGTAGAGGTCTCCGCCGAGCAGGAACCACGTGATCCAGGGGCCGAACTTGCGGCCGCCCAGGCCCCACTCGTCGAGATTGTCGAGGGTCTTGGCGGCGCGCCAGCGCGAGGCGAAGAAGCCGAGGCCCGAGACGACCGCGAACAGGAAGATGAAGATGCTGAGTTCGAGCCACTTGACGTCCATCACGGCCTCTTGGACGTCGAAGCCCGGTAGACGAGCACCGTGATGATCACGCTGATCGGAACCCAGGCCATCTGGTACCAGTAGAAGAACGGGATCCCGATGAACTCCGGGCTGTCCGTGTTGTAGATCCACGGGAAGAACACGCCGAAGAACGGCAGGGCCAGCAGCCAGTTCCAGCCGCGGCTCGTCTCACGGGGCTTGGCGCGCGCGTCCGAGCGCCCGGGCTGATTGGGGTCTTGCGACACCTCGATCTCTCCTCCTCCAGTTAGGCGAGATTCCGGCGTTTCTATGCCCGATCGGGCACCTCGCAAACCGTTCGCTCAGGTCACGAGCAGGACCGACGCGACCGCGACGCCGAATACGACGACCACCCACCGCAACGTCGCCGCGCTGAGCCGCCGGGCGAGCCGCACGCCGGCCTGGCCCCCCGCCAGGCTGGTGACGGCCATCACCGCCGCGGCGGCCCACACGACCGGCCCGAACAGCGCGAAGTAGACGACGGCGACCGCGGAGATCACGAGCGAGAGCAGGCCCTTCAGCGCGTTGAGCCGCTGGATGTCGTCGGGCAGGAACGCGCCGAGCACGGCGAGCAGCATGATTCCGAGGCCCGCCCCGAAATAGCCCCCGTAGACCGAGGCGAGGAACGTGCCGGCGTGGACCGCCGCGGGCCGGCCCTGATGCCCGCGGCGCTCGACCACCCTCGCGGCGGCGGGCTGCGCCACGAGCAGGGCGCAGGAGAGCAGGATCAGGAACGGCACGATCGCCTCGAAGATGCCGGGCGGGCTCACGTCGAGCAACACGGCGCCCGCGAGGCCACCCACGGCGCTCGTCGCGCCGAGGCGACGCGCGCGCCCGCCCTGGCCGGCGAGCTCGGCGCGATAGGCGAGCGTGCCGCCGACGTAGCCGGGCAGCAGTGCGACGTTGTTCGTCACGTTCGCCGGCACGCTCGGGTAGCCGACGGCGAGCAGCGCGGGGAACGAGATCAGCGAGCCGCCGCCCGCGACCGCGTTGACCGCGCCGGCCAGCAGCCCGGCCCCGGCCAGCAGCGCCAGCTCCGCGGGCCCGAGCGCGACCATCCACGCCACCTACCCGTTCAGCGC
Organism: Solirubrobacteraceae bacterium; assembly: GCA_034665245.1. Taxonomy (GTDB): domain Bacteria; phylum Actinomycetota; class Thermoleophilia; order Solirubrobacterales; family Solirubrobacteraceae; genus DASQFQ01. Next base: position 607 of record JAXDGC010000548.1, on the reverse strand, counting down.
CAGGATTGCTCTGAGCCGGCGTGCCTCCTTCCCGGCGTGGTGTTTGAGGCGCCTGTCGGTGATGCGGAGCGTCGAGAAGCCCGCATTGAGGAGGTCGGCATCGCGGTCGCGGTCCTGCTCGAAGGCTCGGGGGGTCGTGTGGAACTGGCGACTGTCGAGCTCGATGACGAGGTGGTGGGCTCGGTAGACGGCGTCGACTTCGTGGCCGGCGATGTGTTGGTTGCGCTCGGGGAGCGGGAGGCGGTGGCGCTTGAGGAAGCGTGTGAAGTCGTCTTCGAGGTGTGAGCGGGTGGCGCCCCGCTCGGGGGTTATTCGTGAGGTCCGCCGCCCCGGATATCGGGTGAGGAGGGTGGTGAGCTCGGCGGGGGTAACGAGCCGGAGGACATGGGCTTCGTTGACGGCTCGGGTGAGCGCTCTGTCGTTCAGGACGTCGGCGAGGTCGACGAGGGTGCGAGCTGGAGTGGTGACGCGGATGCCGTAGTGGGTGGTGGCATCGATGTGGCGGGAGCGGTGGACGTGGATCTGTGTGAGCCGGTGCTTTGTCGGCGCCGTCACCTCGGGCGTGGACGGCCAGCGCGGCACGATCCGCCACAGCGCGGCCGCCGAG
>JAXDGC010000547.1:0-4735 GCA_034665245.1 Solirubrobacteraceae bacterium | reverse complement strand
GGCGGCGCAGCCCCTCGATGCGCGTCAGACGCTGCCGGTGCGCCCGGAACAGCATCCCGGCCGACAGCAGGGCGCTGAGCGGGAGCCAGGCGAACTCGACCTGCCAGCCGACGTGGCGGAGCGGGCCCTGGCCGAACGGCGAGAAGGCGAGTGGGATCACCGCCCACGCGAGCGCCGGACCGGCGGTGAGGAGCAGGAGCGCGGTGATCGGGAAGCCGGCGAACAGCCAGCCGACACCGGGGAAGCCGAGCAGCCCCATCGGCAGCTCGTAGGCGGCGAGCGCCGCCGGACCCATCCGGCGGACCCGCCGCGGGATCCTGCCCGTGTACTCGGCCGGAGCGGCCCGCAGCCGTGCGCGGCTGTGCCGGCGCCGGCCGGCGGTGAGGCGCCACGCCGCGTGGGCGTAGGCGCCGAAGCCCGCGCCGACGGCCAGCGCGGCGGGGACGAGCACGAGTGCCGACCACGGCTCGAGCGACGCCACGGCGGGGCCGAAGCCGGCCCCGCTCCGTACTCGGTGCGCCGCCACCGCGGCGAACGCGATCCCGGCCGCGTAGTAGACGCCCATGCCGGAGGCGACCGCGACGGTCGACACGCGGATCTGCCGCCGCGGCCACGCCTCGCCCGACTGCCTGCGCATGAGGGCGAGGGCCAGCGCGAGCAGGATCGGCATGAGACCGCCCAGCATGTTCAGCTGGGCATGGAGGTTCACGATCACGTCGCCCGCGTCCCCGCTCTTGTCGAGCAGCTCGTTCACGGCCGGGAACGCCTGCACGGGTCCCTGGAGGGTGCCGACCGCCAGCGCGCCGCAGCCGGCGAGGATCAGCGGCCGGACCGGGCCCGGCGAGCTCCGCACCGACCGGGCCACGAGCCAGAGCAGCATCCAGAAGCCGGCCATCATCGCGATGCCAGCGCCCATGATCAGGAACGGGTGGAGCGGGGTCGCCGCCTCGGCCTGCTCGGGTGTGAGCCCGCGCGCCACCACGAGGTGGCCCTCGTGGAAGCCGAGGTAGAGCGCCGTCGCGTAGAAGGACAGCGAGCCGCCGAGGAGGAGCGCGAAGCAGCGGTTGACGAGTCGCGCGGGCGGCTCCGTCCCGCCGAGCAGCGGCACGAGGTAGAGCAGACCGCCGGCGACCAGCATGGTGAGCCCGGTGACGAGGTTGATGTGCGCGTGGCTGATGGGGTCGATCCACTCGCCCGCGTGCCCTGCGCGGTAGAGCCAGTCCGCGTTCTTCGGCTGCACCTGGATCACGCCCTGCACCGTGCCGACGGTGAGGGCCACAGCCCCCGTCATCAGGAACTTCGAGAGGTAGGCCCTCGGCTTCGGCACGTGCACGAGCCGAGCCTGGAAGACGGTCAGCGCGACGTTCGCGGCAAAGCACCAGTAGCCCATGCCCATCACGCCCGCGCCGGCGCCGACGGGCACGCGGTACCAGTCGCCCATCTGGCGCTTGGCCGCCTGGTAGTCCGCGCCACGCTCGATCAGACGCCCCATGGCGATCCCGTTGGCGATCAGCGCGACGTAGAAGGCGAGCAGGCCGACGCCCGTGAACCAGAACGCCGCCTGGGCCAGGCCGTTGCTCGCGAGCGGGCGGCCGACGACGCGCGGGAGCACGTGCCAGCACACCCCCGTGGCGATCAGCGTGCCGCCGCCGACGATCATCACGTGCGTGTTGGAGAGGTCGCGCACGAGATGCCCGGCGTAGCCCGCCCGCGCCTCCCACTCCGCGATCCAGGGGAGGTTCTTGAGGACCATGTGGAGCGACCCGAGGACGAGGAACGCTCCTCCTGCCACGAAGTACTTCGCGAGCTTCGGGTCGTGGGACGCGAGCTCCTCGGCTTCGAACGGCTCGTTCCGCACCGGCGGCGCACGGCCCGGCAGCAGGCGGATCGCGGCGTACACCACCACCGCCAAATCCGCGAGGAAGATCAGGAACTGCAGCGAGCTGACGTGCTGCAGGTACACGGCGGCTCAGCGCAGCCCGGGCTCGACGAAGTAGATCGTGAGCATGATGGCCAGGTAGAGCACGATCATCACGACGACGATCGCCCAGGCGCGAACGGTCGTGCGGCGGTTCTGGGGGGCTCCCGCGGCGCCGATGTCGCGGTAGCCGTAAAGCGTGCGGCCCGGGCGCAGCCGGCGGCGTCGGCGCTCTGGCATCAGAAGATCTTCTCCATCACGATGCTGCGCTCCACCTCGACGTCACCGCCGAAGTCCGCGATCAGGCGCTCGAGGGTGTAGCCGCGCTCGAGGAACGCCTCGAGCTGTCCGAGGGTGTCCCACGACGTGTAGCAGTGGACGCGCACCGCCTCCTCCGGCGCGGCGCGGAAGAACACGTCGAAGCGCTGGCAGCCCGGGTACTCCTGCACGTGTCCCTTGAGCGCCTGCAGCGAGCCGTAGAAGCGGGGCCACGAGCCCGCTGAGATGACCACCTCGGTGCAGGTGGAGTAGACGACGATCGGCAGCGCCTCGGTCCACATCAGAACACCTGGCCGGAGACGAGGTGGCCGATGACGAACTCGGCTCCGAACGCCACGACCCCGAGGGTGATGAGCCAGAAGAAGAACGGCACGCGGCCGCCCGCCTCGGTCGTGTAGCCGCTCCAGCGGTCGAGCGGGCTGATGCCGGTCTGCGGGTGCGTGCTGCGGTAGTCCCTGATCCAGACCACGGCCACCAGGCAGATCAGGATCACGAACCCCCACAACCACGCGAGCGAGGCCCAGTCGACGTGCCACGTCTCCGTCCGTCCATGCGGCTCGAGCTGGCGCCCCTGGAGGTAGAGGTAGAAGTCATGGACCTTCTGGACCGAGTCACCCTTCGGCATGGCCATCGGCCCACTCCTCCTCGTCGAGCGCCCAAGCGGGCGTGTAGTAGTCCTCCTCGTGGATCATCAGCGGGATCCGCGCTGCCTGCTCGAGGTTGTGGAAATGCCCCGCCTTCCAGGCGACGATGAAGACCAGGAGCGCCATCCCCGCGAACAGGAAGAAGGCGTCCATCATCCAGTCGACCATCACCCACTTCGACTGGTCGTTCTCGGGCGCGTCGTGCGCGAGCGCCACGGCCGGCGTGGCGAGCAGCGCCCCGAGCAGGAGCGCGAGCGTTCCCAGGTGCCGCCTCACTGCTGACCCTCCACGACGGGCGGGATGTCCTTCTGGGAGACCGGCGGCAGGGTGGCGCCACGGCGCTTCGCGTCGGCCCACGCGCGGTCGAGCAGCTGCTGGTAGATGCCCTTGATGCCGGCGGCGGCGTCCTGCAGGCTGAGCGGGGTGCCGAGCCCCTTGACCACGAGCCGGTCGGTCGAGTTGAGGCCCGGGAACACGCGCGTGGCCTCCTGCACGAAGGGATCGTCGCTGCTCCGCTTGGCGAACGACTCGTTCTGCTGGAGCTTCTGACGGGAGGCCACCCAGGCGAGCAGCTCCTTCGACGGCTGCCAGGCGATGTAGTCCTTGGGCTCCGGCACGCGGTTCGCGGCGAGCGTGCCGTTCGGGATCGTCTTGACGAACAGCACCACGCGCCAGATGTCGTCCACCGAGAGGCGGTCGCCGAAGTTCTCCATGCCGGTGCCCGTCCAGCCGCGCAGGATGCGGTAGTAGAAGTCGCCCGGCCCGGTGTCGCCGCCGCAGCAGGCGTCGTCCTTGTCGGTGAAGTCGGCGGGCGGCGGGGACATGAACCGCGCCCCCGGTCCCTTGCCGTCGCCCTTCGGCCCGTGGCAGCCGACGCAGCGGGCGAGGAACACCTCCTTGCCGCGCAGCAGGTTGTCCTCGGTCACCGGCAGCGGGTCACCCGACATCCAGTAGCTGCGGTCGATCTGCGAGAGGTTCGGCGCCTCCTCGAGCTGGTTCGGGGGCGGTTTGACCTCCGTCTGCGGCACGATCGGCTTGTGCGCGCCCTCGAAGCCGGTGTAGGGCTGCGGGAAGCCCTGGACGGTGAGGACGACCTTCTTGGCGAACAGCTGCCCGGCGTAGCGCAGCAGGCCGGATTTGCCGCTGCGGGTCTCCACGTACTGCGTCAGGTCCTTCACCTGGGCGCTGGAGAAGAGCGACTTCATCGGCGGCATCAGCGAGCGCGGATCCACGAAGCGCGGGTCGTAGAAATGCGCGGACTGCCAGTCGTCGGGGTGCCAGCCGGACTCCTGTGAGAGATCCGGGCCGGTCCGCTCCGTGCCGAGCACGTTGGGCGACTGGTCGCTCCCGTAGTAGTCCCCTGGCTGGGAGACCTTGGGATAGAGGAAGTAGAGCGCCTCGCGCACGTCCTGCGGCCGCGAGTAGCCCGAGTGACACACGAAGCAGTTGTTGGAGGCGAAGAGATTGCGCCCGCTGACGGCCTGGTCGTTCAGCGGCGCCCAATCGTCCGACGGCGGCGGGTCGAACGTGTGCACCGGCAGCCAGACGACGATGAACACGACGGTGAGGAAGACGAGCAGCCCGCCGAGCCCCGCGACCCAGGGCGTGATCAGCATCTTCTCGGGCGGGTGTGGTGACCACCCCTTCGGCGACTGCGGTTCAGGGACCTGGTCGGCTGCGGGCTCGTCCGCCATCGCTCAGGTCACCCTCGGTGGGGCGATCACCTCGGCCAGCCGCATCGTCTCCCGCCGGCGGCGCTCATGCGTATCGCTGACCATGGTCATCCCGATGTTCACCATCTGCACGATCCCCGAGATCACGATCATCGCCCCGAAGATCCCGCGCGCGATGTAGTAGGGATGCAGCTGGTCGAGCACGTTGACCTCGGGGATCC
>JAXDGC010000546.1:0-2860 GCA_034665245.1 Solirubrobacteraceae bacterium | reverse complement strand
CTCCGGCGGCCGGTGGCCCAGCGTGGCGAGGCGCCCGCGCAACGACGCGTACCCGCCGCCCGGCAGAGCCTGCAGCGTCTCGTCGAGGGTCCGGGCCAGGTCGGCGTTGTCGGCCTCGAGGTAGGGCGCCTGCCGGTCCCAGGATCGTTCGAGGCGGCGCAGCAGGTGCAGGGCGGCCTTGAGCTGGCGGCGGGGTGCGCCGTCGGGCAGCGCGGGCAGCACCTGCGCGGCGAGTTCGACGTGCACCGCCCGCAGCAGCTCCCCTGTCGTCGGTCTCAGCACAGCGCTCCCTCCGTTGCTCCCCGCAGCAGCGATTCCCGCTCGGCGACCAGGTCGAGGGCCAGGGCGAGCGAGGCCGTCACGGTCGCTGCCCGGTCCGCCAGGCGCAGATTGGTCGTCACGCGGTCGGCGAACGCCCGCGCCGCCCGGACCGAGATCGTCGCGAACTTCACCTCGGCGAGGACCCGGTAGTACAGCAGCGCGGCGCGATCCACCGACGGCCCGCCGAACTCCTCGTACCGTCGCACGAACTCACCGAGGTCCAGGAAGCGCGCGGGACTCCACAGCGGCCGGTAGATCCAGGCGAGATCCTCGACCGGGTCGCCCAGGTGCACCATCTCCCAGTCGAGCAGCGCGACCAACGAGGGACCCTCGTAGAGGAAGTTCCCGGGCCGCAGATCGCCGTGCACGACGGCGAGCCGGGCCGGTTCGGGCACGTTGTCGAGAAGCCAGCCGAACAGGTGCGCGAGCACCGGCAACGGCTCCAGCCGGCACTCGAGAAAGACCGACCGCCAGTACTCGACCTGGGCGGCGACGGTCGCCCGGGCATCGCCCGCGGCTCCCAGCACGTCGCCCAGCCCGGCCGTCTCCGCGACGTCGACGGCGTGCAGGGCGGCGGCAGCGCGCGCCAGGTCGACGGTCAACGCGCGTGCCTCGATATGGTCGCGCGAGCCCAGGTACGCGACGGGATCGGCGGTCCCCGGCATGCACTGCAGAACGACGGAGCTCGCGCCGGTCACCGCCCCGTCGGCATCGAGAGCCCAGACCCGGGGCGCAGGCACCGCGGAGTCGCCCACCGCCCGCAGCACCGCGTACTCGCGTTGCGGATCCGCCTGGACCTGGGAGCCGGGTACGCGGCTGAGCATGATCACCGGTTCCTGGCGGCGGCCGCCTCCGGGCTCGGTCCAGCTCGCCGTGCCGGCCCAGGCCTTCCGGGCGTTGCCGCCGAAGACCTGCTCGACGTCGGTCACCGTGACCTCCCTCACCCCTGCGACCTGAGCCGACAGCAGCTCCGCGAGTTGTGCGGCGACGGTTCCGGTCGGCGTGCCGCGGCTCATCGCACGCCGGCCGCGACACGCAGCGTCTCCCCCGTCACCGCGTCGGACTGCGGCTCCAGGAAGTAGGCGATGGACTCGCCGAGGTCCTCGGGCCGGGCCAGGTCCCCGAGGGCGGTGTAGGCGAGGTGGCGCTCCAGGTAGCCCTGGTCGATCCATTCCCGCACCCGGTCGCTCAACACGAGACCGGGCGCGATGCAGTTGGCGCGCACGCCGCGGCGGCCCATCTGCATGCTCAGGCTCTGGGTCAGCGCCACCACCGCGGCCTTGGCCGAGTTGTAGGCCGCGTTGCCCAGCTCGGGCCGGTTGGCGAACGCCGCGAGCGAGGCGACGTTGACGATCTTGCCGTAGCCCTCGGCGTAGAAGTGCGGCTCCAGGGCCTTGCACATCAGGAAGGCGCTGTTGACGTTGAGCGCGAACGTGTCGACGAAGTAGTCCAGCGAGATGTCGGCCAGGTCCTTGTCGTAGACGTCGCGGTCGATGTTGGTCATGCCACCGGCGACGTTGGCGACGCCCTGCACGCCGCCGAACTCCGACAGCGCGAAGTCCACCGCGGCCTCGGCGCCGCTCTCGGTGGTCAGGTTGATCTTCAGCGTCCGGAACTCGCCGGGCAGGGCCTTGGTCTGTGTCTCGGTCTCGGCGAGGCGCCGCGAGCTCAGGTCGACGCCGACGACGTTGGCCCCGGTCCGCAGGAGCCGTGCGGCGGTGGCCCCGCCGATCCCGCCGCCCGCGCCGGTCACGATGTAGGTGCGCTCGTCTAGCTCCAGCGTCGAGCGGGGGGGTGTCACGGGCGTGGGCACTGCGTCGGGCATCAAGGGTCCTCTCAGACGGGGATGGAGATCAGACGTAGGAGCGCTGGTCGAACTCGGGCGGGCGCTTCTCGCGCAGTGCGGCGAGCCCTTCCCGGGCCTCCGGGCCGGTGAAGCCGAGGATCCCGAAGGCGAGTGAGGCCTCGAACGACGGCCACGCCGCACGCACCCAGTTGTTGAGCGCCTGCTTGGTCCAGCGGATGGCACCCGGGGCGCCCTTGGCCAGCTTCGTGGCGATCTCCAGCGCTCGGGCCTCGACCTGGTCGTCGTCGACGCAGAAGGTGACCAGCCCGATCCGCTCGGCCTCCTCGCCGGTGATCATCTCGCCGGTGAGCAGGTAGTAGCGGGCCTTCGCCATCCCGCACAGCAACGGCCAGAGGATCGCGGCGTGGTCGCCGGCGGCGACGCCGAGCCTGACGTGCCCGTCGCCGATGCGGGCGTCCTGCGCGCAGATCGAGATGTCGGCCAGCAGCGCGACCACGGTGCCGGCCCCCACGGCCACCCCGTTGATCGCCGAGACGACCGGCTTCTCGCAATTGACGATGTTGTAGACCAGGTCGCTCATCTCGCGCAGCATGTGCGCCACGCGGTCGTGGTCGCCGGCCATCCGGTTGACCATCGCGAGGTCCCCACCGGCCGAGAACGCCTTTCCGGCGCCGGTGATCACCGCGACGCGGGTGGCCGGGTCCGCCGACACGTCCGTCCACACCCGCGCGA
>JAXDGC010000545.1:0-2630 GCA_034665245.1 Solirubrobacteraceae bacterium | reverse complement strand
GCCGCGAGGGATCGGCATGACCCGCCCGCCAATCCCCGACGTCCCCGGCGGTGGCGACCCGGGCCCCGTCGACGTGCCGTCACTGACCGGGGCCCGAGGCGTTCGCCCTGCTCGCCGCGGCACTCGGTGCAGGCGCGCTGGTCGTCGCCGGGGCCCGCTACCGCTTCCGGCGCGACCTCGTGCGCCAGTCGCTCGTCGAGCAGGTCCGCCCCACCACCGGATCGCGATCCACTGCGACACCGCCCGCCGCCTGGCGGCCGCGGGAGCACCTCACCCTCGTCGCCCTGGCACTGGCTGGACGGCGGCCGCCCGGACGACGCGGTCCCGCCCTACCGTCCCAACCAGGGCTGGAGCAGCTTCTCCTGCCCGGCGTTCCCGGGGGGTTCCGTAGACGAAGTAGGACTCGACCGGCAGCGTCGCTCCGCCGATCGCAAGGGCCGTGTCGAAGTCGGCGAGGTCCCAGGTCACCGTCTCGAAGTCGGGTTCCAGCTGCAGGTGAGGAAGCCCTCTGGGACTAATACGACAAGTTCGGCGACGCGGCCGCGGTGTTCGTCGTGGCCCACGAGCGGGGCCACCACCTGCAGGCCACCACCGACGTACTCCCCTACGACACGCGTCCAACAGCTCTAGCCCTACCTCAACAACATCAACAGCGGCTACGGTCTCCAGGAGAACGGCATGTTCGGCCCCTCGACCCGCATTGCAGTTCTGGACTTCCAGGGCCGACACGGGCTACCGGCGGACGGGAACGTGGGTGGAGCCACGGCCGACATGATCCTCGCCTCGCTGCCACAGGTCGTCGAGCAGCCCCCCGTGAGTGACCCACCGGACGATCCGGGCACCGAGCCGGGCATGGTCACGCGTTGTCACGGCTGGGGTGGGGTGGTTTGCGACTACTACGTCTCCCGTGAAGCAACGAAGCAGATGTTGGAGCTGTTCAACTCCGACGCCAATCCGTCCGATCTGCTGGCATCAACCGCCTGCACGATCGGCGGAGGTGAGAACTCACCGGTCTGCAAGACCGCGGAGTTCGCCATCCAGGCGGGCGAGTGGGCAATGAAGAAGAAAGTGGAGCAAGCAGTCAATCAGAACGCGTGCCTTAAGATGACTTACATCAAGTGGGCCGACTCCATCAAGGCCCCCTTGGTGGACAACGGGGAATTCTGTCGAGACCGTTGAACCCTCGGACCCGGTGGGTTGCGCAGCAATAGGCGACTCACCGGTTCCGGACACGCAAATCCCGCGGACTCGGTCGACAGATCTGTCTGGCCGCACTCCGCGCGGGGCGCACCGTCGCGGCCACCGCCCGCACGGTCGACCACCTCGCCGAACTCGAGGAAGCCTTCACACAGGTCGGGGCCACGAGCTCGCGGCGGCGGCGGCCGCCTTGGTGCGTAGTTGTACGTACTTGACGCGGCGGCTGAGCACTAATGCTTGGCACCAGGGCTACAGCGTGGTCCCCTGACCCCATCGGCTGCATCGCCACGAGGCCATAGGTCCGGGCGCCAGCACATCAACGAACGAAGAGCACGCTCGCCGGGTTCTGTGAGGCCCCACGTCCCGTTCTTGCCGGCGGGAGCGGACGTTGTCTTCTACGAAATGTAGGAGCGTGCGGTGACTTTCTGGGACGAGGCCTGGAGGTGCGCAGCATGACTTGGAATCTCGACGACGACCCGGCCACACCGGACCCCTCGGCCAGCCACGGGGGTGCTCGTCAGCGCATCGACGACATGCTCCGCCGGCCCCTCATGACCGCGGCGCTTGTCGTGGCGGCGCTGGCGGCACTGCTCGTCGTCGGCGTGCGGCTACGCCGCTCCGGCGGACGACCCGATGCTCGGCTGCCCCGGTCAGCTACTCCGCTGTCCTTCCGGGTCTTCGCCACCCGCGAGGGCGCGGTCGGCGGCACGACAGCCAACGGGCATGTCATCACGCCGCGTGATCACTTCGTGGCGCTGCCCTCACGGCGTGCGTTGTCCCCGAAGGGCACCACGACGTACAGCGTCAAGGTCTGCGCGGACAACGGCCGGTGCGAGACCGCGCCGGTATGGGACGTCGGCCCGTGGAACACGACCGACGATTACTGGAACCCGCCTGCCGTAAGGCAGAGCTGGACGAACCTCCCGCAGGGCAAGCCGGAGGCGCAGGCCGCCTATCAGGACGGCTACAACGGCGGCAAGAACGGGAAGGGGAAGAAGGTGAAAAACCCGGCCGGCATCGATCTCGCGGACGGCACGTTCTGGGACGGTCTCGGCCTGACCGACAACGCCTGGGTGACGGCCACCTACCTCTGGACATGATCCCCCGGACCTGATCCCCGATGACCCGACCGTTCCGCGGGCCACGACGCCGGGAGGCTCCGACGTTTCTGCATCTCTCGCTTCGGAGCAAAGCCGCTGCGCTCACCCGCCGCGTCACCAGCCGGAGGGTCGGCCGAGGCAACACCGGCGTGCCCAGCGGCCCGGTGACGCTCCACGCCCGCACCAGCTTTCGGGTGTCCCATGTGTACGGCCTGTCGTCCTCGCAGTTCGGCACGTTGTACCTCAGCGACCGTAAGGGCGGGGATCGGCTGTTCTCCCGTCCGGCTCCGCTGTCGTCGGGCGCGGCCGAGGTGGACCTGGGGCCCGACGTCA
>JAXDGC010000544.1:0-5708 GCA_034665245.1 Solirubrobacteraceae bacterium | reverse complement strand
GAACCTGGCTTTTGCCCGTGTGTCGAATCTCTGCCGGTAGTACATCTCGTTCTTCAGGGTGGCGAAGAACGACTCGGCTGCGGCGTTGTCCCAGCACACTCCGGTCCGCCCGACACTCGTGCGGATCCCGTTATCCGTGCAGAATGTGGCGAACTCGGCCGAGGTGTATTGGCAACCGCGGTCGCTGTGAAAGACCGCGCCGGGCGGGGTATGGCCGGCGGCGATGGCCATGCCCAGGGCGTCGGTGACCAGGCCGGTACGCAGGTGCTCGGCGAGCTGCCAGCCGACGACCATCCGGGTGGCCAGGTCGATCACCGTGGCCAGGTAGAGCCAGCCCTCACCGGTGCGCAGGTAGGTGATGTCGCCGACCAGGCGCTGTCCCGGGGCCGCCGCGGTGAAGTCCCGACCGAGCAGGTCCGGGCTGCTCACCGGCTCGTCGCCGGGCACGGTGGTGCGTTTGTAGGCCCGCGGCTGGCAGGCCCGCAGGCCGAGCTCGCGCATCAGGTCCGCAACCAGTCCGACGCTGGCCGGCCGGCCTTCACGGTTGAGCTCGGCCGCGACCCGGCGGCAGCCGTAGGTGCCGCGGGAGGCGGTGAAGATCCGCTCGATCCGCGCGGTGAGGTCGCGGCGACGAGCCGCGGTGACGGTCTCGGCCTGGTGGCGCCAGGCGTAGAACGACGACCGCGGAACGCCCAGCATCCGACACATCCACGCGACCGCGTAGGTGGCCTTCTCCGCATCGATCAACGCGCACCGCTGGGCTACGGTTGCGTCCGCGCGAAGAAGGCCGCGGCTTTTTTCAGGAACTCATTCTCCAGTCGCAGCCGGCGGATCTCGGTTCCCCAGCGTCCCGTCACCGATGCCTAGGTCCCGGGCGACCTCGGCGATCGGCCGACCGGTCTCCAGGACCATCTGCACCGCCTCGGCCTTGAACTGCGGGCTGAACCGGCGACGACGTTCGGGCACGGACTCATCCTCTCGAGATCAAGAGGACCTATCCAAGATCATTGGTACACCCCACTCTGCGCCTACGGCACGTGGCCGACGTGAGTGGATCTTAGGAAAGTCGTTACCCGATATGAGTTTTCGCGAGGAACGTCCAACAGACGGCGCATGTGGTGCTGACTGTGCGTGCTCATTGCTCCCGATCGGCTCAACCGCCCACCCCGCCCGCCCGGACTCCATGGGAGCTGATTCGGTTCGCCGGGGAGCGGTGGGCGATCGAGGAATGCCTCCAGGCCGTGAAAGAACGAAAGCCGGCCCCGACCACTACCGAATTCGATTCGATCCTTCCTCTGTCCGCCCTCATGACAGGCCAGGCCCTGGACCGAGCCACCCCAGGGGAATACCTGCCAGCGGCAGCCCGAGGACTCCGGTCAGCACCGGAGCGCGAGGGCCGCTGGCGGCAATGCGCGTGCTGGGCATCACCGCGACGCTGTTCACGTCCCGGCGAGGACGCGTGTCCTTGTCCGTGTCCTCGCCTGGGAGCCACGAGTACCACGCCGTCGACGCGGCGACCCGAGTCGGTCCACCGCCGGCGCGCTGGACATCACGAGAGAGGCACCCACCGCCGTGACCGTCGAGCCCGTTACCGCCACCGCCCTGAGGGACGTCTCCCCGGCCACCAGCCCGCCCGGCTGGTTCGCCGGCGCAGGCGACAACCGGGACCACGCCATCCGCTCCTGGACACCGGATCGGTCCGGCTACCTCAGCACCGTGTGCGGCAGGCCGAGCGCCCAGGCAGGCCGCATCGTCAACCAGCTCTGCCCCGACTGCGACAAGACCTTCGTCGAGGCCCGACACTTCAGGTTGCCGTGGGCCGCCTTGGAGGCCGACCTTGAAGGATGGTGACGGGTCCCGTCGAGGCGCGGGTGTCGGATCGGCGGCTGCTCGAACTGGTTCGCCGGTGGTTATGAGCGGGCGTGATCCTGGAGGGGGTGTGGCGGCGGACGGTCGCCGGCACCCCGCACGGCGCGGGTCGCTGGAGCTCCGCACCATGCTGACCGCGCTCGATCCGGGCCTGGTACGGCTGCGGCTCGCCGGGATCGGGACGGGGTCGATGGTGCTCGCGGCCGCCGTGATGTCCGGGGTGCGTGCGCTGAGCGGGCAGCCGGTGACCGTGGTGCTGTTGGCCGCGGTGCTCGCGATGATCAGCAACCTCGCGGTGGACGAGCCCGGCTTGGGACGGGTGCGGGTGACGACGACGCTCATGCTCGGTCCGGCCCTGGTCTCGATCGTGGCCGGGACGCTGCTGGCGTCGCATCGAGTCGCCGCCGATGTCGTGTTCGTCACCGTGACGATGGGTGCGGTCTACCTCCGCCGCTTCGATGCCCGCGGCGTCGCGCTCGGCATGGCCGCATTCATGCCGTTCTTCTTCACCGAGTACCTGCATGTCACTGTGGCCCAGCTGCCCTGGTTGCTGGTCGCCGCCGCAGTGGGCATCGGTTCGACGTTGCTGCTGCGCGGTTGGGTGTTCGCCGAGCGGCCGGAGCGGACCCACGACCGGCTCGTTCGCGCGTTTCGCGCTCACCTGCACGCGCTCGTCGAGGCGGTTGCGGACCTGCTGGCGGCCCGGCCACAGGCCGTCGAGGACGAGCTGCGCGAGGTCCGGCGTCGCCGTGCCCGGCTGAACGACACCGCGCTGCTCCTGGCCGATGGCGTGGGGCACCGCGGCGCCGACCAACGACACGACTCCGAGGGCCGGGATGACGGCGACGGGGGCGGCCTCGCGCTGGGCATCCTCGACGCCGAGCTAGCCGCCGAGAGCGTCGCCGTGGCAACCGAGCGGCTGGTGCAGCGCGATGCACCGGTGGACGCCGGCAACCGGCGCGCGCTGCTGGCGGGGCTGCACGGCCTCGGGGCGGCCTTGACCACCGGCACCGTGCCGGCGATGGTCCCCACGCTGCTCGACGAGGCGAAGCGAAGCGTCTCCGCGCTGGCGACGGAGACCCAGGGACGCACGGACCGCACTCAGCGGGTGGCCTTCGCGGTGATCCGGCTTGCGGACGCGATCGAGGCGGTCCAGCACGCGGATGGGCCGGCCCCTGCGAAACGCGACGCGGCAACTTGTCCGCCGACGGACCGGACCGGCGGCGGGCCCGTTCCGATGGGCCGGCCCGGCGGCCCGGTCGGGCCAGGGGAGTCCGACGCCGACGAGGATGCGGCCACCGAGGCCGACGCGGACGAGCCCAAGGGCCTACCGCTGAGCACCCGCGAGGCCGTCCAGGTCGGCCTCGCGAGCAGCCTGGCGATCGTGGTCGGCCAGCTCGTCTCGCCGGCGCGCTGGTACTGGGCAGTGCTGACCGCGTTTCTCGTGTTCGCAGGCACCAGCAGCCGCGGTGACGTGCTGAGCCGCGGCTGGCAGCGCACGGTCGGGACGATCGGCGGCGTGCTTGCCGGCATGGGCCTGGCCGTACTCGTCAGCGGCCACGAGTTGCTGGCGCTGCTCCTGATGTTCGGCTGCATATTCTTCGCGCTGTACCTGGTCCGGATCTCGCAGACGTTGATGGCATTTTGGATCACCGCAGTACTGGCTCTGCTGTACGGGCTCATCGGGCAGTTCAGCGTCCAGACGCTGGTACTACGGATCGAGGAGACCGCCGTCGGCGCGGCGATGGGCGTGCTCGCCGCGTACCTGGTGCTGCCGAAAAGGACCCAGGAGGCGTTCGGCGAAGCCCTCGACGACATGGTGGACGCGGCCGACGCGGTGCTGGCCGCGGCGGTCGAGCGGATCCTCGGGCGGGAGCGTGCAAGCCCGCCGGGGGAGCTCACCCGGGATCTGCACAAGGCGCTGAGCATGCTGCGCGACCGGGGCAAGCCGCTGGACAACCCGCTGCCGTGGCGGCGCGGTCGGTCCAGCTACCAGCGGACGCTGTGGGTGCTGGCCGGCGTCGAGCACTACGCCCGCGGCCTGGCCCGGCTCGTCGACCAGGTCTGCGAGCCGGGGTGGGCGCCGACACTGGAACCGGCCGCCGCCCGCGTCCGGACCAACCTCCACGCGCTGCGCCAGGTGCTGCAGCGCCGCCACGCCGAGGAGATCCGGTCCGCCGAGGACGACGTCGACGCAGCGGAGGCCTACGCCGCCCGCACCCCCGACCCAGGCCACCGCGCCGCCCTGCTCAGCGCCACCCGGCTGCTGCGCCGCATCGACCAGGCCGTCGTCGGGTTCGCGACCGACCTCGGCCGCTCCGACGAGGCCACGCAGCCGTAGGCCTGCCCACCAGTACCCAGCCGGCGAACTCACGAATGCGGGCGCGCCTCACCAGATGGTCTGCCCCCGGTTCCGCCGTGTCCAGGACGACCGCGCAGTACACCCTGCCCTCGCGGGTGTGGTGCTCGGTGATGTCGGTGACCGCAACTTGTACCGCCCGGTCCGGTCGAACTCCCCGCTCCACCAGATCCTTCGAGATCAGCTCCGCCCGACCTCGACGCCACCGGGGCCGGCCGGTCACGCCCTGGATCGCGGCCCGGTTCATCAGCATCTCCACCTCGCGGACGAGATCGGTCAGCCACGCGTGACGGATCTCGCGCGCCGAGGAGCCACGGCTGCGGAACTCGTAGTAACCCGACTCCGAGACGTCCAGGACCCGGGCGGCCATCTGCACCGCCAGCCCTTCGCCGGCCATCACCGCGATCGCTTCGAACCGCCTTTTGCGGGCACCACCTTCCCCAGCAGCTCACTGGCCCGGCGATGGATCGCCAGCTCGGTCTCCAGCTTGGCGACCCGCCGTTTCGCCGCGGTCAGCTCGGCCTTCTCCGTGTTCAACCTCGGTTCCGGCCCCTGTCGACCCGGTCCTGGCGCTGCCACATCTAGACCGACTGCGCGCTGATCCCGAGATCACGCGCCCCGTCCACGACCGGGCGGCCCGCCGCCAACAGTTCCAGAACCTTCCGCCGGAACTCCGGTGGATACCCACGCCTGCCCACGCAGCCCTTCCAGATGGATCAAGTGCTCAAGATTCCACCAACCCGACTCCGGAGAATACGGGACACGGTTCACCCATCACGCTCTGCGAATACCTGCCAGCGGGAGTTCGACGACTCCGGCGAGCACCAAGGCATGACGGCCGCTGGCGTTGAAGCGCGCGGTAGGCCTCACCCCCGACGCTATGTCCGTCAAGCAAGGACGGATTGGGAGGAACCAATGATTGACCTACGTAAGAGCCTGATGGTGGGCGTCGCTGCCTTCGGCATGCTCGCGGCCGGGAGTGCCACGGCGATCGCCGCCCCCTCGATGGCGATCGCCGCACCCTCGGTGCCCTCGGTCGTCCGCTGCGCACCGGGCGATGTGCTTCTCCGAAACGCCTGCCAGGCGCCGCCGCATGCTGGCTGGTGGTGGGACGGCGCGCATGCACGGTGGGCACCCCCGTCTCCACACGCCGGCTGGTCGTGGGACGGCGCGCACGATCGGTGGAACCCGCCCCCCGCGCATCGCTGACCTCCATCAGCTGGTCGACGGAAATACCCCCGGGCTGCCCTGGGGGTATTTCTTCTATGATCTTGCGTGTTTCAGAGTGCGAGTCCGCTGCAATGACACCTGACGCTCGCGCAGGATCTGCCGCAGCCGTTTCCGCCGGATCTTGATCGGCCGGTCGGAGACACGGGCGAGGTGGGCGGCGAGTTTGCGCAGGCTCCAGTACGTGAACGGGACGCCCAGCGCACTAGGTAGCAGGCACCTCGGACTGCAGCCAACAGGAAGCCCGGTTGGA
>JAXDGC010000543.1:0-4267 GCA_034665245.1 Solirubrobacteraceae bacterium | reverse complement strand
CCGACCACGCGTTCCTGCCGCGCAGCGAGCTGCTGTCCTACGAAGAGCTCGGCCGGCTGGTACGGGTCTTCGCCGACCTCGGCATCAGCAAGGTCCGGCTCACCGGCGGTGAGCCGCTGCTGCGCCGCGACCTCGAAGTCCTCGTGTCCCTCGTCGCGTCGACACCGGGCATCACCGACGTCGCGCTGACCACCAACGGCTCGCTGCTCGCCAGCCACGCGCAGAGTCTGCGCCACGCGGGGCTGCACCGCGTGACGGTCAGCCTGGACAGCCTCGACCCGACAGTGTTCGCGGCCATGGGCGACACGAAAGTCCCTCTGTCGAAGGTGCTCGACGGCATCGCCGCGGCCGCCGACGCCGGGTTGGCGCCGATCAAGCTCAACACCGTGCTGCGCCGGGGCATGAACGAGGCCGGTCTGCTCGACCTGGTCGAGTTCGCCCGCGACGGCGGCCATGTGCTGCGGTGCATCGAGTACATGGACGTGGGCAACACCAATGGCTGGGACCGGTCGGAGGTCGTCACCTCGGCCGAGGTGCTGGACCAGATCGCCGCAGTGCATCCGGTCGAACCCGTGGCGGCGGCGCGCCCGGGCGAGGTCGCCCAACGCTGGCGCTTCCTCGACGGACGTGGCGAGTTCGGGCTGATCTCGTCGGTGAGCACGCCGTTCTGCAGCACCTGCACCCGGGCCAGGGTCACCGCGGTCGGCGAGCTCTACACCTGCTTGTTCGCCGCGCACGGGCGTGACCTGCGCGGCCTGCTCCGGGGTGGGGTCGACGACGACGCGCTGCATGCTGCGATCGCCGCCGTCTGGGGCGCCCGGGACGACCGCTACTCCGAACTGCGTGGCCTGAGCACCGTAGACCTCCCGAAGCCGGAGATGTCCTACCTCGGCGGCTGATACCCGGCCTGGCGCGGACACCGGGCACGGCTGCCACGCCGCCGGCCAGCCGATATTTGCGACAGCGCGCTCATGGCGACGATGAGCAGCGGCAAGCGAGTCCGGGAACCGATCCCCGGCGGAACGTAGACCATATACGAGCGGCTGCCCACCGGTCCGCTGTAGCCGACCTTCTCCCACCCTGGCCGGACGGCACCTTGCCCGCCCGGACCCCTCCGTCGCGGCGCCGTCGGCCTGCGACGCAGGCCCCGTTTGCGCGGTGACATCAGGACTCGCATCGCGCCCCGAGCCTGCTTCTGTGTCCGGCGCGGCGGCATGCGCCCCCTCCGTGACGAAATCGGCTCCACTCCGGTCCGCTGAGGACACGGAACAGCCAGCTCACGGCACCTGGCGACGGCGAAGGCCGCCGCCAGGTGACAGCACCGGCCCGACGTCTACCGTCGGGTCGGGTCGGGTCGGATCGAAATCAGCCCTTGGTGGTGTTGCGCCCGCTGCGAGCGGTCCCCGACACCTTCTCGCCGGCGGCCTGACCGGCCTGGGCGGCCTCCTCGGTCACGGCTTCGGTTGCCTCGACCGCGTGCGTGGTCATCGACTCGGCGGCCTCCCGGGCCTGGCTGGTCGTGGCCTCGGTCGCCTGCGCTCCAGCCGACAGCAGGGTCTTAGTGAGTTCGCGCTGAGTGGCGAGCACCTGCTCGGCGAAGTCGAAGACCTTGTCGACGATCTGCTGGGGGTTGGGCAACCCCGACTGACCCCCGGCTGCGCCGGCCATCAAGGCCTGGACGTTCTCCGCCCACGTGCGCATGGCGGTCGTGATCGCCTCCTGGCCGCGCTTGGTCGCGTCGGTGAACTGATTCTGCGGTGTGGTCATCTTCTTGTCCCCAATCTTGCTGTGCTTGAAATGAGACGCTTTGTCGTTCAGATGCCATCGCGCTGATCGGCGACAACACCGCTGGCCGTGGGCGGGCGTGCCACGTGCGGCCGGGTCGGCGACCAGATGGCTCCGCTGCCCGTCGTCGTCTCGCTCCAGCAGCCCGCCGCCCGCGCGTCCCGAGGCGCGCCTGTGCGGCCGACACCGTCCACGAAGCCATCCCGCGCCCTGCCGAGTTGCCCTGTCTCATCATCAAGGCGCCGGCTCCGCCGGCTGCGCCCGGCTGCGCCACCGGGTTAGCCAACGATGACCAAGAGCGATCCGGGCCAGAGCCCAACGGCCTAACGGAGCTGACCCTTCGCGGCTCATCAACGGTCCTACCGCACCACGCCGACCGCAAGGGCGCTGCGCGTCGCTCCGCGATGGCCTCCAGCGGTCAAGCCAGGCCCGGGCACTCTCGCTCACCGCCGACGGCAGACAACCGGAACGGGGCGCGTCATGCCTGCGAGGGAATTTCACCCTCCTCGCCCGGCCCACATGGGACGGGACAGGAGGGCGTTGCTGGAGAGCCGCAGCAGCTACGAGGTGGGCACAGCGTGGAGGCCGGTGCCGCACCTGCTCGCCCGGGCGAGCTGGCTGGGAGGCAGCGAGGATCCGGGATGATCCTGCGGCCGGGGCGACGCGGCGGCCGCAGGGCCACGACCGGTGATACGGGATCGTGTCTCGATGGTGACCGTGGCCCGGTTCAGGAGGAGGCTGCGGTGGCAACAACCCGCCGCGCCGGGCGAGGACGGGCACGAGAAATCACCGTGCGCCCGCCGGGCGGCCCGAACAGGGGGTGGGCTCGGTGACCGCTGTCGATTCGCCCGCACGGGACCCCGAGCCGGCCACGGCGGCCCGCACGAAGCGGGAGAAGGAGCCGCCACCGCTCAGGGATGGGGACGTCGAGCGCGCCGCGCCGGACCCGGCTCCCCGCCACCGGGCGGACGGGGGTGCCGCGCTCGACGGGGAGGGTGTCGAGGCCAGCGCGCCGGACCCCGCGGGTCTGCCGCAGGAACGCAGCACCTCGGGCGGGGTCGGGTGGGACGAGGCCGAGCCCGAGGAAGACTCCGACGACGATCCCGCGGTGCTGCGCCAGGCCCGCCACGACGCCGAGCTCACCGTCGCGGTCGACCCGGTCCGGGCCTACCTGAAGCGGATCGGCACGGTGGCGCTGCTGGGTGCGGCGCAGGAGGTCGAGCTGGCCACGCGGATCGAGGCCGGGCTGCTGGCCGCGGAGCGGCTGCGGGGCCGCCCCCGCCGGGGGTGTCCGCGCAGTTGCGCCGGGACCTGCGCCAGATCGTGCGCGACGGGGAGCGCGCGAAGGACCGCCTGGTGGAGGCCAACCTGCGGCTCGTGGTCTCGATGGCCAAACGCTACACCGGCCGCGGCCTGGCGTTCCTGGACCTGATCCAGGAGGGCAACCTGGGTCTGATCCACGCGATGGAGAAGTTCGACTACACCAAGGGCTACAAGTTCTCCACCTACGCCACCTGGTGGATCCGCCAGGCCATCACCCGGGCAATGGCAGGCCAGGCCCGCACCATCCGCCTCCCGGTGAACATCGTCGAGGCCATCAACAAGCTTCGCCGCGTCCAGCGCGAGCTGTACCAGGGCCTGGGCCGCGAGCCCACCCCCGGGGAGCTCGCCGCCCCGCTGGACATCGCCCCGGAGAAGTTATCTACGTTGCAGCGCACCGCTCGCCAGCCGCTCTCGCTAGACCAGAGCGTCGGTGACGAGGGCGACGCCCGGCTCGGGGATGCCATCGAGGATTCCGAGACCGTGGGGGCCGCCGACGCGGTCGGCCTCACCCTGCTGCGCGATCAGCTGCAGTCGGTGCTGGCGACGCTGTCCGAGCGCGAGGCCGGCGTGATCCGGCTGCGCTTCGGCCTCACCGACGGCCGGCCGCGCACGCTGGAGCAGATCGGCCAGGTCTACGGGGTGACCCGGGAGCGGAGCCGACAGATCGAGTTGAGGGCGATGGCCAAGTTGCGCTGCTCGTCGCGCATTGCCCTGCTCCGGCACTACCTCGACTAGCTCGCCGAGCTGCCCACCGCTCGACCAGCGAGGCCGACCCTGGGCCCGGCTATGGCGCTGGCGGGGCGAGGTTTCCACGCTCCCCGGTAGGCAGGATCACCCGATGAGGCCACCAGCAGCCTCGCGGCCTGACGCACGCGGCGACACACGTTCCCCGCCGCGCGCCCACGGGCACAGCGATCCGACGTCACCATCATCTTCCACACCAGGACCAGGACCAGGACCGAGCATGGATCGTGCCGCCGAGGTGTTGCTGGTGGACCTGCGCCTGGCCTGGCCGGTGTTGGTGCGGGCGGTGTTCGCGGTCGCGCTGGGTCTGGTCGCGCTGATCTGGCCCGACATCACCGCGGTCGCCCTCCCCGTGGTGGTCGGCATCTGGGCGCTGGACACCGGGGTCGTCGAGATTCATCCTCGCGGTCCGGCA
>JAXDGC010000542.1:0-3635 GCA_034665245.1 Solirubrobacteraceae bacterium | reverse complement strand
GAACCGCGACCGGCGAGGGCCTGGGCATCGCGCCCCTCGTAGGTCCCAAACCGCCGGATGACGGGTGCTGGTCAGCGGATGAGCCGGACGGTCAGGGCGAGATCGTCGAGGGGGAGCTGGGCCCAGGCGGTGTCGGCGGTGACCGCGGCACAGCCCACGCGCTCGGCGAGGGCCAGGCAGCACCGGTCCCCGAGGGACAGGCCCGCGGGGCGGCCGCGGTCCCGGAGCCGGGCGGCGGTGACCGCGTCGGCGGCGGTGAGCGGCTCGACCCGGACCCCGAGCACGCGGAGCCGGCGGGTGGCCCGGTCGGCGTCGACGCCGTGCTGGTGCAGCTTCTGCCAGGTCTCCGACCAGTTCGCCGCGGACATCACCGCGGCGCCGAGCAGCGGGTCGACCACCTCGGCGCCGGGCTCGCCGCGCAGCCAGGCCAGCACCGCGGAGGTGTCGAGCACGACCGGGGCCGGCGCCGCGGGCGCGGTCACGACCGGTCCTCGCGGGCGGCCTCGGCGCGGCGGTCGGCGATCAGCTCGTCGACCACCGAGCCCTCCCCGGTCCAGGACTCGGCGATCTCGCGGCGGATCCGCCGGGCGAGCCGCTCCCGGGTCTCGAGCACGACCCGGCCGTCCTCGACGTAGACCACCAGCGGGGTCCCGGCCTCGATCCCGGCCTCCCGGCGGATCTGCGCCGGGATCGTCACCCGGCCCTGCTGGTTGACGACCAGGTCGGCACTCAGCCCGTTCGGCTCCGGATCAGTCACAGCGCGACCATACCGGACGCAGATCCGGAGGATGCGGCACTACACAGGGACATGCGGCACGGAGTGTGGTGCGGCGGCACGGCCGGGGCGGGTCCGCCGCGCCCGGCTATTACTCGCGATAATGCAGAGAATCGCGGGTAACAGCCGTAGGCTGCCCCGGTGGCTCCCCGCACCGCCCCCCGCCCGCCGGCCCGGCGCCGGGCCCCGCGCCCCCCGGGAACGCGATGAACCCCGGCGTCCCGGCCCGGCGCAGCAGCGATCCGCTCGAGCTCGCCGCCGAGCTGCCGCTGACCGCGGACGAGGCCGCCTACGTCGAGGCCGCCCGCGCCCCGAACACCCTGCGCGGCTACCGCTCCGACTGGGCCGAGTTCACCGCCTGGTGCGCCCGGCTGCCCCGCGACCCGCTGCCGCGGCCGCCGACACCATCTCGGCCTACCTGACCGAGCTGGCCCGGGCCGGGGCGAAGGTCGGCACGATGAGCCGCCGGCTCTCCTCGATCCGGTTCGCCCACCAGCTGCGCGACCTGCCGGACCCGAACACCGGCGCCCGGGTGGTCGCGGTCTGGGAGGGCATCCGCCGCCCACGGCGCCCCGCCCGACCAGGCGGCCCCGCTGATGCCGCCGGCGCTGTTCGACGTGCTCGACCACTGCCCGCAGACCAAGGTCTGGAAGACCCGCCCGCCCGAACCCGACCTGGCCGGCCTGCGGGACCGGGCGCTGCTGCTGGTCGGGTTCTTCGCCGCGCTGCGGCGGTCCGAGCTCGCGAACCTGCGGGTCGAGGAGATCAGCGCGCACGACCGCGGGCTGGTCCTCACGCTGCCGCGGTCGAAGACGAACCAGCGCGGCGAGGAGCACGAGCTCGTCGTGCTCCCCCGCGCCGGGCGCCGGGCGCACTGCCCGGTCACCGCGGTGCAGACCTGGCTGGATACCGCCGGCATCACTAGCGGGCCGGTGTTCCGCAAGATCAGCCGGGGTAACCGAGTCCTGGACCGCGCCCTGCACCCGGAGTCGATCAACGACCTGGTCCAGGCGGCGGTCGCGAGGGTCGGGCTGCAGGGCGGCCCGTTCTCCGCGCACTCGTTGCGGGCCGGGTTCGTCACCTTCGCGCACCTGCGCGGGGCGTCGGACCGCGCGATCGCGCACCAGACCCGGCGCACCGCTCCCTGGCCACCCTCGGCGCCTACGTCCGGCTGGAGACGGCGTGGCAGGACAACGCCGCGACCCAGTTGGGCCTGTAGGGGCCAGGCTCAGGCGCGAAATGTTGCATCTGATGCAACAACACGCTGCACCGTGATGCCTTCAGCCGGCCTCATCGAGATCGAACCCCTCGATGTGGTCCGGGAGCTGCTCGCCGAGCGGCTTGACAAGGCGGGAGGCGACGGGCTGCGAAGCGGTGGTCAGCCCGATCGGACTGATGTGGACGGGCGCGCCTGACCCGAGACGCCATCGACCGAGTCCAGGCCGCTAGTGCAGGACATCTGGGCTCGCCCTTGAACCCCGCGGCTTACAGCGTTCGGCGTACTTCCGATTCACTCGGCAGGCCGGCTTCGTCGAGCGCGGCGAGCAGTTGCTGGGCCTCCGGGTGGAGTGGCACGGCGTATCCGCCTCAGCCGATCACCGCGCGCGCGGTCCTGACCGGGAAGCGACTGGCCGGACGCGTCCCGGTCACCGACGACTTCCCGTACTTGGCCATCCCGAACCCGTCGTAGCCGTGTGCCGCGACCTCCTCGCAGATCTCCCGGTAGTTCCCGACACCGCCGACGTACGGGTAGAGGTTGCGCGGCTTCCCCGGGATGTTCGCGCCGACCCACCACGAGTTCGCCATCGGCAGGAGCGTCGCCTGGGTCACCGCGTTGTGGTGCTCGACCCAGTCGTCCTCGGCCTCGGGCAGCGGCTCGATCTTGTCGAGCTTGTGCTCGCGCATGTACTCGATGCAGTCGGCGATCCAGTCGACGTGCTGCTCGATGGAGACCGGCATGTTGCTCAGCACCGACGGGCTCTGCGGACCGGTGATCATGAACATGTTCGGGAAGCCGTGGGTCGCGACGCCGAGGTAGGTCCGCGGCCCCTCGGCCCACTTCTCCTGCAGGGTGACGCCGCCCCGTCCGGAGATGCCCATCTTGAAGAGCGTGCCGGTCATGGCGTCGAACCCGGTCGCGAACACGATGGTGTCGACCTCGTACTCCCCGTCCCTCGTCCGCACACCCGTCGGGGTGATCTCCTCGATCGGTGAGCGCCGCACGTCGACCAGCGTCACGTTGTCCCGGTTGAAGGTCTCGTAGTAGCCGTTCTCGAGGGGCGGCCGCTTCGTGAAGAAGGGGTGGTCCTTCGGCGCGAGGAGTTCGGCGACCTCCGGGTCGTGCACCCGCGCACGGATCTGGTTGCGGAGGAACTCGGAGGCCGTCTCGTTGGCCTCCGAATCAATCAGGAGGTCGTTGAAGGTGAGGCCGATGCGGAAGCCGCCCTGCGCCCACGCCGTCTCGTAGATGCGCTGCCGCTCCTCCTCCGACACCGAGAGCGCGGTGCGGTCCGGGGCGTCGTAGGGGAAGCCGAAGCTCGTCTCCCGCGTCCGCTGCCAGATGTCCTTGTAGGTGGCCTTGGTCTGGCGAACGTACTCGTCGGTCAGCGGCCCGTTGCGCCCCGCGATGTCGTAGTTCGGGGTGCGCTGCAGCACGTACACGTGGGCCGCCTGCTCGGCGACCTCCGGGATGGCCTGGACCGCGGTCGCCCCGGTGCCGATCACCGCGACGCGCTTGTCGGTGAAGTCGACTCCTTCATGGGGCCAGCGCGCGGTGTGGTACTGCTCGCCCTGGAAGCTGTCGCGTCCCTCGAAGTCGGGCGTGTTGACCGCGGACAGACAGCCGACGGCCGTGATGAGG
>JAXDGC010000541.1:0-3268 GCA_034665245.1 Solirubrobacteraceae bacterium | reverse complement strand
GACGTCCTCACCGGAGAGATAGATGCGTTCCTCCTCCCGGTTGGCCCGCATCCCACAGGCGATGAAGCGGTACGTGCCGTCCCGACACAGCATCCGCACCCGCCGGGCGGGCATCCGACCCGGCCCGCGCAGCACCAGCCGCTCCCGGTCCTCCATCAACCGCTGCTGGTCCTCCGGGTGCACCAGCTCCCAGAACGGCACCGCCGACAGCTCGTCCAACGACCACCCCAACACCGCCCGGTGCGCAGCGTTGATCGACAAGGTGTAACCGTCGAAGTCCTGGACCCACACCAAGACCGAATCCCCGGACGAGCCGCCGGGCGGTTGTGCCTCCTCGCCTCCGGCCATCGCGCAGCTCCCCTAGCCGCCTGAACCGCCGAGACCTGCTCGTTGCCAGCGGGACTATTCCCGCAGAGCCTCGGCATAAACCGGCGTAACCGGCATGGGGCGGCACCTCGGTCTCTGGCGCGACACCGACTTCGTCAACTGTCGGCACGCTCCCGAGCCGGAATGACCACCCATCGCGTGCCCGCGTCCAGCCGGTTGCGAGTGATCAGGACAGCCGGTGCACTGGCCATGAGGACGCCATCCTCGCCGAATCGGCCCGGGCTACGGGTGTTCCGGTGGTGGCTGGCGCATCAGCTCCAGGTGCTTGGCCATCGTGTCGAGGCCGACGGCCGCGCGTCGCTGGTCGACGCTGTCGGGGTCGCGCAGGTTCTCGGGCCGGTACTCGCCGTCGACCATCGTCATCTGTGTCCCGTAGACCTGGTTCTCGCCCTCGGCGAGCAGAACGCGGTCGGTCAGATACGCGATGTGGCTCGGGGATACCTCGGTCTCCGGTGCGGCTCGCATCAGGTCGAGGCAGCGGCGCTGCAGTGGTGGGTCCTGATCGGCATGCTGGGCCAGCAGCCACGCGGCCACAGCGCCATCCTCTCCGACCAGCGACCGGCCCGGCCAACCTTGCCGGTTGACCAACTGGCCGAGCCAGCGGGTGTTGTCCCGGTCGACGTCCGCGAGGCGGGCCAGGATCTCCCGCTCCGCGGGAGCAAGGTCGGCCAGCCGCAGAATCCCGCCGGCGGCCTTCTCGAACAGCGCTTTGCCAGCCCGCCGTGCCTGCTGGTCCAGGTCCAGCCTGCGGAGCAACTCCTCGCGCAGTGCGGCGTCACCGACGGGCCTGTCCGCCATCATCCGACCCTCGCAGGGGCGAGACGCACGGGGAAGGCCCACTTCGGCATCGACGTCGATTGACCCGACGCCCGGCCTGCCCGAACCCGGGCGAGGCGTGGTCGTGTCGCCATCGGTCCTGTTCCCTCTCAGGCCGGTGGGTCGAGGACGGCCACATCAGCGGGGTGCAGGTCGGCGCGCAGCCGGACGTAGCGGGCGGCGTGGCGCCACCGGTCCTGCTGAAACGAGGTGTCGACGTCGAGCTCGACGACGGTGGTCGGGGCGACCTGGACGTAGTCGATGGGTTCGCTGGGGCGCTGCCCGAACCTGCTCGAGGGGATCGTGACCGGCCATGGGTGCGTACCCGGCGTCGGCGTGGTGAGGAGGTGGCCGAGTTCGGTACGCGCGGGGCGGGGCAGCGCGGTGGTGCGGCCGGCGATCCGGAGGCGTCCGCTTGTGTCGTAGCGGCCCACGATCAGCGCCTCGGGTCGGGCGATCGAGCCGAGGACCCCGCCGACGACGGCCTCGGTGGTGTGTCGGGTCCGGATCTTGCGCCAGGTCCGGCCGCCGGCCCGGTAGGGCTGGTCGAGGCGTTTGGCCACCACCCCCTCGATACCGGCGGCGGAATGCTGGGTGAGCCAGGCGCGCGCGACGGCCGGATCGGTCGTGGCGGGCATCAGCACCAGCCCGTGCGGGAGCTGGCGCCCGAGGAGGTCCTCGAGCAGGGCCCGGCGGGCCCGGTAGGGGAGTGGCCGGACGTCACGGTGGTCGAGGGCGAGGAGGTCGAACACGACGAACGCCGCCGGGCTGGCCAGGGAGAGCTGCCGGGCCCGCACATCGGCGGGGTGCACGCGCTGCTGCAGGGCGGCGAAGTCCAGCCGGCCCTCCCGCCACAGGACCAGTTCTCCGTCGAGGACCACGTCGGTGTCGAGCTGCCCGAGGGCGGTGACGATCTCGGGGAAGTAGCGGGTGAGTGGACGCTGCTGGCGGGACTGCAGGGCAACCCGATCGGCGCGCCGGTGGGCGAGGCAGCGGAAGCCGTCGAACTTGGCCTCATAGGACCAGTCCCCACGCGAGGATTCGGGGAGCCCGTCGGCGTTGACCGCGATCATCGGGCGCAGCGGAAACTCCACCCCCGCGATCCCCGCCGGTTGAGCACCCATCTGGAGACGATAGGCAGATCACCACGGGTGGGAGACAGTGGACGGACCGTGGCCTCGCCCGTAGTCGGCAATGGACGGAGGGTGACACCCCGCCGGCAGCCGCTGATCAGAAGGTGAAGGGCCGGCCACGCCGGCCGCGCCCGCGGTGGCTCGCTCGTGGACCGAGGCGACGGTGACCGAACGCGACCCCCAGGCCGCCGGTAGGTCAGGCGGGCCCGAAGTGAATCCGAGTCCCGGGCGGCGCCGGCACGTCGAGGCTCTCCACGGGCTCGCCGTCAAGCAGCACGCGGCCGGCGCGGAAGTGCTCCTCGAGTCGGTCGAGGGAGATCGGGGCGGCCAGCATGCGGGACCGGACGGTCGGCTCGGTGGGGTGTTCGTCGTTCACGCCGCGCGTGCAAGGCGCGGCGTGGCTCTAGGATTCTCGGGGTCGCGCTCCCCCGCGGCAGACCGGATCCGGACCACACCAGCGGGGGACCTCATGCCCGACGACCGCGACGCCCGTCTCGCCGAGCTGCATCGGCTTCGTCGCGGCGACATTCTCTACCCCGGGAACTCCGGCTGTGCCGGCGCGCGAGGTGGCGGTGGGGCACCCGGCCCGTGCCAGGGCGAGGTGACCGCGGCCGCGATGAAGCACTACCGCGGGCCCAAGCGACCCCACCGCACCCGGATCTTCCTCTGCGACCTGCACGCCCCCCTCGAGGCCGCCGAGCCCCTCACCGACGCGGACCGGGCGGAGCTCGCGCGGCGGCGGGCGGAGGCTGCGTACGGGGCGGTAGTATCAGCGCGGCAGCGCGCCGCGACCGCACCACTCCCGGATCTTCCTCTGCGACCTCCACGCCCGCCTCCAGGCCGCCGAGCCCCTCACCGACGCGGACCGAGCAGAGCTCGCGCGACGGCAGGCGCAGGCTGCGTACGGGGCGGAGGTGTCGGCGCGCTAGCGC
>JAXDGC010000540.1:0-9153 GCA_034665245.1 Solirubrobacteraceae bacterium | reverse complement strand
TCCCGGCGGCCTGCGTGACGCCCTCGCCGAGACCCTCGGCGATCCACACCTGGAGCTGCTGCATGCCCACGGGAACGGTTGGATCGATGGGCGAGGCCTCGCGCGGCGGCCGGAGGGCGCGGCCGTGACCGAGCTGACACGGGACGGGCGCGCGGTGGCAGTACTCCTGCACCGGCCAGGACTGCTCGACGATGCGCGTCTGGTGCGCGAGCTGGAGCGCACCGCCGGGCTGGCGCTGGAGAACGATCAGCTGCACGGAGAGCTGGAGGCCCAGCTCGCGCAGCTGCGCGACTCGCGCGCCGAGACTGTCGCAGTCGGCGACGCCGAGCGCCGGAGGCTCGAGCGCGATCTCCACGACGGCGCCCAGCAGGCGCTTGCCGGACTGGCCATGAGCTTCGGACTCGCTCGCGCCGACGCGGTGGAGCCGTTGCGCGAGCAGCGGCTCGGGGTGGCGCAGGACGCGGTGCGCGGCGCGCTTGCCGAGCTGCGAGCGCTCGCCCAGCGCATCAGCCCGCCCGCGCTGAGCGAGGCGGGGCTCGCGACCGCCCTCGGTGTCCTCGCCGAATGGGCGCCCAACCTGGAAATCGCGCGGGTCCCGCGGCAACGCTTCAACCCGACCGTCGAGTCGGCCGCATACTTCGCCGTCGCAGGACTCGCGCGTACGATACGCGGGCGCATCGTCGTCGACGCTCGCGTGGAGGGAGCGAGCCTGAGGCTCGAGGTGCTGGCCGCCGAGGCGCCGAGTTCGCTGGTGGACATCGAAGACCGCGTCGCCGCACTGGACGGCGACCTGCTCGCCGAAGCCGCTTCGGACGGCGCCACCCTGCTTCGGATTACGCTTCCATGCGCGTCCTAGTCGCCGACGACGAGGCGCTCCTCCGCCAGGGGCTCGTCCAGCTGCTCGGCAGGGCTGGCTTTGAGGTCGCCGGCGAGGCAGGCGACGCGGAGGAGCTGCTGCGGCTGGTTGAAGCGCGGCGACCCGAGCTCGTCATCACCGACATCAAGATGCCGCCCGCCCACAGCGACGAGGGCATCGTCGCGGCCGAGCAAATTCGGGCTAGCCATCCGCAGATCGGCGTGCTCGTGCTCTCGCATTACCTCGAGTCGCGCTACGCGATGCGGCTCTTCGCAGCGTTCCCCGAGCGCACCGGCTACCTGCTGAAGGACCGGGTCTCCGACATCGCCGTCCTGGCCGACGCCCTGCGCCGGATCGGCGAGGGCGAATGTGTGCTCGACCCCACCATCGTCACCCGTCTCGTCGCGCGTCGCGAGAACGCCGGCCCGCTCGCCGAGCTCACGGACCGCGAGCGCCAGGTCCTCGCACTCATGGCCGAAGGCCATTCAAACCGCGGGATCGGCGGGCAGCTCTACCTCAGCCCCAAGACCATCGAGGGCCACGTCGGCCAGATCTTCCTCAAGCTCGGCATCGACGACGCCCCCGCCGCCCACCGGCGTGTGGTCGCAGTGCTCGCATTCCTGCGCGCTACCGGCGCACCCTAGTCCAAGGGTGCCGCACCCACACGCGATCATCGTCCGGGCCGCCGTTCATCTCCGTGAAGCGCAACCGGTCGCCGGTCAGCCGCCAGCGCGCCGTAAGCGGCGGGCCGTGATCCCCGCCGAACGTGATCCGATCCCGATAGACGCGGTAGCTCTCATCGAACCCCGCCTCGCTGTGACCGTCAGGGAACGCCACGGTCTGCACGGCGCGACCATCGCGAAACACGACCTTGAACCGGACCGAGCGAAACCCCTCGAAGTCATCGCCGGCGGTTCCCGGGTCGCCGCGGCGAACCGCATACTCGAACACGCCCGTCAGCGCGACCCGCTGGCGGTGGGCCGCCGCCGCGCAGGTAATCGGCTCGGGCGCCTGATCGACTCCCCGCGCCTGCTCGACCGCCCGACGCGCGGCGCGCGCGTCGCGGGGACGACTGACCTGCTCAAAGACCGGACCTACCCCTCGCTCCAGCGCAGCACGGCCGGCAGCGCCGACAGCGACCACCCGCACACCGGCGTCGCACAGCTCCGCCCGCGCATTCCGATCGTCGGCCTTCGCGGCGCTGAGCATCGGCGCGAAGGCCAGCTCGGCGGCGCGACGCAGAATCGCGCGCTGGTCGGAGCTGAGCCGCGACCAGGTCCGGCGGTTGGCGAAGATCACCCTTGGCGCCGGCCCCAGTGGGGCGTCCGACAGCAAATAGCGCGCGTCCGCGACATAGTTCGCCGCGAGATCTCCCGCGCTCAACGCGACCCCGTCCAGGCCGGTGATGCTCGCGCCCCTGGCCAGTGGCACGCCGACAGCTCCCAGCGCCGCAAAGGCGCGCTCGCCGACCACTGAGCCGAAGACCCCGATCCTCAGCCCCCGTAGATCCCCCATACGCGCGACCGGCCGCCGCAGCAGCAGCCAATGCAGAGGCCCCGGCACCAGCCCTATCGGCTCCATGCCGGCGGCGGTGACTCCGGCGAGCAGCGGCACCCGGTTCGCGGCGCTCAACTCCGCCTGCTCACCGGCGTAGCTCCCAACCTCAAACGGCACGTTCAACGGGTCCAGGCTGTGCACGCCCACGGCGGTCCACGCGCGCGATGCGACCCAGCCGAGCTGCATACGCCCCGCGCGCACATCCGCGATCAGCCCATCCTCGAACCCGGGTTGGCCGAGACGCCAGTCGTTGACGACGCGAATCCGGAGGCGCCCCTTCGACAGCCTCTGGACGTCGTCGAGCCACGCCTGCAGACTGCCCGGACCTTCATTCGGGTTCGCCAGCGTCAACGTCGTCACGGCGTCCGGTTGCGCCCCGGTGACCTTCACCGCGCCGCCGCACCCGCATAGCGCGGTCGCGACCACTGCGACGGCCACAGCGACAGCCACGCGACGCCTCGCCGCCGACGCTACGCCGTGCCGTATGTCGCTACACCTGGGACGCTCACCGTCGCAGGACATCTCCGCTCCTCTCCACGCCCGATGCACTCAGGCGCCAACGCTACGTCGACGGCCGCCCCTCGGCCAGCGGGCGCACCCGCTTCATCTCCCGGGCACTCCCGCGCGTTTTCGGCCTCCGCTGCGGGCGAGCCCTCCTCTTCCCAACATCCCCGCACCGGTGCCTCTGCTCCCGGCCAGCACCGGATAGATCGGCTCGCAGGGCGGCGTCCCGCAAGACAAATCGTGCCCCGGATATTCCACCTCTTGCTGGGTCCCATAGACGACCCGTTCTCGTTGGTATCCCCCGAGACCTGTCCGATGAACTGCCCGGTCAGCGGGCGTCCACCCGGATACCGCGACTACCGGTCTCCCAGCGAAGCGGGCGTCCCGTGCGGGTCGTCGAGAGCTCTTGGTGCGGACGTCCGAGCGAGTGCGTGGTGGTCCGCGTCGACGCGCTTGCTTCTTGGCGAAAGAGAGCACCGTTGGGCTTAGAGACACGCCGCTGCGGACGGACTGCCCCGGGTCTCGGCGGTCAGGTGCGTAGGTAGGAGAGCACCGCGAGGACTCGGCGGTGATCGTCGGGCGAGGCGTCGATGTCGAGCTTGATGAGGATCTGCTTGACGTGCGCCTCGACCGTCTTCGGGCTCAGAAACAGCTGGTCGCAGATCCCCTTGTTGGAGCGACCCTCGGCCACGAGACTGAGGACCTCACGTTCCCGGGGGCTGAGAGCGTCCAGGTGGCTCGTCGATCGCGCGCGCGTGAGCAGCCTCGCAACGATCGTCGGGTCGATGACGCACTCGCCATCGGCAAGCCGCTGCAGCGCGTCGTTGAGCACGGCGATGTGCGAGATCCGGCCTTTCAGCAGGTAGCCGGTGCCGGCTGTGTGCTGTTCGATCAGCCGCATCGCATAGTGGGAGGCGAGATGGTTGGAGAGCACGAGAACTGCCACCGCGGGATGGGTCTCTCGGATCTCCTCCGCGACGGCGATGCCCTCGTCGGTATACGTCGGCGGCATTCTGATGTCGACGATCGCGACGTCCGGGCGCGTCAGCGCGACCTTTCGCTTCAGCTCGCCCGGCGTGCCCACTGTCCCCACGACGTCGAACCCGGATTCGGCGAGCAGTCGCCGGAGCCCCTCGCGCAGCAGGAGTTCGTCGTCGGCGATCACGACCCGCACGGAAGCTCCGCCTGCAGCGTGGTGCGGCCGTCGTCTCGGCGCAGGATGCTGAGCGTGCCGTCGACGGCGCCGACACGGTCCTCCAGATCGATGGTGCCCGACGGTGTGTTGTCGGTCTGCAGCTCGATCACGAGGCGGCTGTTGTGGCGCTCGGCGCGGACCGCGACTCGTCCCGGGGCCGCGAGGCGGATCGCCTCCGCCACGACGAAGTAGGCCGTCGTCTCAAGCCGCGACTCGAAGCGCTCCGCGGTGACCGCGGAGAGCTCCAGCGGTGATGAAGGCTCCTCGGAGAGCTCCTGAAGCGCCACCGCCAGGCCCTCCGCACCGAGCAGCGCGGGGAACGCGCCCTGAGCGATCTGCCGCAGTTCCTCGAGCGCGAGCTCGAGCTCGGCCTGCAGCTCGTCGATCCGGTGGTCGGTGCGCGTCCCGTGGCGGGAGCGGTGGAGCGCCGTCGCGAGTAACAGAGCGACCAGCCGCGGCTGAGCGCCGTCATGGAGGTCGCGCTCCAGCTGCCGACGCGCGGCGTCGCCGGCCGCGACGACGCGCGCCCGCGCCGCGCGCAGGTCCTCGAGCCTTGCCCGCGCCTCAGCCTGCAGTCGCTCGTTCTCCAGCGCGAGGCGGGCCGCGCCGGCGACCTCCGCGGCGATCGCGCCGTCGGCGAACAGGCCGGGTCGATGCGACAGCAGCGCGACCGTCTCCTCACCGCGCACGAGCGCGGTGGTCTGACCCTGTACGCGGGCGGAGCGACCGTGGCCGTCGACGACGCGCCCGTCCGCCAGCGGGTATGAGAGCTCGAGGGTCGGGTCGTCCAATAACGCCGCGAGCGCATCGCGAAGTCCATCTGGCGGAGGCGTCGCTCCGAGCTCGACGACGAGGCGGGCGATCTGGAACCGCCGGCGGCGGGCACGCCACCAGGCCGCCGCGACGCCACCTGCGAGGAGGAGCAGCGCGATCGCCTGGCCGGTCCAGAGCTGTTGATCCACGCTGTCGTTGCTGAGATACCCGCGCTGCGCGCTGTGCATGAGATCCACCGCCACCAGCGCGATATAGAGTCCTCCGGCCGCCAGCAGCGGGCCCCGCGCACGCCGGCGCGCGGGGCTGGAGCGGACGAAGCGTGTGGACAACAGCACCAAGACCAGCAGCGACCACACAAGGGTGCCGTCGACCCCGACGTGGGAGAGGTCGCCGTGGAGCTGACGATCGCCCGCGACGAGCAGCAGGTTGCGAGGACACTGCAAGCACTCCTCGGCGCGCGGCTCGAACACGACGGCCGAGGCGACGCCCAGCACGCCGAGGGTGAGGAAGTAGCCAAGGCCGACCGCCGCGCGCGCGGGCCATGACCGCAGGCCACCGTCGGGATCGCTCAGGACGACGTGGGCCACGACCGCCGGCGCGGCGGTCGCGAGCACGAGCCCGAGCGTGAACACGGCCGCTCCGGCCCCGGGGTTGTTGAAGTCGATGAGGAACCACGCGGCCGCAGCGGCCACGAGCAGCGCACCGATCGACCGCTCGCGGTCCCTCCCGAGCGCCGTGAGGCCCACGGCCAGGAGGCAGACGCCGGCAGCGGCCTCCAGCACACTCGGCACGAGACCTCCGCCGCCGAAGGACGAGGTCGGGTCGCCGCGGGCGGTGGCGAGCGCGACGGCGCCGGCCACCGCCACGGCGACTGCCAACCCCGGCCTCGGCGAGCGGGTCATGGAGCCATGCTCCCAACCCGGCGGATGATCGGCAAATCTGCTCAGCACCACTCGTTGCAGGGCACTCGCTGCCACGTATGGCCGGGGAATGCCACCGCGACCATCCATCCCGCCGAGCTGAACTCCAGAGGGTGCGCCAGCGCCTCGCGCTTCTGCGCGGCGGTGATGCGCGGGGTGAGGCGCAGCCGGCCGTCGCGGATGCGGATGCGGAACGTGCCGACGGCCTCCGGCGGGCTTCCGATCTGGAGCGTGCGCGCGTTGGCGAGGCGCCAGGGCCCGTTGTCGACCTGGTTGTTGTCGAAGTCGACCGAGCCGAACTGGCCGTCGGCTCGGAAGAAGTGTGAATGCCGTCGCGCCACGGCGCCTTCGCACGGGTTCCGGCGTCGAGCGATCTCCTCCGGCGTGCCCGGCACGTAACCGTTCCCCGCCAGCATGGCCGGCGCCGTCGCGGCCAGGCCGTACTGCTTGAGCGCTCGCACCAGCTCCTCGCAGGTGTTCACGCGCTCCCAGCGTCCGACGAGGGGCGCCGCGGGGGTCGCCGCGCGCACCCGGTGGGTCTGATGAGCATCGCCCCCCGCGGTGGCGATGACGGCGGTTGCGACCGCGGCGACGCATCCAGCTGCGGCAATCGTGGACCTGGTCCTCATGTCCAACCTCCTTGCTGAGAATCGAGGAGGTCGAAGCTACGTGCGCCGGCTCGCGCCGCCCACCGGGCGCGCCCGAACCTGGGGGCAGGGCCTCCCCTCATTCGGTCGAGTACAGATCAGGGCAACCCCTCCTGTCGCCGGCGAGCTCAGGCGCTTAGAGTCGCCCCACGCGCACGACAGTAATCCTCATCGCCGCTGTCTTCAGCCTGTCGGGGTGCGGCGCGGCGCTGGACAAGGCAGGCGGGCACCGACCGCCGAAGGCCCGGGTCCTGGCCCTCGCCAACGGCAACGGCGCCGTCGGCACGCTGCAGGTCTTTGCCGACGAGGTCGAGCGCCGCTCGCATGGCCGGCTGCGGATCACGTTCCGCAACGACTGGCGCAAGGGCCAGGTCGACTACGAGGCAGGCCTAATCCGCGACGTCCAGCATGGCCGGGCGGACATCGGCTGGTCCGGCA
Source organism: Solirubrobacteraceae bacterium (assembly GCA_034665245.1). Lineage (GTDB taxonomy): Bacteria > Actinomycetota > Thermoleophilia > Solirubrobacterales > Solirubrobacteraceae > DASQFQ01. The sequence goes on along the minus strand of JAXDGC010000540.1, from coordinate 2,262 downwards.
CACGTGCGTGGGACGCCGAGGGCGTGTCGAGCTTCGACGCGCTGCATCTGCCGTTCCTCGTCGACAGCCTCGCGCTCGAGGAGCATGTGCTCGAGAGCCCGCTCGCCGGCTCGATGCTGCGCGGGCTCTCACCACTCGGGCTCGTCGGCCTCGGCGTGCTGCCCGGGCCGACACGGAGGCCACTGTCGGTGGCTCGGCCGATGCTCGCCCCGGCGGACTTCGCGGGCCGGCGGATCGCCATGCAGGCGTCGCGTGTCTCGCGCGACACGCTCCGGGCGCTCGGCGCGTTGCCGGTCGCGATTCCCTCAGCGGGCGCGATCACCGGGCTTGACGGACTCGAGCAGCAGATCGATGCCATCTACACGAACCACTACGAACTGCACGCCAGGTACCTCGCGGGCAACGTCGTCCTGTGGCCGCGACCGCTCGTGCTGTTCATGAGCCGGCGTCGCTTCGAGAGCCTCGGGGTGGCCGATCGCAGACTCCTGACCGCGGCGGCAAAGGCGTCGATCGGTCCGATGCTCGCGCTGCAGCGTCGCCTCGAGAGCCGGGCCGCGACCGGTCTCTGCCGGCGTGGACTGGTCGTCGCGCGCGCCTCGCCGCAGGACCTGGCCGCGCTGGCCGCAGCGGTCTCGCCCGTCTACGCCGCCGCGGAGCCTGCCACCCAGGCCTTCGTCCAGGCGATCCGCAGGATCAAGGCACGGATGGGAGCGCCGCCGGACAACGTGCGGCCATGTCCCGGTGCGCCTCCGCGGGTGGACGCCGTCATTCCTGATGGCGCCTACACGGTGACCATCACGAGCCGAGACGCGCTCCGCGCCGGCCTGCCGCTTCGCGACGACCTCGCGCAGGTACCGAGGCAGCAGTTCAGGCTGGAGCTCCGAGCCGGCGGCTTCACGCTCTACGAGTTGCGCAGCCGGCCGCCGGCCGTGGGATTCGCGGGCACCTTCTCCGTGTATCGCGACCGTGTCGTCGCGACCGGCGACAACGGCGACCTCCTGCATGCCCGGTGGGCATTGACGCCCAGCGGCCTGCGGTTCACCGATGTACGCGTCCCTCGGGCCGGCCGCGTCAATGACTACACGGTCGTGTGGGGGACCCGGCCGTGGCGGCGGACGGGCTGATCGGAATCGAAGCCGCGAGGACGGTCCCGCCCGCGGCCGCGTCCTCGACCGTGAGCCGCCCGCCGAGCGCCGCCACCCTGTCTCCGAGACCGCGGAGGCCGGAGCCCGGCCGCAGAGCCGCACCGCCGACACCGTCATCGACCACCGTCATCACGAGCTGCCCGCGATCCGGCGCGATGCGGACCGTCGCGTGGGAGGCTCGCGCATGTTTTGCGACGTTGGTGAGCGCCTCGGCGCAGACGAAGTACGCGGTCGCCTCCGCGACGGGCGCGAAGCGCGCGGGCGTCACCTCCAGCTCGACCGGTACCGCCGCGCCACCCGCGAGATCGCCCAGGGCGGCTGCCAGACCGCGCTCGGTCAGAAGACTCGGCCGGATTCCGTGCGCGAGCTCGCGCAGCTCGGTCTGGGCGGCGTCTGCCTGAACGCGGAGGTCGCCGTCAACACCCGAGGCGAGCGCGGCCACGCGCTGCAGCCGTCGCAGCGGCCCCTGACGCAGCTCCAGCTCGAGCCGGCGACCCTGCTCGTCGGCCGCATGCACGATGCGCTGCTGCGACGCCTCGATCGCGGCTGCCCGATCGGCGATCTCCGCCTGCAGGCGAGCGTTCGCAACGGCGAGACGCGTCGCAGACCCGACACCGGCGCGCAGGTGCGGATCGTCGAGGATGCCCGGGTCGTGGAGCAGGACCGCGACCTGCGAGCCGCCATCATCGATCGCCGTGAGCTCTCGACCATCGAGACCGCCAACGTCCAGCGGCCGACCGAGCTCGTCCACGTACCGCTCCAGCGCCGGAACCCAGAAACCCAGGTCAAGGCTCGGATCACCGACGGTCTCAGCGAGCCGGTCACGGAGAGCACCGCGACCCGAGACCTCCCCGAGATCGACGACCAGACCGACGACAGCGGCCTCCGCTCGCCCGGCGAGCACGGTCGAGGCCACTCCTGCGCCCATGACGAGAACCGCCACGTCGTACACGGCCAGCACCGTGTCCGCGGAAACCGTGTGCGCACGCGCTAACGCCCCGAAGCCGACGGCGCCCGCGAACAGGCAGGCCGAGCCCAGCAATGTCAGACGAGCGCGCCGCTCACGGCGAGGCCCCATCACAACCCAGACGACAGCTACGGCCGGCACGAAGCACAC
>JAXDGC010000539.1:0-2611 GCA_034665245.1 Solirubrobacteraceae bacterium | reverse complement strand
GTGATCTGGCCGGTCCTACTCGTCCTGCGCCGCGGTGCCAACGGATCTGCCGACTCGCGGCGGGAGCCTAAGGCCCGGACCGACCCGAGTCCCAAGCCAAGCGGGCGTGCGCCCGGGATCGCTTCGGGTAGGTTTCCAGTCCCGCGCGCACGACGACTGGGTGCCAGTCCTTGCCGTTGGGTTAGCGGACCAGCCCCGGTGCCGACACCCCCGGCGCCGACATGGGTGGACCGAGGCGCTCATCAGTCATAGCGTGGCTCGATGGTGTTTCCGCTGGTGACTGATCGTCTGCGGGTGCGGGCGTGGACGCTGTTGGACACCGTGGATGCGTTGGCGACCTACGGGGTCGCGGATGTGACGGGGTGGCTGACCCCGGCCACGGACCGGATCGGGGACACGGCCGCGATGCAGGCGGTGCTGGGCGCCTGGGCCGAAGCGCAGGTCAATCTTCTCCCGCCGCTGGGGCGGTGGGCGATCGAGCGTCGCGCCGACGGGGTCGTGGTGGGCGGGTTGGCGATCCGGCTGCTGCCGCCTTCCCGACAGGACTTGGAGATCAGCTTTCAGCTTCGTCCGGATGCGTGGGGGCAGGGCTTTGCCACTGAGTCCGCCGCCGCTCTGATCGAGTGGGCATTCACCCACGGCGCCGAAGAGCTGTTCGCGGTGGTCCGGCCCGACAACACGAGCGCGATCGCGGTCGCGCGCCGGTTGGGCATGTCCTGGGTCGGGGAGACCGACAAGTACTACGACCGCACCTTGCAGGTCTACCGCGTCCGTCCGGGTGATCTGACCATCGACCCGATGGTCGAGCTGCCCGACACCGACCCCGAGGACAACGCGAGGACCTGACTGGCAACAGGCCGCGCCGGCGCCCGCGCCTCGGGATCGGGGTCGGGGAGGGCCTTTTCAGAGATCTGTGGACAACTCTATGGACGTCGGCCCGGGCGACGAACCTCCCGCTCCGACGAAGCATCTCCCGCGCCAGCTGCGCCTGCCGCACGCCGAGTGAGCTGGAGCGCTGCTGCGACGCGGCACCCCCTCAGGGCCAGCGGAGGCCCGCCCGTGCAGGAAGCGCATCCATTCTCACCGCCGGGGGCGATGCGTTGCATCGCGCGGGTGAATTCGACGTAGTCGGCGTTGTCCTGACCCTGTTGGAACCGGCGGCGCGCGGCCAGCACCTCGGGACCTCCCGCCGCGCCTGCCGGCCCACCACGCAGCCCAGGAGAAGATCACCTGCCCGGTCTCGGCCAGCCGTTGAGGTGAGGGATGCTGAGCGGGCGGGGTGCGGGGTCTGTTGCCGGGCGCGGGCGCCTCGACGAGATGTCCGGCGACCCCGTTGGGGGCGTAATCTGGGGTGGTCGGGACCATCGTGCACGTGGGCGGTCAAGGCTCGCGTTGTTCTCGACGAAAGTCCACGCCCGAGCGGTCGAATCGTCCCGGGGACCGGAGCACCGACATGAGGTCGGCACCTAGTACGCACAGTCCAGACTCACATGGCATCACGGACGGGTCGCCACGGCGGCCGGGCCCTCTGCGCTGGTTGTGGTACGCCGCCGGCGGTGCGCTGCCGTCGGCGTATCGGGAGTGGGTGCGCTACGACGTCACCTGTCGCACCTGGCCGCTGCGTCACCTGCTGCGATTGCTTGCGCAGCTGGTGCCGGTCGCGGTCGTGTTGCTGGTGTTGATCCCGGGCCCGATGTGGGTCCGGGTGATGGCCGTGGCGAGCGGGTCGCTGGTCGGGCTCGCGTACTCCTTCGTGTTCCTCTACGAGGCCACCGAGCATCGGGCCTGCAAGGCCGGCTACCCCCACGGCACCGCAGCACGTGTCCGCGCGGAGAGCCGCGCCGCGCGAAGAAGTCGGTCATGAGCATCGCGCCTGCGACTGCAGACCCCCGCGGTCCCATCCGGCTACCGACATGAGCGGGATCTGCAGGGCATCACTGCGGCTTGCGCCCGATGGGAGGCCTGTCGCCAGCGCCGACGAGGCGAGGCGTCTGCTCCTGTCGTAGGCGTACCGCCTCGGGGGTAACCGGGTCAGATGGGGGTGACGTTGTCGGCTTGGGGGCCCTTCTGGCCTTGGCTGGTATCGAAGGACACCCGCTGGCCTTCCTCGAGGGTTTTGAAGCCGCTGCCCGCGATGGCCGAGTAGTGCACGAACACGTCCTTGCTGCCGTCGTCGGGAGCGATGAACCCGAACCCCTTCTCGCCGTTGAACCACTTCACAACGCCCTCAGCCATGTGTCCTCCGTGATGCCGAATCGTGCCGCGGGCAGTCTGCCCACGGTCCCACCCTGGCGGGTGCTCCCGGCAGAGATGACCACCATCCCGCGGACGGACCGTCGGTCGTGAGGTCAGGGCTCCACGGGTGCCCGAGTCGCTCGCAGCGCTCAGCCCGTCCCCGACGAAGACCGACAATAGGGCTGATCAATGACCGGCTAAGCAAGTTCACGGGCTCGATCCGCAAGGTGCCGGGCTTCGGATCCGGCGGGCGGTAGTTCGGCCGGATCGTCCGCGATTGGGAAGGGCGCCCGGACCGTGACTGCTGGTGTGGGGTAGACCATCCCAGGTCAGATGTTGGCCTGGCACAAAGGTGCGAGTCGTCGCAGCAGATGCA
>JAXDGC010000538.1:0-3697 GCA_034665245.1 Solirubrobacteraceae bacterium | reverse complement strand
TATCCTAATACTTCTATAAAATCCATTATTTCATTTTTATGGTCATTAGAACTCAAACCGAATACATTATCTTTTTTTATGAAGGATTATATGAAATATTCTAAAAGTTCTGGATCAAAAACCATTAAATATTAAATAATATATTTTACAAATACTTCTAAATAATATAAAAAATAGAAACTCTTTACGCATAAAATAGTAAATTATAGTAATAATGTATATTAAATTATAGACTTAGCATACCTTTTCTTTTATTATAATATTTTTTCTTCTGTCGGTTGTTATTATTGTTATCAGGTGCGTTGGGCTATTGGTGATGGCAGGCTGAATATCTCGCTCGAAAGCTTGATGCTTACACCTCCATTCCATCAACGCCATCTTCTATGGCCGCCCTTCTCCTTACGGAAGGTTGTCTTGTCTCGGGAAAGGCTTCCTCCTTAGATGCTTTCAGGAGTTATCCTAAACAGCTTAGCTGCTCAGCTTGCCCTGTCGGACAACTGATAAACCAGAGGCTGCGCTGCCCTGTTCCTCTCGTACTAGGGGCAACTTCCCCTCAGACAACCACGCCCCTGTCAGGCAGAGACCGACCTGTCTCACGACGGTCTAAACCCAGCTCACGTTCCCCTTTAATGGGCGAGCAGCCCCACCCTTGGCTCCTGCTGCAGAACCAGGATGGGAAGAGCCGACATCGAGGTACCAAACCGCGGGGTCGATGGGAGCTCTCGCCCGCGACGAGCCTGTTATCCCTAGGGTAACTTTTCTGTCACCACCAGCCCCCAATAGTGAGGACATGATGGATCGCTAAGCCCGGCTTTCGCCTCTGAATCCCGTATCATTGGGAATCCAGTCAGACTGGCTTTTGGCTTTGCCCTCACCGGCGGAGTTCTGTCCCGCCTGAGCCAATCTTTGGGCCCCCTCGATACATTTTCAAGGGGGTGCCGCCCCAGCCGAACTGCCCACCTGCCGATGTCCCTGTATAAACAGGTTAGCGATACGGTAACAAATGGCTGGTGTTACACTGTTGCCTAGATCAGTCCCGGAGAACTGACCATAACGGCTCCCAGCTACTCTCTGCATTTGCAACCATATCGCAACAACAGGCTGCAGTAAAGCTCCACAGGGTCTTCTCTCCCCGACAGAGGTTCGGGGACTGTTCGTCCCCGTTATGTGGCTTCACCGGGTTGTAGGCAGGGACAGCGGGGCCCTCGTTGTTCCATTCATGCACGTCGGAACTTACCCGACAAGGCATTTGGCTACCTTAAGAGAGTCAGAGTTACTCCCGGCGTTTAGCGGCCCTTAGCCCGGTTGAACCCAGGTTTTAGGTACCGCCACTGGCCAGGATACAGAGGCCATACACATCCTTTCGGACTAGCGACCACCTGTGTTTTTATTAAACAGTCGGGACCCCCTAGTCACTGCGACCTGCAATCCCTACTCCTCGTAAAAACTGCAGGCACTCCTTATACCATAGGTACGGAGCTATTTTGCCGAGTTCCCTTGCCATACGGTATACCCGATAGACCTTAGACTTCTCATCCAGGGCACCAGTGTCGGATCTCGGTACGGACTTGAGAGTATCTTCCAATTTCTGCTTTCATTGTCTCCTGGACTCAAGTAAACCCTCCTTGCGGAAGGCCATTCGTATCTCGCTTTGATTCTCGCCATTACGGCACTCCTCAAAGCTAGAGTACTTGGACAGAACGACGGTTCTGCTTACCCTATCCGGAAGCGACAGAAAAGGTATTAACGAACTCTCAAGGCACTGGAATATTAACCAGTTTCCCATTCAAACAATTCTGTTGAGGTTGTTTTTAGGACCGGCTAACTCCCGGCTGATGACGCATTGCCGGGAAACCCTTGCCCATGCGGTCGCCGAGATTCTCACCCGGCTATGCTGTTACTACCACCAGGATCTGCACTAGTAGTTCGGTCCACTGGACTTTACAGCCCAGCTTCTACCCAAACACTACGCCCACCTACCACGCACCGACATCGTCGGTGGTCTAAAGTATCGGTAGTCTACTTGAGCCCCGTGAATTTTCGGGGCTTTCGAGCTCGGCAGGTGAGCTGTTACGCACTCTTTGAAGAATGGCTGCTTCTGAGCCTACCTTCCTGCTGTCTCTGCTCGAAAACACCCTTTGGTTTGACACTTAGTAGACATTTGGGGACCTTAACTTTAGTCTGGGTTGTCCCCCTCTCGGTTATGAGGCTTACCCCACATAAACCCGCCTCCTAGCTTCTACGACGCCCGTATATTCGGAGTTCGAATGGATGGCGAGCTCTTTCGAACCCTTACCGTCCGATCGGTGCTCTACAATACAGGCCATCTCAGCTAAGGCAGGACTGCGATCCACTTCGGTGGGAACTAGCGATCACCGGACTAGATTGGTTTTTGACCCCTAATCCCAGATCAGGGGACCGATTTGCACGTCAGGACCCTTGCAGACCTCCAGCGAGTTTTCACTCACCTTCGTCTTATCCAGGACTAGATCGTCCGGTTTCTAGCCTTACTGCCATGACTTGAGACCCTTTCAGATCCATTGCCTCTTTTTTCAATAAAGAAAAAATGCGCAAATTCGGTTTCCCTTTGCCTTCCCTTTGTAAAAGGTTAAGCTTGCCATGACAGCAATCTCCCTGGCCCGTGTTTCTAGACGGAACGTATGACTCTAGATTGAATCCTTTCGAGCCATACACGTCTGTAACCGATTGGTTTCAGGCGCTTTTAACCCCCCTTCCGGGGTACTTTTCAACTTTCCCTCACGGTACTAGTTTTCTATCGGTCTTGATGAATATTTAGCCTTGGATACTACTTTCACCCATCTTCACTGGCCACTGCCAAGGCCAGTTACTCTGGATATAGCAGAATCCCATCTTCATTTGCTTACGGGGGTATCACCCTCTATTCCGGTACATTCCAGTACACTTTAGCTCCAAAGACAGGATCCTATACGCTATAACCGTAACACCACATCTCTATTATGTTACCATAACAGATTCAGTTTGGGCTGTTCCGCTTTCGCTCGCCGCTACTAACGGAATCTCAATTGATTTCTCTTCCTCGTCCTACTCAGATGCTTCACTTCGGACGGTTTGCTCTCCCTAGCTAATTAAAGCATGGGAGTGTATAGAGAGACCTCATTCGGACATCCCGGGATCGTCGGTCGCGTGCACCTACCCCAGGCTTATCGCAGCTTGCCACGTCCTTCTTCGCTTATCAAGCCGAGTCATCCACCAATCGGCGTCTTTGCACCAGTTCCAGTTCGTTTTTTTATTTAATTGATGGTATTAACAATTTTATTTTAATTATCTATGGATTAACTATTTTTATTCTTACACTGCACTACAACCTGATATATCTATTTACTAATTTCAATACTATTTTATTTCTGCGCGAATTTCTAGATTTAATTATCTATTTATTTGCTTTACTATGTATTGAAATTTTAATGGTTTTTGATCCTATACACAGCGATCATTGTAAACTCGTTACTACGCCATCTTCATCCTTTGTCTTCAAACTCCTCAGTCTGTATCTCTGACAAAGAATTGCATCCGTGTTTTTATGCTGACTCTATATACTACATATAAAATGATCAGATAGACAATATATTTAGCTCTACGATTATATAAAATTATACATTTTATAATCATATTTCTATTTTTTGATTAATTGTTGTTGTTGTTGTTCTACTATAAT
>JAXDGC010000537.1:0-2979 GCA_034665245.1 Solirubrobacteraceae bacterium | reverse complement strand
GGCGCCGGGCGAGCGCTTCCCGCGCCGCGCCGAGACGAGCGACCCCGGGGACCGCGACGTGAGCTCTTCGCCGCACGAGGCGCCCGGCTCGGACCTCCAGACGGTCGGCGAGATCTTCTCCGAGGAGACGAACCCCGGGCGCAAGAAGCCGTTCGACATCCGCGCGGTGATGCGCGCCGTGGCCGACGCCGACCACACTCCGCTCGAGCGCTGGGCGGGCATGCGCGAGGCGGAGATCGCCGTCACGTGGGACGCCCACCTCGGCGGCTGGCCGGTCGCGATGCTCGGCATCGAGTGCCGACCGCTGTCGCGCTTCGGCTCGATCCCGGCCGACGGGCCCGAGCAGTGGACGTCGGGCACGCTGTTTCCGCTCGCCTCGAAGAAGGTCGCGCGCGCGATCAACGCCGCCTCCGGCCGGCGCCCGCTCGTCGTGCTCGCCAACCTCGCGGGCTTCGACGGCTCGCCCGAGTCGATGCGGCGGCTGCAGCTCGAGTACGGCGCCGAGATCGGGCGCGCGATCGTCAACTTCGACGGGCCGGTCGCGTTCTGCGTCATCTCGCGCTTCCACGGCGGCGCGTTCGTCGTGTTCTCGCGCGCGCTCAACGACAACCTCGAGACGATCGCGATCGAGGGCGCCTACGCGTCGGTGCTCGGCGGCGCGCCCGCCGCCGCCGTGGTGTTCGCGCGCGACGTGGACGCCCGCACGCGCGCGGACGAGCGGATCGCCGGGCTCGACGAGCGGCTGGCCGCCGCGGAGGGGGACGAGCGCCAGCGGCTGCGCGCCGAGCGCGACGAGCGCTGGACCGAGGTGCGCTCGGAGAAGCTGGGCGAGGTGGCCGCGGAGTTCGACGCCGTCCACAGCGTGCAGCGCGCCGTCGAGGTCGGCTCGGTCGACCGGGTCATCCCCGCGTCGGGGCTGCGCGCCGACCTGATCGACACGATCGAGCGCGGGATGGGCGCGGCGGATCAGCCGAGCAGCGAGCGGCGCAGCACGGCGACCGTCTCCTCGAACGCCTGGTCGGTGACCTCGGGGTCGTAGCGGTCGCCGACGTCGCGGCCGAACGCGTGCTCGGCCGGGTACTCGAGCCACGTCAGCGGCACGCCCGTCAGCTCGATCCGGGGCCGGATCAGCGCACGGCCCTCCGCGGGCGTGTGCGGATCGCGTGTGCCCCAGATCATCAGCAGCTCGCCCTCGATCTCGCCCGCGCGGGCGAGCGAGCTGGCGTCTTCGTCCGCGCCGAGCTTGCCGTCGTGCAGCCCGGTCGCGTACCAGCACGCGGTCGCGCGGACCTGCGGGCGCAGCGCCGCGCGGAAGGCGAGGTGCCCGCCGGTGCAGTGGCCGGCGGCGCCGATCGCCCCGTTGGAGTGCTCGGCGAGCCACGCGAGGGCGCCGTCGATGTCCTCGTCGAAGGCCGCCACCGGCGTCGCGTCGGCGTCGGCCTGCCCGCGCACCTTGCCCTCGTCGTCGAAGCCGAGCACCGTCCCGGCCGGCTCGATGCGGTGGTAGATCTCGGGCACCACGACGAGGAACCCGTAGCCGGCGAGCCGCACCGCCCAGCGCAGCGTCGGCTCGGTGAGCTGGAAGATGTCGGAGTAGAAGACGACGCCGGGATGCGGGCCGCCCTCACGCGGCGCGGCCGCGAAGGCGCGCATCCGCCTGCCCTCGACCGGGATCTCGACGTACTCGCGCGTGACGACCATGCGCGGATCCTCTCGCACTGCGGAAGCACGCGCATCGGCTCGACCGGCGAACGTCAACGGCGGCTGGTGAGGGGAGCGTTCGGGGTGTCGGTGGCGGGGGTGTGCTGAGTTCATGGCAATAGTTCCGACAAAGTCAGCACACCCCCGCTCGCAGAAGCGCCGCGGCGCTCCGCACCCTCCCTCACCAGCCCGCTGTTGACGTTCGCCCGGCGGTACCGTGCGCGCGATGGCCAGATCCCCCATCTCCAACCTGTTGCGCGCTACGGCGGGGCCGATCGACCTGTTCGCCGTCGACGCGCGCGCCACCCCCGGCTTCGAGAAGGGCAAGAGCGCCGCCCGCAAGGCGCATCCAGAGCTGGCCGAGCGCGTCTCGACGCTCCAGGAACGGCTCTACGCCGAGGGCCGCAAGGGCGGGAGCCGCAGCGTCCTGCTCGTGCTGCAGGGGATGGACACCTCGGGCAAGGGCGGCACGGTCCGCCACGTCGTCGGGCAGTGCGATCCGTCGGGGCTGCACGTCGCGACGTTCGGCCGGCCGACGCCCGAGGAGCTCGAGCACGACTTCCTGTGGCGCATCCGCCGGCAGCTGCCGAAGCCGGGCAAGGTCGGCGTGTTCGACCGCTCCCACTACGAGGACGTCCTCGCCGCACGGGTGCGCGGCGTCGTCGATCGCCGGACGTGGGGCCGCCGCTACCGGACCATCAACACGTTCGAGGCGAAGCTCGTCGCCTCGGGCACGCGCGTCGTCAAGTGCTTCCTGCACATCTCGGCCGAGGAGCAGCGCGCGCGGCTGCTCGCTCGCCTCGACGATCCGACCAAGCACTGGAAGTACAACCCCGGCGACCTCGAGGACCGCGCGCTGTGGGCGGACTACATGGCCGCCTACGCCGACGCGCTCGAGCGCTGCAGCACCGACGTCGCGCCCTGGCACATCGTCCCGGCCGATCGCAAGTGGTACCGCAACTGGGCGATCACGCAGCTGCTGATCGAGGCGCTGGAGGCGCTCGACCTCGGCTGGCCCGAGGCGGACTTCGACGTCGACGAAGAGCGCCGCCGGCTGCTCGCGATTCCGTAGAGTCGAGACCGTGGATCTGGACGCGGTCGAGGTGCGGGTGCTCGGGTGCCTGATCGAGAAGCAGCGCACGACGCCCGACGTCTATCCGCTCTCGCTGATCGCGCTGCGGGCGGCGTGCAACCAGACGACGAACCGCGATCCCGTGGTGTCCTACGACGAGCCGACGATCCGCGCCGCGCTCGACCGGCTCTCGCGCGCCGGGTTCG
>JAXDGC010000536.1:0-5392 GCA_034665245.1 Solirubrobacteraceae bacterium | reverse complement strand
ATGTCGCTGACGGGCTACCTGCTCCCGTTCGACCAGCGCTCCTACTGGGCCACGATCGTGGCCGCCAACATCACCGCCTCCGGCCCGATCGCGGGCCCGTACCTCGGCGACTTCCTGCGCGGCGGGGCGGAGTTCAACGCGACCACGCTGTCGCGCTTCTACGCCATCCACATGTTGCTGGTCCCTGGGCTGATCGCGGCGCTGATCGGCGCGCACCTCTACCTGGTGGCCCGCCTCGGGACCACGGCGCCGCCGTGGCTGAAGCCCGATGAGCCCGAGAAGCTCGGGCAGGAGCGCGTATGAACCGCGGCGAGAAGCAGGCCTACCTGCGCGAGTACTCGCTGCTGAAGTCGGCGGGGAAGCCGTTCTTCCCCTACGCCGTGGCGAAGGACTCGGTCATGGCCTGCATCGTGATGTTCACGATCATCCTGCTGTCGCTGATCCTCGGCGCCGAGCTGGGGCCGAAGGCGGACCCGACCACGACCACCTACGTGCCACGGCCCGAGTGGTACTTCTTCTTCCTCTTCGAGCTGCTGCGCGTGATCAAGCCGTCGGCGCTGACGCCACTGGCGACGATCGGGATCCCGACCATCTGCATGATCCTGCTGCTGCTGCTCCCGTTCTACGACCGCGGCCCCGAACGTCGCCCCGAGCGCCGGCCGATCGCGACCACGGCGGGCATCCTCACGATCATCGCGATGGGCTACCTGACCTTCCTCGGCGCCAACGCCGGCTCGCCGAACGAGATCGACCTGAAGGTCGCCAAGAGATACGAGCCGGGGAAGCTGGTGATGGCCCAGTCGGGCTGCCTCGCCTGCCACAAGGTGGGTGAGAACGGCAACGACGGCCCCGGGCCGCACTTGACCGAGATCGCCGACAAGCTGCCCAAGGCCGCCATCCGGCGGACGCTCGAGAACCCGACCGCGCCGATGCCCTCGTACGCGGGCCTGCCCGAGAACAAGAAGGCCGCGCTGGTCGACTTCCTCTCGCAGCTGCACAAGTCCGGCCAGTAGCCGCTCGCCCATGCGCTCCGCCCCAGCGCCCTCGGGGACGCTCGACGAAGGTCAGGTCCGCGCGATGTTCGATCGCATCGCGGGCTTCTATGACGTCATGAACTCGGTCATGACGGCCGGGCTGCACCACCGCTGGCGCGAGCGCGCCGCCGACCTCGCCCGGGTCGAGCCGGGCCGGCGCGCGCTCGACGTCGCCACCGGCACCGGCGACCTGGCGCTCGAGCTCGCGCGCCGCGTGCGGCCGGGCGGCGAGGTCGTCGGCTCGGACTTCTCGGAGGGGATGCTCGAGCGCGCGCGCACGAAGGCGGGCGGCGAGCCGGGCCTGCGCTGGGAATGGGGCAACGCGCTCGAGCTGCCCTATCCGGACGATTCCTTCGACGCCGCCACGGTCGGCTTCGGCGCGCGGAACTTCTCCGACCTGGAGCGCGGCCTGGGGGAGATGGCGCGCGTCGTGCGGCCCGGTGGGCGCGTGGTCGTGCTCGAGATCACGACCCCGACACGTCCGCCGCTTTCCACGTTCTTCTCAATTTGGTTTGATCGGGTCGTGCCGACGCTCGGACGCTTCGCCGCAGACCCCGAGGCCTACACCTACCTGCCCAAGTCGGTGAAGCGCTTCCCCGGCCCCGAGGCGCTGGGCGGGTCGCTCGCGCGGGCGGGCCTGACCGACGTCCGCTGGATTCTGACCGCCGGCGGCATCATCGCACTGCATTCGGGAACAGTCACCTGATGGCGTCCGCCGAGTCCGTCGCAGCGGTCATCGAGGCCGGGGGCGCCCACGTCCCCGCGATGCTCGAGCGACTCGAGGCGCGCCTGGCCGAGGTCGCCGCGTCACACGGGCCGGTGCTCGGCGAGCACGCCGGCGCGACGATCGCCGCGGGAGGCAAGCGGCTGCGCCCACTGCTCGTTTTCGTCGCCGCGGGAGCGCTCGGCGACGGTGACGGCGCCGGGGTGCTGCGGGCCGCGGTCGCGGTCGAGCTCATCCACTCCGCGACGCTCGTGCACGACGACGTCCTCGACGGGGCGGACCTGCGGCGGGGCCGGCCGACGGTCGTCGCGGTCGCGGGGCGCGACATGGCGACCGCGACGGGCGACCTGCTGTTCTCGCGCGCGTTCTCAGAGCTCGCCGCCAACGGCAGCGCGGAGGAGATCCGGGTCCTGTCGGCTGCCTCGTCGGCGCTCGCCGAGGGTGAGCTGATGCAGCGCGCCGACGCCTGGAACGTCGCGACGACACGCGAGCGCTACCTGGCTCGCTGCGACCTCAAGACTGCGCGGCTGTTCCAGGCCGCGTGCGCGCTCGGGGCGCTCGAGGGCGGTGGCCCGGTCGAGCTGCTCGGGGAGTTCGGGCGCCGCATCGGCCTCGCCTTCCAGCTGCTCGACGACGTCCTGGACGTCTCGGGCCCGGCCGAGCGCACCGGCAAGCACCGGGGCACGGACCTGCTCGACGGGACGGTGACGCTGCCGCTGATCCTCGCGCGCGAGCGTGATCCCGAGCTCGCGCGGTTGGAGCTGCGCGAGGTGCGGACACCCGAGCAGGCCGAGACGGTGTGCGACGCGATCGCGGCGACCGGCGCGCTCGAGACGGCGCGCGCCGACGCGCTGGAGATGGTCGCCGACGCGAAGGCCGAGCTCCCGGCATTGCCCGACGCGCAGCGCGGGGCGCTCGAGCTGGTGGCCGACGGCGTCGTCGACCGGTACAGCTAGAAGTCCATCGGCCAGATGGCGTCCGACGCGAGCGCTGAGGTGAAGCGCTCGAGCTCGTCTTCCATGTTGGCCTGCTGGAGACGCATGAGGTCGTCGACCAGAGTCTCCGTGCCGCGGTCGAGCTCCTCGTCGAAGCGATCCACGACGGTCTGGTCGTAGATGCCGAGGTCGGTCCACTCGCAGTTGGGGCAGCGGAGCAGCACCTCCCACTGCGTCGGGGAGGCCTCCTCCCATTCCACCGGGTAGACGAGGCCGCGGTCGCACTCCGGACACTCGTGGAGACGCGTGTGCGGGTTGGTGACGATCGGTGCGGCGTCGGCAGGCGCGGCCTGTGCGTCGAAGTAGACGACCTCGATCTCACGACCTGAGGGAAGGACCACGCGGCGGACGTAGTGGGAGTTTTCGCTGGGCTGATTCATAACTTGATGGGGTCTGCGCCCTACATCGGAACGCGGGCTGCCGGACTTGACTGGGCCATCCGTCCACTTCGAGTGAGCCGCTAGGGTTCGTTGCGCGTAGGAATGCCCGAACGCCTATGAATCTCGCCGTCTTCCAAACCGTCGGGCCGCTCGAGCTGCTGATCGTGCTCGGGATCGTCCTGATGATCTTCGGGCCGAAGCGACTGCCCGCCCTCGGCCGCCAGCTCGGCGCCGGGATGCGGGAGTTCAAGGACTCGATCACCAGCAAGTCCGACGACGACGACGACGAGGACACCAGCGACGACGCCGACGCGGCGACCCGCAGCCAGGCGGCCGCCGCGCTCGGACGCCCCGAGGAGGAGACCACGCAGCCCGCCGCGGACGGGGTCGCCTCCGAGAAGCGCTAGCCGGGGGCCTCGCTCATGGCCACCACCCTGCGGCCGATCCGACACGAGGATCGCCTGAGCCTTGTCGAGCACCTCGACGAGCTGCGCAAGCGCATCATCGTCTGCGTCGTCGTCTTCGCCGCCTGCTTCGGGGTCTGCCTCTGGCAGGGCGACGTGGTCCTCAACATCATCAACCAACCGCTCCAGGGGACGGCGTTCAAGAACAAGCCGGGGAAGGACCCGTTCGAGCGCACGGCGGCCTTCCAGGTCCAGCTGCGGAAGTCGGCGATGGCGTCGGCGGTGACCTTCGACGGCCTCGCGCGTGCGGCCGACAACGCCGCGACGCGCCGCGGCTACCAGGAGCTGGCGACCCAATACCGGGCTCTCGCGCGCTCCGTCCCGCCCCGCGAGGCCCGGCGGCCGGTGACGCTCGGGGTCGGGGAGCCGTTCACCGCCACGGTACGGATCGCGGCCTACGCGGCGATGCTGATCGCGCTGCCGTTCCTCCTCTACCAGGCCTACGCCTTCGTGCTCCCGGCCTTCTCGCGCAGCGAGCGCAGCGTCGCGCTGCCGCTCATGGCCATGGTGCCGTTCCTCTTCGTCGCGGGCGTCGTGTTCGCGTACTACATGGTGCTGCCGAACGCGATCAACTTCCTGCAGAACTTCAACGACGACAAGTTCGACATCCTCCTGCAGGCCAAGGACTACTACCGCTTCGCGATAACCGTCCTGATCGCGATGGGCCTCTGCTTCCAGGTGCCGGTGGGGATCCTCGCCTGCACGCGCCTGGGGATCATCACGGTGGCCCAGCTGCGCCACTCGCGCCGCTACAGCATCCTCGGGATCGCGGTCATCGCGATGCTGCTCCCGGGCCAGGACCCGGTGACCATGCTCTCGCTGATGGTCCCGCTCTACTTGCTCTTCGAGGGTTCTATCCTGTTGGCCTGGTTGATCGAGCGGCGCGCTCCCCGCGTCGCCGGCGACCTCGAACCCTGATCCATGCTCTTCGACCTCAGAGGCTCCGGTAGGCGCCGGACCGTAAAGATCGTCTACATCGCGCTCGCCTTCCTGATGGGCGGGGGTCTCGTTCTGTTCGGGATCGGCGGCGGCGGCGGTGTCTCGGGCGGCCTCGTCGACGCGATCACGTCGCGCAGCGGCGGCGGTGACACCGGCGCCGACCGGTTCACCAAGCAGGAGACCGCGGCGCTCAAGAAGACGCAGGCCAACCCGCAGGACGCGCCCGCCTGGGCGGCGCTCGCCCGCGCGCGCTTCCAGGTCGCCGGCCTCGGCAAGAACTTCGACCCCGCCAAGGGCACCTTCACCGCGACCGGCACCGCGAAGCTGACGAGCGCCGGCGACGCGTGGGACCGCTACCTCGCGCTCAATCCGAAGAAGCCCGACGACCGCGTCGCGAGCCTGATGGTCCAGGCCTTCGGCGCGCTGAACAAGCCCGACAAGGCCGCCCAGGCGCAGGAGGTCATCACCACGGCCCGCCCGACCTCGTCGACCTTCACACAGCTGGCGATCTTCGCCTACCAGGCCGGCCAGACCCGCAAGGGCGATCTCGCGAAGAACAAGGCGCTCGAGCTGACCGCTCCCGACATGCGCCAGGCGCTCAAGGGCCAGCTCGAGCAGGCCAAGCAGTCCGCGGCCGGCTCGCAGGCCGCCGCGCAGCCCAGCGCCACCCCCTAGCTTCGTTCTACACTGCGCACCGCGCCCTTGTAGCTCAACTGGCAGAGCAGCGGACTCTTAATCCGAAGGTTCCAGGTTCGATTCCTGGCGGGGGCATCGAACCAAGGCCTGCTCGTCATGCGCGTCGGCGCGACGCGCCGTAGCACGCCAGCACGGAGTCGGCCTGCTCCCGGTCGAGGGC
>JAXDGC010000535.1:0-6159 GCA_034665245.1 Solirubrobacteraceae bacterium | reverse complement strand
CGCCGGGGACCGAGGGCGGTGTCACCCGCCACCTGCCGGACGGCGATGAGATGACGATCTACGACGCGGCCATGAAGTACGCCGAGGAGGGCACGCCGCTCGTCGTCCTCGCGGGCAAGGAGTACGGTTCGGGCTCCTCGCGCGACTGGGCCGCCAAGGGCACGACGCTGCTCGGGGTGCGCGCCGTGATCGCCGAGTCCTTCGAGCGCATCCACCGCTCGAACCTCGTCGGCATGGGCGTGCTGCCGCTGCAGTACGCCGAGGGCGAGGACGCGGAGTCGATCGGGCTCACGGGCGAGGAGGAGTTCACGATTACCGGCATCGCCGAGGACGGCTCCGCCAAGGAGGTGAGCGTGAAGGCCGACGACAAGGAGTTCACCGCGCGCGTCCGCATCGACACGCCCAAGGAGGCCGAGTACTTCCGCCACGGCGGGATCCTGCCCTACGTGCTGCGCCAGCTGTCGGCGGACTCCGAGTGAGCGTCCCTGACGTCCTGCGCCGCCTGCTGACGGCGCCGGGCCCCTCGGGCTATGAGCAGGCGCCGGCCGCGGTCTTCCGCGAGGCCTGCGCGGAGTTCGCCGAGGTCACGAACGACAGCGTCGGCTCGACCGTCGCGCGCGTGGTCGGCACGGCCGGCGGACCGGTGCTCGCGATCGTCGGCCACATCGACGAGATCGGGCTGATCGTCCACCACATCGACGACGACGGCTTCCTCTGGTTCACCAACGTCGGCGGCTGGGACCCCGTGATCCTCGTCGGCCAGCGGCTCGAGATCATCACTCGCAACGGGCCCGTCATCGGCGTCGTCGGCAAGAAGCCGATCCACCTCCTCAACGAGGAGGAGCGGCGCAAGGCTCCCGAGCTCAAGCACCTGCACATCGACATCGGCGCGAAGGACGGTGACGACGCCCGCTCGCTGGTGCGCGTCGGCGACGTCGCGGTGATCGTCGGCGAGCCGGTCGAGCTGCCCAACGACCGCGTGATCTCGCGCTCGATGGACAACCGGATCGGCTGCTTCGTCGCCTACGAGGCGGCGCGGCTCGTCGCCGAGGCGGGCGGTGCGCCCGGCGACGTCTGCGCGGTCGCCGTGAGCCAGGAGGAGATCACGTTCGCGGGCGCGCGCACCACCGCGTTCGCGCTCGAGCCCGACCTCGCGATCGTGGTCGACGTCACGTTCGCCACCGACGCCCCCGACACGAACGAGAAGGAGGTCGGGCGCCACCGGTTCGGCAGCGGCCCGGTGCTGCAGCGCGGGGCCACGCTCCATCCGCAGATCTTCGAGCTGATGCACGACGTGGGCGAGGCGGAGGAGATCCCGTTCACGGCCACGGCGAGCGCCCGCTCGACCGGGACGGACGCGGACGCCATCCACATCTCGCGCGCCGGTGTGCCCACCGGCGTCGTCTCCGTGCCGCTGCGCTACATGCACACCCCGGTCGAGATGGTCCAGCTCGACGACGTGCACAACGCCGCGCGGCTGATCGCCGCGTTCGCGCGACGGCTCGAGCCGGGCATGTCGTTCGCGCGGTGACGAAGCCGCTCCTGCTGCTCTGGGACATCGACGGCACGCTCCTCCAGCGGGCGTCGCTCGAGCACGCGGAGGCGATGCGCGCGGCGCTCGTGCAGGTGCACGGCGAGCTGTCGCTCGACGGCCACCGGGTCGAGGCGGCCGGGCGCACCGACGGTGCGATCGCGCGCGACCTGCTGGTCGCCGCCGGGCTCGCGCCGCCCGCCATCGACGCCCGCGCCGACGACGTCGTCGCCGCCTGCTGCGCGCTCTACGACGAGCTGTGCCCGGCGGACCTGTCGCCGCGGCTCGCGCCGGGGGTGTCCGATGCACTCGTGGCGCTCGGCGGTCGCCCGGATGCCTACCGGTTCTCGCTGGTCACCGGCAACTACGAGCGCATCGCGCGGCTCAAGCTCGCGCGCGCCGGGATCGGGGACTGGTTCCCCGAGGGGCAGGGCGCCTTCGGATCCGACGCCGAGCAGCGCGAGCGCCTGCCCCCGCTCGCCCGCTCGCGGGCGGGTGACTGGCCGCGCGAGCGGACGGTCGTGATCGGCGACACGCCGCGCGACATCGCGTGCGCGAGGGCGGACGGCGTGCGCGTGATCGCGGTGGCGACGGGACCGTATGGGGTGGAGGCTCTGGCGGATGCCGACGCGGTGGTGGACTCGGCGGCGTCGGTGGCGGTGGTGTTGGAGGAGTTCTTGTAGGCGTTCGCGGTTCTGCGGGGCGAACGTCAACGGCGGCTGGGTAGCGGTGAGTCTGAAGTGCCGCGGCGGCCACTGTCCTGCCTAGTCATCGCTATGCGGGTTCCGGGCAGGACGGTAGACCGGAAACGGTCCGGTCAACCCTCCTACCCAGCCGCAGTTGACGTTCGTCCGCGCTACCGCGGCACGCTCAGCACCGCCGCCGCCGTCGTCCCACCCCGCAACCTCAGCCGCGTGACGTACGCCGTGGTCGGTCCCAGAGCGGTCGTCCACAGCGTGTCGGTGATCCCGGCGCGTGGGCGCGGCGGGAGCCGCGGCCGCCGGCCTCCCGGATAGCCCTGGCGGTGGAGGCGGTGGCCCTTCTCGCGCTCGGCGTCACGCCGCCCCGTGGGCGTGGTGCCGAAGATGCGCCGGTCGCGCGTGGTGGCACGGGGCACGGGCGGGCCGAGGCGGAGCTCCTGACGCGTGTAGGTGGAGCGCACGTACAGCACCGCGCCGCCGTCGAAGGACGGGTTGAGCAGCAGCGCCCGGCGCTCCGAGCGCAGCAGCTGCTCGCGGCCCGAGCCGAGGTCGAGCAGCCGGATCTGCGACCCCGCGCGGCCGGCGCGGTGGAAGACGAGTGCCTGCCCGGCCAGCCCGGGGCGGCCGAGCTGCTCGCCGCGGCCCGCGCGGGCGACGACGCGCGGCGGGGCCGTCGCGTTGCGCGGCTGGGCCACGAGCTCCGACGTCCCGACGAGCCACACGACCCACTGGTCGCTGAACGCGAAGGCGCCGCCGCCCGGTGAGTCGTAGGTCGCGACGGGGACGAGCGTGGCGGGATCGGCGAGCACGATCCGCGCGCCTTCCCGCCAGCCGACGAGGCCGGCGGCGAGCGCCGGGTCGCGGCCGGGCAGGGCGAGCGTCGCGCCGTCGCGGCGGAGGTAGCCGACGCCGCCGGGTCGCTGGAAGGCGAACAGCGCGCCGTCGGCCGCCGGGCCGGATGCCGCGTCCGCCGCGACGGTGGCGGACGGCGCCGCCTGCGCGGGCGCCGCGCCGATGACGGCGGCGCAGACGGCGAGCGCGACGGCATCGGCGACGCGCAGGCCGCGCAGGATCGCGGGCCGCTCGGCCATCGCGGCGTGCGCGGCGTTGCCGCGGTCGCCGTCGGCCACCGGCGCGAGCGCGATCACCGGCAGGGCGCGGCCGGCGCCGAAGGCGAGGCCGAGCACGGCGCCGAGGGCCGGGTCGCCGAGCGCGACGCTGACGGCCGCGAGCGCCCATACCGCGAACGTGAGGATGAAGGTGGTGAAGCCGAGGCCGAGCAGCACGCCGTAGAGGCCGGCGGCGAGCGGGACGGGCAGCAAGCGCCGCCAGGACTCCGGGACCTGACGGCGCACCTGCGGGACGATCCGCGTCCCGCGCGCCTCGCCGACCGCCGCGGCCACCGCGATCGCCGCGGCCACCACGGCTGCCGCCGTGCCACCGGAGCCGAGCGCGCCACCGAGCGTCGCGAGCCCGCCGAAGGTCAGCACGCCGCCCGCGAGCGCGCCGAGCGTGAACGTGAGGCAGGCGACGAGCGTGGTCCGGAGGCGGCCGGCGTAGCCCGCCGGCGCCAGCGTCTCGACCATCGAGAAGCCGCACGGCGACCACGCCCCGGTCACTCCGGCGGCGAGCGCCGCGGCGGCGAGCACCCAGGTCAGCACCTCAGCACGGCACCTTCGTCTGGAAGTACATGACGCAGAACACGCGGCGGCCCTTGTAGCAGTAGCCGACCAGCGAGCGGTCGCCGTTGATGCGGTGGTGCTTGTAGGAGCAGCAGTCGACGAGCTTGCGCACGTGCCCGCCGCAGCAGCGGTACCAGGCGCCGTCGATCTGCGTCGTCATCCCGTAGCGCTCGCCGACCGCCTTGCAGACCGGCGTGCGCGAGGCGGCCGGCAGCGGCGCGCCCTCGGCGTCGGTCAGCGGCTTGCCGTCCTCGTCGACCGGGTTGCCGGCGAGGTCGACGAGCCGGCCCAGGTCGTCGACGCGGTGGCCGTCCCGGGCGCGCAGCGGCCGGCCCCTGGAGTCGATCCGCGGCAGCCCGGTCGGGTGGGGGCAGGAGTCCGTCGTGTAGATGTGCCCGCAGAAGTGGTATGCCTCGGCCTCGCCGGGGGCCACGAGCGAGCCGACCGTGCGCGCGCCGGTGACGGCCATCAGCGCTCCGCTCACCTTGGCGAGGAAGCCGCGTCGCGACTGGTTCACGCGCGCCGCCGCTCGGCGGTCGCGAGGACGGACTCGAGCTGGCCCGCGGTGTTGAACGTGCCCTTGGCCAGGACGATGCCGTGCTCGTCGAGCGCGACCGCGAACGGGCTGCCCGGGATGCCTGCCGCCGCCCACTCGTGGGCGTCGCGGACCTCGTCGAACGTCCGCAGGTGCACCAGCGGGTCGCGGCCGAGCGCCGCGATGGCGGGCTCGAGCGCGCGGCACATCCCGCAGCCGTCCGAGGTGAACACGGCGAGCCCGAGCCGGCCCGGCTCGACCTCCATCAGCTCCGTCCGGCCGCCGAGCTCCGGCCCCTCCTCGGGGATCTCGAGCGCGCCGCGAGGATCGATCTCGGCGCGCAGCGCGCCGAGCTCCCGGGCCAGCGCGAGCACCGCGATGCCGAGCGCGACGAGCGCCAGCAGCGCGACGCCGAGCCCGATCGCGAGCCACCCCTCGGTCGAGGGCTCGCGGCGGTCGAGCAGCGGCAGGATCGAGAACGCGACGGCGAGCCCCGCGGTGCGGGCGAGCGAGCCGCGGCCGACGCGCCCCCCGGAGCCGAAGCACGCGCACGGCGCGCCGCCGTGGCCGGACATGAGCACAGCGGCCTGGGCGAGCGCGAAGGAGCCGCACAGCGCGGCGGCGGCCCACGCGGCGGCCTGCACCCCGGCGGCGACAGCGATCCCGAGCGCCGGCTCGACGGCGACCAGTGCCGCCCACGCGATCGACGCCTGCTCGCCGTGCAGCCCGTAGGTGGCGAGCGCGAGGCGGGTGCGCGGCCCGTCGGCGAGCTTCATGGCGGCCGAGCCGATCAGCACCGCGCCCAGGATCAGCGAGAGGACGACCGCGATCATGCGGCGGCGGAAGCTAGCAGGGGATCCTGAGGGTCAGATCGCGGCGACCATTCGCCCTAGGAGCGGACGAGCTTCTTGTACGTGATCCGGTGTGGGCGGTCGGCCTCGGCGCCGAGCCGCGCGCGCCGGTGCTCCTCGTAGGCCTCGAAGTTGCCCTCGAACCACGTGACCTGCGAGTCGCCCTCGAACGCGAGCACGTGCGTCGCGACGCGGTCGAGGAACCAGCGGTCGTGGGAGATGATCACCGCGCAGCCGGGGAACGCGAGCAGCGCCTCTTCGAGCGCGCGCAGGGTGTCGACGTCGAGGTCGTTGGTCGGCTCGTCGAGCAGCAGCGTGTTGCCGCCGCGGCGCAGCAGCTTGGCGAGATGCACGCGGTTGCGCTCGCCGCCCGACAGCGCGCCGACCTTGCGCTGCTGGTCGGATCCCTTGAAGTTGAACCCGGCGACGTAGGCGCGCGAGTTGACCTCCTGGTCGCCGACCTTGATGTGCTCGTAGCCGTCGGAGATCTCCTCCCAGACGGACTTCTCGGGATCGAGCGCGTCGCGGCTCTGGTCGACGTAGGCGAGCTCGACGGTCTCGCCGAGCGCGAGCGTGCCCGAGTCGACCGGCTCGTCGCCGACGATCATCCGGAAGAGCGTCGTCTTGCCGGCGCCGTTGGCGCCGATGATCCCGACGATGCCGGCGGGCGGGAGCGTGAAGGACAGCCCGTCGATGAGCAGCCGGTCGCCGAAGCCCTTGCGCAGCGAGTCGGCGTCGATCACCTTGCCGCCCAGGCGCGGGCCCGGCGGGATGTGGATCTGGACCTGGTCGAGCTTGATGTTGCGGTCCTCGGCGAGCAGGCGCTCGTAGTTGTTCAGCCGCGCCTTGGACTTCTTGC
>JAXDGC010000534.1:0-7901 GCA_034665245.1 Solirubrobacteraceae bacterium | reverse complement strand
CGACGGCGCGGACGCGGCGCTCGAGCGCGCCGCCACGCCCGAGGCCGCGCACGCGCTGCTCTATCCCCACGGCACGAACACGCGCCTCGTCGTGCGCGGGCCGCGCCTGCAGGCGCTCCGCATCGCGGCGCTCGACGCGCAGGCCCAGCCGCCGACGATGGCGGTCGAGGCGGAGCTGCGAGGGCGCCGCTACCTCGAGGACCGCGACACCGCCGCCGTGCTCGAGGGCTCGAAAGAGCGCGAGACGGCCTTCACCGAGCGCTGGACGCTCGCGCTCGGCGCCGACCCCGCCACGCCGTGGCGGATCGTCGCGACCGCCGCGGTGGGCTGAGCCGCTGCTGCTGGCCGTCCCCAACGTCTCCGAGGGCCGCGACCACGCCGTCCTCGAGGCCATCGGCGCGGCCTTCGCCGCCGGCGGAGCGCGCGTGCTCGACGTCCACGCGGATCCCGACCACCACCGTGCCGTCTTCACGCTGGCCGGTGAGCCGGGCGAGCTGCATCGCGCCGTGGCGGAGGGTGCGCGCGTCGCCGTCGAACGGATCGACCTGCGCGCGCATGCGGGCGTGCACCCGCGCGTGGGCGCGCTCGACGTCGCCCCGATCGTGCATCGCACCGAGGCCGAGCGTGGGGCCGCGTGCGCCGAGGCGCTGCTGCTCGGCCATCGCCTCGGCACCGACCTCGGGCTGCCGGTCTACCTCTACGGAGCGCTCGCGGGCGGGCGCACGCGAGCCGCGCTGCGGCGGCCGCGTGCGCTGGAGGGACTCGCACCCGACTACGGCCCCGGACCGCACCCGACGGCGGGCGCGACGCTCGTCGCCGCGCGGCCGCCGCTCGTGGCCTTCAACGTCGAGCTCGCGCCGCCCGCGACGGTCGCCGACGCCGCGCGCATCGCCGCGCTCATCCGCGAGGGCGGGGAGGAGGGGCTGCGCGGCGTGCGCGCGCTGGGCCTGCGCCTGGAGAGCTCGGGCGTGGTGCAGATCTCGACCAACATCGAGGCGCCCGCGCACACGACGGCGGGCATGGTCGCGTCCGCCGTCGCCGCCCACGCCGAGGTCGCCGGCGCCGAGCTCGTCGGCCTCGCGCCCGCCGCGGCGATCGCGGACCTCGACGTCCCGCTTCGCAACCGGGCGACGCTCGAAGACCACCTAGACTCCTAAACCGTGGCCCAGACCAAGCGCAAGCGCCGCTCCAAGCACCGCGGGAACGCCGCGGGGACGATCGAGGCGCGCGGCCGTACGGGCCGCAAATCCTCGCCGGAGGAGCAGAAGAAGTCCGCGAAGGCCTCGAGGAGCGGGACCCGAGCCCAGCGCCTCGCCCAGCCGCCGTCCTGGAACCGTGCGACGCTGCGTGCCGGCGCTGCCTCCGGCCTGCTGTTCGTGCTGACGCAGATCGGGCTCTTCCAGAAGAACGTGCCGATCGGCCAGTCGATCGCCGTCTGCCTCGTCGCGATGCTGATCTACATCCCGCTCGGCTACATGTTCGACAACTGGATGTACAAGCGCATGACGCGTCCGAAGACGCCCAAGTCGAAGGACTGACCCGGTGCAGGTCCACGGGTTCACCGTCGGCCCCGTCGCCGAGAACTGCTTCTTCGCCGCAGGCGAGGGCTCCGGCGCGGCGATCGTCGTCGACCCCGGCGAGGAGGCCGACCGCCTGATCGCCGCGCTCGACGAGCTCGGCCTGAGCGTCGAGGCGATCCTGCTCACCCACACGCACTTCGACCACGTCGGCGCCGTGGCGCCGCTCGCGCGCCATACGGGCGCGCCCGTGTACTGCCCCGAGCTCGAGAAGCACGTGCTCGCGGACATCATGAGCTACGTCCCGTGGGCCGGCTTCGGCCCCTTCGAGTCCTACGACGCCGACGAGCTGGTCTCCGGCGGCGAGCGCCTCGAGCTCGCGGGGCTCGGGATCGACGTCGTCTTCACCCCCGGGCACTCGCCCGGCCACGTGACCTACTCGATCCCCGCCGAGCAGGCCGTGTTCTCGGGCGACGTGCTGTTCCAGGGCTCGATCGGGCGCACCGACCTCCCCGGCGGGGACACCGCGACGCTGATGCGCACGCTCGCGGAGCTCGTCAAGCGCCTGCCCGACGAGACGACCGTGTACCCGGGCCACATGGGGGTCACCACGATCGGCCAGGAGCGTGCCACCAACCCGTTCCTGCGCGAGCTCGCCCAGACGCGGTGAGCCCGAAGATCCAGGCTCCGCGCGGCACGTTCGACGTGTTCGGCGATGACGCGCTCGCGCGCGAGGCGCTCGAGGGGCACGCCCGCCGGATCCTCGAGCCCGCCGGCTACTCGCGCATCGGGAAGCCGTCGTTCGAGGCGACGGAGCTGTTCGCGCGCGGGGTGGGGGAGTCCACCGACGTGGTGCAGAAGGAGATGTACACGCTGCACGAGGGGCCGAGCGAGTCTCTGACCCTGCGCCCCGAGGGCACGGCCCCGGTGTGCCGCGCCTACCTCGAGCACGGCATGCACAAGCTCCCGCAGCCGGTGAAGCTCTGGTACCTGTCGAGCTTCTACCGCCGCGAGCGCCCGCAGGCCGGTCGCTTCCGCCAGTTCTGGCAGATCGGCGCGGAGGCGATCGGCTCCGCCGACCCGGCGGTCGACGCCGAGCTGATCCTGCTGCTCTCCGAGCTGCTCGAGGCGGTCGGCGCGCGCGGGTTGCGTCTCCGGCTGTCGAGCCTCGGCACCCCCGCGACGCGCGAGCACTACCGCGCGGACCTCCAGGACTACCTGCGCGCGCACGAGGCCGAGCTGTCCGACGAGGTGCGCTCGCGGATCGACCTCAACCCGCTGCGCGCCTTCGACGCCGACCATCCCGGCACCCGCCGCGTGATGGCGGGCGCGCCGCTGCTGCTCGACCGCCTGGAGGCCGACGACGCGGCGCACTTCGCGACCGTCCGCGAGCTGCTCGACGCCGCCGGCGTCGCCTACGAGGTCGACCCGACGCTCGTGCGCGGGCTGGACTACTACACGCGCACGGTGTTCGAGCACACCTCCGACGCGCTCGGCGCGCAGAGCGGCGTCGGCGGCGGCGGCCGCTACGACGGGTTGATGGAGATCATCGGCGGCCCGCCGACCCCCGGCATGGGCTGGGCGGCCGGCGTCGAGCGGATCCTGCTCGCCTCGCCGCCGCCGCCCGTGGCGCCGCCGCCGCTGGACCTCTACGTCGCCTACCTCGGGCCCGAGCACGCCGCCGAGGCGTTCCGCCTCGCCGCCGACGCGCGCCGCGCCGGCCACTCCGCCCGGCTCGAGCTCGGCGGGCGCTCGCTGAAGGGGCAGCTCAAGCAGGCCGACCGCGCCGGCGCCCGCTACGTTGCGATCCTCGGCGACGAGGGGACGGCGCTCAAGGACATGGAGAGCGGGGAGCAGAAGACGGTGGAGACCGAGACGGTCATGCATCACATCCGCGGGGCAATGTGAGGCCGCCGCGCCCGAACCTCTACCGCGACGCCTGGTGCGGAGAGCTGCGCGCGGGCGACGTCGACTCGACCGTGCGCGTGGCCGGCTGGGTCAATCGCCGCCGCGACCACGGCGGGCTGATCTTCATCGACCTGCGCGACCGCTCCGGGCTCCTCCAGCTCGTCTTCCACCCCGAGACGGCCGCGGAGGCGCACGCGCTGGCCGAGCGCCTGCGCCCCGAGCACGTCGTCTCGGCGAGCGGGCGGGTCGTGCGCCGCGAGGAGGGCAACGTCAACCCGAGGCTCGCCACCGGCGAGATCGAGCTCGAGGTCGTCGAGGCCGAGACGCTGGCCGAGTCGGCGACGCCGCCGTTCCCGGTCGACGACGAGAGCCCGGTCGACGAGCTGCTGCGCCTGCGCCACCGGGTCATCGACCTGCGCCGCCCGGGCATGCAGCACGCGATGGTCGTGCGCCACACCGTCAACCGCGCGATCCGCGACTTCCTCAACGCGCACGACTTCCTCGAGATGGAGACGCCCGTGATGACGCGCTCCACGCCCGAGGGCGCGCGTGACTTCCTCGTGCCCTCGCGCATGAGCCCCGGCCGCTTCTACGCGTTGCCGCAGTCGCCGCAGCTGTTCAAGCAGATGCTGATGATGGCCGGCTACGAGCGCTACTACCAGATCGCCCGCTGCTTCCGCGACGAGGACCTGCGCGCCGACCGCCAGCCGGAGTTCACCCAGCTCGACCTCGAGATGTCCTTCGTCGACGAGGAGGACGTCATCGAGGTCAACGAGGCGATGATGGCGCGCGTCTTCGAGGCGACCGGCTTCCCGGTCGGTCCGCCGCCGTGGCCGCGGATGACCTACGACGACGCGATGGCGCGCTACGGCTCGGACCGCCCCGACATCCGCTTCGGGCTGGAGATCACCGACCTCGGCGAGGCGCTCGCGGCGACGGAGTTCAAGGTCTTCAGCGGCGCGCTCGGCTCGGGCGGGGTCGTGCGCGGTCTCAACGCGGGCGCGCGCGAGGTGCCGCGCAAGGACCTCGACGCGCTGACCGAGCACGTGCGCCGCTACGGCGCGGGCGGGCTCGTGTGGGCGTTCGTCCAGGAGGACGGCACGTGGCGATCGCCGATCGCGAAGTTCCTCTCCGAGGACGAGGTCGCCGCGGTCACGCTGCGCCTGGGCGGACACCCCGGCGACCTGCTGCTGATCGTCGCCGACGCGGAGAAGGTCGCGGCGACCGCGCTCGGCGAGCTGCGGCTCGAGCTGTCGCGGCGCTTCGACCTCGTCCCGCCGGAGCGCCACGAGGTGCTGTGGGTCGTCGACTTCCCGGCCTTCGAGTACAACGACGGCGAGCGGCGCTGGGACGCCGTCCACCACCCCTTCACCACGCCGACCGGAGACTTCGCCGACCCGGGGGCGATGCGCGCGCGGGCGTACGACATGATCCTCGACGGCGCCGAGATCGGCGGTGGGTCGATCCGTATCCATCGCCCCGAGGTCCAGCAGGAGGTCTTCCGCGTGCTCGGGATCTCCGAGGCGGAGGCCGAGGAGCGCTTCGGCTTCCTGCTCGACGCGATGCGCTACGGCGCGCCTCCGCACGGCGGCATTGCGTTCGGGCTCGACCGCGTCGCCGCGATCGTCGCCGGCCGCGACTCGATCCGCGAGGTCATCGCATTCCCGAAGACCGCCAGCGGCTCGGACCCGCTCACGGGCGCGCCCGCGCCGGTCGATCCGCCGCAACTGGCGGAGCTCGGGCTGCGCCTCGCGGCGCCGCCTCCGGCGGGCGAGCAGCTCGGCGCCCGGGTCAGCGCGCCGTCCGAGGGAAAGTCGCCCTAAGGACGCGCGGCACCTCTGCCGATAGGGGACGAGATATGAATCAGATCTCGCCGCCGATCCGCATCGTCCTCATCGCCGTCATCGGCCTCGTGGCCGTCTACATGCTCTTCCTCCGCCCGAAGGCCGAGGTGGCCGCTCCGGTAGCAGCCACGCCCGCCGCCACCACTCCGGTCCCCGCCAAGGACCCCGGCGCCAAGACGAACAGCAAGCCCGGCGCGATCGTCCAGTCCGCGATCACGAAGACCACTTCCGCGAGCGAGCAGGCCAAGGTCGCCGCCGGCGAGGCCCCGGGTGGCCTGGCCGCCGACACCGGCAACGGCGCGGCCGCCACCGGCGCCGCCACCACCGGCACCGCGTCCGCCCCCGGCGTTCCCGCGACCGCCGCGACCCCCACGTCCCCGGTCACCAAGGAGACGCTCGCCCAGCTTCCCAAGGACATCCGCGGCGCCGTCGCGAAGCACAAGGTGCTCGTCCTGCTCTTCTACAACAACCGCTCCGCTGACGACCGCGCGGTCCGTCGCGCGCTCTCGCACGTGAACACCTACGGCGGCCAGGTCTCCGTGGCCCCGCACTGGATCAAGACCGTCGCCCGCTACCAGGCCATCACGCGCGGCGTCGACGTCGAGCAGTCGCCCACCATCGTCGTCGCCGACCGCAACCTCAAGGCGGACACGCTCGTCGGCTACGTCGACCGCGAGACGATCAACCAGGCGGTCGTGGACGCGATCCGCGCCTCCGGCGGCAGCCTCATCACGGACCCCTACTTCCGCAAGCTCGATGCGATCTGCGCGTCGGCCAAGCAGGAGGCGACAGCGATCGCCCAGCCCGCCTCGGCCGCAGCCGTGCCGGCGTACCTCGCGAGCCTGCAGGCCATCAGCGTCGCCGCCGACGTGAAGGCCGCCGACGTCAAGGCGCCGAAGAAGCACGCGCGGTTCGACCGTCGCTTCAACAAGGCCAACGCTGCGTCGACCGTCCAGCTCACCCAGGCGATGAACAAGGCGAAGGCGAACCCCGCGGCCTCGGTCAAGATCGCGAAGGCCGCCGACGCCAGGATCACGAAGCTCGAGAAGAAGTTCGTCCGCACCAACGGCGCGCACGGCCTCAGCTGCTTCTAGGCCTCCGGCCTAGACTCGGCGCGTGAGCGCCGAACGCTTCACCGAGCACCTTCAGTTTCCTCAGGGGAAGAGCATCAGGCCAGCCGGCGCCTCCATCGGAGTCGCCGGCGGCGCCGTCTGCGGCGACCTCGTCTCGATCGCCCTCCGGGTCGAGGGCGGGCGCGTCGGCGCGGCCGGCTTCGAGGCATCGGGCTGCGGCGCGGTCAGCGCCGCCGGCTCCGCCGCCGTCGCGCTCGTCGAGGGCGCGAGCATGCTCGACGCCGCGCGCGTCGGCACGCACCAGATCGCCGCCGAGCTCGGCGGCCTCTCTCCGGGCAAGCTGCACGCCGCCGAGCTGGCCGCCGACGCGCTGCACCGCGCGCTCGGCTCCGCCGCCCGCACCGGCGCGGCGCTCGCGCCCGAGCCGGCACGCACGCTCGTCGCCATGAGCGGCGGGGTGGACTCCGCCGTCGCCGCGCTGCTGTGCGCCCGCGCGGGCGGCGACGCGGTCGCGGTCACCCTCGAGCTGTGGGCCGACCCGGAGAACGACGCCGAGGCGTCGTGCTGCTCGGCGCACGCCGTACGCGTGGCGCGCGCGCTCGCGCACGGCATGGGCCTGCCGCACTTCACGCTCGATCTGCGCGAGGAGTTCCGCGCCGGCGTCGTGACGCCGTGGCTCGACGACCACGCCGCCGGGCTGACGCCCAACCCCTGCGTGCGCTGCAACGGCCACGTGCGCCTCGACGCGATGCTCGACTTCGCGGGCCGGCTCGGCGCCGCCGAGCTCGCGACCGGCCACTACGCGCGCCGGAGCCCGCACGGCCTGCTGCGCTCGGCCGCCGACCCGGCCAAGGACCAGGCGTACATGCTGTGCGCGCTGAGCCCCGCGACGATCGGTCGCCTGCGCTTCCCGCTCGGCGAGCTGACCAAGCCGGAGGTGCGCGCGCTCGCCGCCGAGGCCGGGCTCCCCGTGGCCTCCAAGGCCGACTCGCAGGACCTCTGCTTCCTCGCCGGCACCGGCCGCGCCGCGTTCCTCGCCCGCCACGGCGGCGCGCGCGAGCGCCCGGGTGAGATCGTCGACCGCGGCGGGCGCGTGCTCGGCCGCCACCGCGGCCACCACGGCTTCACGGTCGGCCAGCGCAAGGGGATCGGGCTCGCGGCGCCCGAACCGCTGTACGTGCTCGCCACCGACGCGCGCACCAACCGCGTGACCGTCGGCGCGCGGGACGACCTGCTCACCCACGAGGTGGAGGTGCGCGGCGCGCGGCTGCACCGCCCGGGCGCCGACGTCGACTCGGTGCGCCTGCGCTACCGCTCGCGCCCGCTGCCGTGCACGGTGACCGAGCACGGGCGCGGCCGCGTCACGCTGCGCCTGTTGGAGCCCGTCGACGGCGCGGCGCCCGGCCAGACCGCTTGCCTGTACTCGGGCGACGTGGTCGTGGGCTCCGGGACGATCGCCTAGCTCCGGCGAACGTCAAAGGCGGCTGGGTAGGAGGTGGGTCCGGAACCGCCGCTCGCGACGAATGTCGTCTGAACCACCTATGGCGTGGTGGAGACGA
>JAXDGC010000533.1:0-10604 GCA_034665245.1 Solirubrobacteraceae bacterium | reverse complement strand
CGCGTGCTCCCGCACATGCTCGCCAGGCGGCACGGCACGGTCGTCAACAACGCGTCGATCAGCGGCTACGCCCATTTCCCGGCCGCGAGCACCTATGCGGCCTCGAAGGCCGGGGTGGTCGCGCTCTCCGAGTCGCTGCGGCGGGAGCTCAAGGGCACCGGCGTCGGCGTCCTCCACGTCGTCACCCCGGGCGTCAACACCGACATGCTCGACGCCACCGAGGCCGTCTACGGCCGCCACATGGACACCTCGGGGTGGGACAAGGTCGAGCCCGCCGAGTGGGCCGGGAAGGTGCTCGAGGCCGTCGAGGCGGACCGCCACATCCTCGGCCCCGGCGGGCGCACGGCCTACGCCAAGCTGGCGTCCCGCGGGCCGGCCTTCCTGGTCGACGCGCTCAGCGGCCGGATGTTCAGCCGGCAGCCGCGGACATAGCCGGCGGCGCCGCCACGGCCAGCATGTCCACGCCGGCCAGCGGCTTGGCCAGGACCGTCTGGACGAGGCCGATCCGGTGCTCGGCGAAGCCGGCCTCGCAGTAGCTGAGGTACATCCGCCAGATCCGGCGGAAGCGCTCGTCGTAGCCGAGTCTCTCGAGCCGCTCGGTCGCCGCCTCGAAGTTCGTCCGCCAGCGGCGCAGGGTCTCGGCGTAGTGCGGCGTCAGGTCCTGCAGGTGGACCGTGCGCAGGTCGGTGCGACGGGCGATGCACTTCGAGATCACCTCCAGCGACGGCAGGCAGCCGCCCGGGAACACGTAGGTGCGGATGAAGCTCTTGGAGGCCTTCTCGACCGGATAGGCGCGGTCGTCCATCGTGATCGCCTGGAGCAGCATGGTGCCGTTCGGGGCCAGGAGCTCCGAGCAGCGCTCGAAGAAGGTGCCGAAGTCCTGCCAGCCGACCGCCTCGATCATCTCCAGCGAGACCAGCTTGTCGTAGGTGCCGCGCAGGTCGCGGTAGTCGTCGAGCCGCAGGTCGACGAGGTCCTCCACGCCCGCCTCGCGCACGCGCCGCGCGGCGACGTCGTGCTGCTCGCGCGAGATCGTGGTCGTCGTGACCCGGCACCCGCGCGTGCTCGCGGCGTAGACCGCGAACCCGCCCCAGCCTGTCCCGATCTCGACCACGTGGTCGCGCGGGCCGAGGTCGAGCTTCTCGCACACGAGCTCGAGCTTGGCGATCGAGGCCTCCTCGAGCGTCGCGTCACGATGCTCGAACACCCCGCACGAGTACATCAGCGTCGGGTCGAGCATCAGCTCGAACAGCTCGTTGCCGAGGTCGTAGTGGGCGGCGATGTCCTTGCGGCTGCGCCGCGGCGTGTTGCGCATGAAGGCGGCGCGGGCGCGCTGGAAGGGCTCGCGCACGAAGGTCAGCCGGCGGCGGACCGCGTCGATGCCCTGGACGTTGCGCGCGGCGACGCGGATGACCGCGGTGAGGTCGGGCGTGTCCCACAGGCCCTCCGCGTAGGAGCTGCCCATGCCGCGGCTGCCGCGCGCCATCTGGGACCAGGCGCGCGGGGAGTGGACGTGGACGGTCGCCTGCGGGGCGCCCGAGCCGAACACCGTCTCGCGGCCGTCCTCGATCACCGTGAGCTGGCCGACGCGGATCCGCTTCAGGAGCGCCATGACGAGCCGGCGGGCGACGCGCGCGGTCATCGTGCGGGGTGGGGTTGGACGGGCACGCCCTTGAGCCTCAGCGCGACCGCGTGGCCGTAGATGAGCGCGAGCATGCGGAGGGTTGCCGCCGGGTGACGGGCGGTCGCTCTCGCGAGCGAGCGACGGGTCAGTGGGCGGCGCTTGAGGCCGAGCGTCGCGTCGAACGCCTTGCGGTCGTCCTGCCGGCTCTCGATCTGGACCGAGAGGGTCGGGCCGGGCGCCGGCGCGCGCCAGCTGTAGCGCTGGTCCATCGGCATGAAGGGCGAGACGTGCAGGGCCTTGTCGAAGGCGCCGCGCGGGATCGGGTCGCCGGCTCGGAGGACGTACGCGTGGCGCTCGCCCCAGGGCGTGTTGGTGACCTCGGCGACGATCGCCTCGAGCTCCTCGCCGTCCGGGGCGAAGCAGTAGTAGAAGCTCACGGGGTTGAAGCAGTGCCCGAAGGTCCGCAGGTGGGTGAGCAGGCGGATCGGGCCCCGCGGCGCGCTGCCGAGGCGCTCGGCCACGAGCGCGCGCACGGCCGCGTCCAGCGGCACCGCGGGATCGCCGAGGTAGTCGCTGCGGCGGAAGCGCACGAGCCCGGGCCGCGCCCGGACCAGGCGGCCTCCGAGCAGGCCGGGAAGCTCGTCGAGGTCGACGTAGGCCATCGCGAGCCGGTAGCGGAACTCGTGCCTGCGGACCGCGAAGCGGCGGTGGCGGATGGTGCCCGCGTAGATCGCGCTGTGGCTCACAGCCGTCCCGCCCCGAGGCTCCGCGCGACGCGCTCGCCGCTGACGACGCCGTCCTCGTGGAAGCCCCAGCCCCAGTAGGCGCCGCAGTAGTGGGTGCGGTTGTGCCCGCTGATCTCCGCCTGGCGTGCCTGGGCGGCCTGGCCACCGGCCGTGAAGACGGGGTGCGCGTAGGGGATCGTGCGGATGACCTTGTCCGGGTCGATCGCCGCGCTGCGGTTCAGCGTCACGCAGAACTCGCGCTCGGCGCGCAGGCTCTGCAGGCGGTTCATGTGGTAGGTCACCGTCGAGGAGTCCGTCGGCTCGTCGAGCAGGTGGTAGTTCCAGCTCGCCCAGGCGCGACGGCGGCGCGGGAGCATGCGCGTGTCGGTGTGCAGCACCGCCTCGTTGGCCTGGTAGGGGATCGCGCCGAGCAGCTCGTGCTCGCGGTCGCTCGGGTCGGCCAGCAGTGCCAGGGCCTGGTCGGAGTGCGTCGCCATCACCACGTGGTCGAACCGCTCGGGCTCGCCGCCGCGCGGCGTCACCGTGACGTGGTCGGCGCCGCGTGTGATCGACCCGACCGGGGTGGAGAGGCGCAGGCGGTCACGCCACGGCGCCACCAGCGCCTCGACGTACCGGTGCGAGCCGCCGGCCACCGTGCGCCACTGCGGGCGATCGCGGAACCCGAGCATCCCGTGGTTGTCGAAGAACTCGATCAGGAAGCGCGCGGGGAAGCTCCACATCTGGCGCGGGTCGGCCGACCACACGGCTGCGGCCTGGGGGACGATCAGGCGATCCACGAACGCGCGCGAGTAGCGGCGCTCGTCCAGGAACTGCCCGAGCGACGGGCCGGCGCCGCCGGTCGACAGGAGCGCCCGCGCCTCGCGGTTGAAGCGGACCAGGTCGGCCACCATGCGGTGGAACCACGGCGTCGCGAGGTGCGCGCGCTTGGCGAAGAGCCCGTTCGGCGACGCGCTCGAGTACTCGAAGTCGCCCGTCTCGTCGGTGACCGCGAAGCTCATGTTCGAGGCCTGGCCCTGGACGCCGAGGCGGCGCAACAGGGCCTCGAAGCGCGGGTAGTTGCGGTCGTTGAAGACGATGAAGCCGGTGTCGACCCAGTGCGTCTCGTGCGGCGTGTCGACCCGCACCGTGTTGGTGTGGCCGCCCGCGTAGGCGTTGGCCTCGAACACGACGACGTCGTGCGCGGGCGCGAGCAGGTGCGCGGCGACCAGCCCGGAGACTCCTGCACCGACGACGGCGATCTTCATGGAGACCAATCCGAAGCGCGAGCGCTTTCGGATCACCGGGGGGAGGTTCGGGCGGCCGGCTAGGTGGCGTTACCGCGCCGCAGCGTCGCCTGCGCGCGCCGGCGCCAGTAGTTGGCGCGTCGGAGCGGGTGGGTGAGCCGCCAGCCGATGCTCTGCTCCATCTCGTCGATGGCGCGCCGGTACTCGCGCTCGCGGGCGTCGTACTGCAGTTGCCTGGAGACGGCCGCGGCCCGCGACGCCTCGGCCTCCGCCCTCGCGCGGCGGGCGATCGCCTGCCAATCGGCGTCCACCGGCGTGGCGCCGGGGAGCCGCCCGTCCCACTTCTCCTGCATCCGGATGTGCGCCTCGACCCAGCCCTCGGGGTCGCTGACGAGGTCGAGCGAGTGGTTGTGGACGGCGCGGAACTCGGCCGTCACGACCTTGCGGCCGGCGGCGCGCGCCTGCAGGCAGAAGTCGACGTCATAGCCGTGCAGCGCCCCGAGCGACTCGTCGAAGCGCAGGTTGCGCACCGCCCAGGGCGAGAGCACGAGCAGGAAGCCGTCCACGACGTCGACCTCGCCGGTGCGGGCGAACGGGGGCCGGTCGGCGGCCGGCCACGCGAAGCCGGGGAGGTCGCCGCCGCCGAGCTCGCCGTAGCGGTGGATGAAGGACGCCCAGGTGACCGAGCCCTCCCACCACGCGATGGTGCGCACGCCGAGCGCGCCGATGCAGCCGGCCACGGCGACCTCGGGGTCCGAGAACGTCTGGCGGACCGTGGCGCAGAAGCCCGGGTCGACGAGCTCGGTGTCCTGATGGACGAGCACGAGCGCCTCGAGGTCCTCGACGGCGGCGGCCTGGTCGAGGATGAGGTTGTAGGAGCGGAAGATCGAGCTCGTCGCGCGGTAGGCGAACACGGGCGCGCCCGGCTCGGCCACCGCCTCGATGCCCGGCTGGGCGAAGCGCTCGTAGACCTCCGGTGCGGTGATCGGGCAGCCGAACGCGATCATCGCGCCCGGCGGGCCTTGCGCACGGCGTTGAGGCGCCGCAGCGGCGCCGTGATCCGCCAGCTGGTGCTCTCGGTGACCTCCGCCAGCTCCCGCTCGAGCCGGGTCTTCTCGGCGTCCGCGTGGAGCATCGCGGCGACCGCCTGGGTGCGCGCGAGCGAGGCCTCGGCCTCGGCGCGGCGGGCGCGCTGGTGCCAGTCCCCGCCGTTGACGGTCGCGGACGGCATGCGCCCGTCCCACTTCTCGGCGACCCGCATGTGCGCGGCGAGCCACGTCTCGGGGTTGCTGACCAGCTCGAGCGAGTGG
Source organism: Solirubrobacteraceae bacterium (assembly GCA_034665245.1). GTDB lineage: Bacteria > Actinomycetota > Thermoleophilia > Solirubrobacterales > Solirubrobacteraceae > DASQFQ01. Next base: position 5,701 of record JAXDGC010000533.1, on the reverse strand, counting down.
TGGTGGACGACCTTGAAGTCCGCCGTGACGACCTTGCGACCGGCCTCGCGGACCTGCAGGCAGAAGTCGAAGTCGTAGCCGTGGAGCAGGCCGAGCGACTCGTCGAAGCGGACGTTGCGCACGACCCAGGGCGAGAGGGCCAGCACGAAGCCGTCGACGGTGTCGACCTCGCCGGTGTGCGCGAACGCCGGCAGCTCGTCGGTCGTCCACGACAGCGCGGGCAGCTCGCCGCCGCCGAGCTCGCGGTAGCGATGGGTGAACGACGCCCAGGTGACCGAGCCCTCCCACCACGCGATGCTGCGCACCCCGACCGCGCCGACGCAGCCGACGACACCGACCTCCGCGTCGCTCAGCGCCTGGCGCAGCGTGGCGCAGAAGTCGGGGCTGGCGATCTCGGCGTCCTGGTGGATGAGCACCAGCGCCTCGAGGTCGTCGCGCCCGGCCACGCTGTCCATGAGCAGGTTGTAGGAGCGGAAGATCGAGCCGGCGGCCGCGTTCGCGATCACCTCGGAGTCGGGCTCGGCGGCGAGCCGGATCCCGGGCTCCGCGCAGGTGCGGTAGAGCTCGGGGTCGGTGATCGAGGACGCGAAGGCGATCACGCGGCACCACGCGAGAGCTTGCGTCGCAGCCACGGGCGCAGCCCGATCGCGGCCTCGGCGGCGGCCAGCTCGCGCGCGAGCTCGACCTCGCGCTCGGTCGGCACGTGGGTCTCGCGTGACCGCGCCATCGCGCGCGGCGGCGGTTCGGCGGCCGCCGGGTCCGGGCCGATCTCGATCGGCGCGGTGCTCTCGCGGCGCCAGCGCACGCACGTCGGGTCGACCTTCTCGATCGGCTCGGAGATGCCGTGCTCGGCCCGGAACTCGTCGACGGCCTCGCGGCAGCCCGGGAAGGAGCCGTAGTCGTCGAGGACCAGGTAGCCGCCGGGGACGAGGCCCGGGTAGAGGGCGCGCAGGGCCTGGCGCGTAGGCGCGTAGGTGTCGGCGTCGAGGCGCACGATCGCCCAGCGCTCGCCCGCCAGCGGCGGCAGCGACTGCTCGAAGAACCCCGGGACGAAGCGCACGCGGCGGTCGCAGCCGAGGCGCGCGAAGCTCTCCTTGACCTCGTCGAGCGGCGCGGCCAGGAAGTCGTAGGCGTCGAGCGATGTGTCCGCGGGGAAGCCCTCGAACGAGTCGGCGACCCAGACGGTGCGCTCCTCGCCCAGCGTGTCGAGCGCGGCGCGCATCAGGATCGAGGCGCCGCCGCGCCACGACCCGGCCTCGATCAGGTCGCCCTCGACGCCGTCGGCGACGACGGACTCGACGCAGCGCTGGAGGTCGTCGAGGCGGTCGAGCCCGACCATCGTCAGGCCCTGCAGCGGCCAGTCGAGGCCCGCGGCGCGCATCCGCCGCGCCTCGCCGCGCAGCTCGCGCGACATCACCGTGCCGTCAGGCATCGCGCCGACCGAGATCGTGCTGGTCCCCGCGAGGTCGCAGAGGCAGAGCTTGAGGAGGTCCAGATAGGCACGGCGCAGCGTCTCGGCCTCCGGGCCGGGCGCCGCCGCGCGCGGCTCCCGCCACGCCGCGAGGTGCGCCTGGGCCTCCGCAAGGAACGCGGCGTGGTCGGAGGATGGCCCGGTCGGCATCGCGGGGAGGATAGGTTCCTCCGCCCGTGAGCCTGGTCGCGACCCTCGAGAGCCCGCTCCCGGCGGCGCTGCCCGCGGGCACCGACACCGCCCTGTTCGTCTACGGCGCCTGCGGCGTCCCGGTCGAGGTCAGCGTGGACGGCATGCGCCACGCGGCGGCCTGGGTCCGGGGCCGCTTCTGGGCCACCGTGCCGGTGAGCGCGCACGCCGGCGAGGTGGAGATCGCGGCGGTGAGCGGCGACGCTGTGGCGCCGCTCGCGCGCATCGAGGTGCAGGCGCCGCCACGACCGCCGAGCCTCGGCCGGCCGGCGCCGGACGGGCTGATCGCGATCTGCATGGCGACGTTCGAGCCCGACATGGCGCTGTTCCGCACCCAGGTGGAGTCGCTGCGGGCGCAGACCGACGAGCGCTGGGTCTGTGTCGTCTCCGACGACGCATCGGCGCCCGAGCACCTCGCGCGGATCCGCGACGTGCTCGCGGACGACCCGCGCTTCGTGCTCTCGCGCTCGCCGGAGCGACTCGGCTTCTATCGCAACTTCGAGCGCGCGCTGCGGCTGGCGCCGGCCGAGGCCGAGCTGCTCGCGCTCTGCGACCAGGACGACCGCTGGCATCCGGAGAAGCTCGCGGTCCTGCGGAAGGCGATCGGCGCCGCGGGGCTCGTCTACTCCGACCAGCGCCTCGTCGACGCCGGCGGGCGCGTGCTGCGCGACACGCTGTGGCGCGGCCGCCGCAACAACCACACCGACCTGACCTCGATGCTCGTCGCGAACACGATCACGGGGGCCGCGATGATGCTGCGCCGCGAGGTCGCCGAACTCGCGCTCCCGTTCCCCGACACGCCGGGGCTGCCGTTCCACGACGCCTGGCTCGCGGTGCTGGCGCTCGCCGCCGGCGACGTCGCCTACGTCGACCGCCCGCTCTACGACTACGTCCAGCATCGAGGCGCCTTCTTCGGCTCCGTGACGCACGGCGCGCGCCCGCGCCGCCGGCGCCCCAGCCCCCGCGGGAGCTACTTCCGCGGCTACGTCCCGCGCGCTGTGCTCGCGGAGGTGCTGCTCGTCCGCTGCGCGTCCCGGCTCACCCCGGCCAAGCGCACGGCGCTGCGCCGGTTCGTCCGCGCCGAGCGCTCGCCCGCCGCGTTCCTCCGGCTGGCCGCGCGCCCGCTGCGCGTGCTCGCGGGCCGCACCGAGACGCTCGGGAGCGAGAGCGGGCTGCTGCCGGGGCTCGTGTGGCGCCGGCTGGCGCGGATCCTGCGGCTCGACGCGAGCCTGCCGGACCTCCTGAGCTTCGAGCAGCCGCGCCTGCGGCGCTGGCGGGCCCGCGTCTAGGCTGGGTCGCGATGCCGTCCGTCGAGCACGCGCCCGTGGTCATCGAGGCCCGCGGCGTCGAGAAGACCTTCCACATCCCGCACCAGCGGATGGACACGTTCCGGGAGCGCGCGATGCATCCGCTCGCCCGCGGCCGGCACCGTGAGCTCCACGCGCTGCGCGGCATCTCCTTCGACATCCACCAGGGCGAGTTCTTCGGGATCGTCGGGCGCAACGGCTCGGGCAAGAGCACGCTGCTGAAGATCATGGCGAGCGTCTACCGGCTCGACGCCGGGCGCATCCGCGTGGCCGGGCGGCTGGCGCCGTTCATCGAGCTCGGCGTCGGCTTCGACCCCGAGCTCACCTCGCGCGAGAACGTGGTGCTCAACGGCGTGATCATGGGCCTCGGCCGCCGCGAGGCCCAGCGCCGGCTCGATTCCGTGCTCGACTTCGCCGAGCTGCGCGAGTTCTCCGACCTCAAGCTCAAGAACTACTCGTCGGGGATGATGGTGCGGCTCGCCTTCGCGGTGATGGTCGAGGCGGACGCCGACATCATGCTCGTCGACGAGGTGCTCGCCGTCGGCGACGCGTCGTTCGCCCAGAAGTGCATGGACGTCTTCCGCGCGAAGCGGAGCGCCGGCCGCACGGTCGTGCTCGTGACCCACGACATGGCCGCCGTGCAGAGCTTCTGCGACCGCGCGATGCTGATCCACGACGGCGAGCAGCGCTACCTCGGGGACCCGGAGGAGACCGCGCTGCGCTACTACCGGCTGAACTTCGGCGGCGGCGCGGACTCGAACGGGAGCGCGGGCGGGGTACCCGACGTCAACGTCCGCGTGGCCGACGCGTGGCTCGAGGACGGGCAGGGCGAGCGGGTGGAGAACGTCGAACAGGGCGAGCCGATCGGCCTCAGCGTGGTCTTCGAGGCGCGCCACGACCTCGAGGGGCCGGTCTTCGGCTTCCACTTCGTCAACGCTGACGGCGTGCCGGTGTTCGGGTTCAACCGCACCCTCCCGTCCGGCGACGGCGCGCCCGACCGGGTCGCCGCGGGGCAGCGCGTCCGGATCGCGGGGCGGATCGAGAACCCGCTGCTGCCGGGGCGCTACTTCGTCAGCTGCCTGGTCTCGCGCAACCGCACCCAGGGCGACCTCGCGCTGCACGTGGTGCGGCTGCTGGACTTCTTCGTCTACGGCACCCGGCCGGGTCCCGGCAGCGTGTCGGTGAAGGTCGACGTCGAGGCAGGGCTGGAGCCGTGAGCGACGCGCCGCTCGAGCTGCGCGACGTCCGCGGCCCGACCGCGCTCGGCGGCGGCCGCAAGCGGGCGCTCGACCTGCTCTACCTGATGGCGCTGACCGAGTTCCGCCGCACCTACCTCGGCACCGCGCTCGGGTACCTGTGGTCGCTGGGCCGCCCGCTGCTGCTCTTCGCGGTGCTGCTCACGGTCTTCACGCAGGCGTTCAACCTCGGCGACCGCGTCGCGCACTATCCCGTGCTGCTGCTGTTCAACATCGTGCTGTTCTCGTTCTTCCAGGAGGCCACGACGCAGGCGGTCAGCTCGATCGTCAGCCGCGAGGCGGTGGTGCGCAAGACCCAGTTCCCGCGGCTCGTGATCCCGCTGGCGGTCGTCCTCACCGCGGTCTTCAACCTCGTCGTGAACCTCGTCGTCGTGTTCGCCTTCCTGCTCGCGGCGGGGATCTCGCCGATGTGGTCGTGGCTCGGGCTGCCGCTCGTGCTCGCGCTGCTGCTCGTCATGACGACGGCGGTGTCAACGGTGCTCGCGGCGCTGTACCCGCGCTTCCGCGACACGGGGATCATCTGGGGCGTGCTGGTCACGGCGCTGTTCTACGCGACGCCGGTGCTCTATCCGATCGACATCGTCTCCGGCAAGCTGCGCGACCTGATCGCGCTCAACCCACTCGCGCCGCTGTTCGAGCTCGCCCGCAAGTGGGTGGTCGACCCGGCCGCCCCGGGGCCGGTGGCCGCGTCGAACGGCACGCTCGCGCTGGTCGTGCCGGTGGCGATCTTCGTGGTGGTGTGCGTGCTCGCGGTCTGGATCTTCCGCCGCGAGGCGCCGCGGATCGCGGAGGAGCTCTAGTGGCCCGGCGAGCGACGAGTGTCGTCTCGATCGTCCAGGAGCCCATCGAGACGACACTCGTGGCCCGCGTGCCGATCGAACCCACCTCCTACCCAGCCGCCGTTGACGTTCGCGGGCACTAACGTGGCCGCCCGCGTTGCCGTCGCCGTGGTCGCCGTCACCGCGATCGCGTGGCTCGCGGTGTTGGAGCGCGACGTCCGCCTCCAGGCCCGCGGCGTCGAGGCGTCCGATCACCTCGTCGTCCCCGGGAACGCCGCGCGCGCCGAGGCGGCGTTCCGCGACGCGCGGCTGCTCAACCCCGACACGACGCCCGACCTCGGCCGCGCGTTCGTCTACCAGGCGATCGGGCGGCGGCCGGCGGCGGCCGCGCTGTTGGCCGACGTCGTCCGTCGCGAGCCCGACAACCTGGTCGCGTGGGGCGTCCTCTACAGCCTCACGCGCGCGAGCGATCCCGCGACGGCGCGCCGGGCCCTGGCCGCGCGCTCGCGGCTGGACCCGCTCTCGGCCCGGCGACGCTGATCATCGCCGCGACGAGGATGACGGCGGGCAGGCTGACGGCCGGCAGCTGCCAGTCCCAGTCGATCGACGCGTGCAGGAACCAGACGAGCGTCGCCGCGGCCATGCCGGCGACCACCTCCGGATCGCGCCGCAGGGCGTCGCGCGCCGACATCGCCGCGC
>JAXDGC010000532.1:0-3262 GCA_034665245.1 Solirubrobacteraceae bacterium | reverse complement strand
GTGATGCCGAGCTTGCGCAGCGCGCCGGGGACCTTGCCGCCGTCGATCGAGTCGGGCAGCTCGACGGCGGTGACGACGGTCGAGCGCTCGTCGGCGTCGCCGTAGACGTCGAGCCCGATCGCGGCGGCGCCGGCGCGGGTCGCGCGGGCGAGCAGCGCGTGGCGGGCGAGCACGTCCTCGAGCCCCTCCTCGCGGATCATGTCGAGGGCGATGTCGAGGCCGACGAACAGCGGCACCGCGGGCGTGAAGGCGCTGTTGCCCTTGGCCTGGGCCTTCGCGTTCTTGCCCCAGTCGAAGTAGTAGCGGCCGCCGGGCTTTCCGCCCGCGTACTCCAGCGCGCGCTCGGAGACCGACGCGAAGGCGAGCCCGGGCGGGCACATGAGCGCCTTCTGCGACCCGGCGACGGCGACGTCGACGCCCCACTCGTCCTGGCGCAGCTCGGCCGCGCCGAGGCCCGAGACGGCGTCGACGGCAAGGATCGCGTCGTGGGCGCGGACGACCTCGGCGATCGCGGCGATGTCGTGGACGATGCCCGTCGAGGTCTCGCTGAGCGTGGCGAAGACGACCTCGATGCCCTCGTTCTCGCCGAGCAGGCGGTCGATCTCGGCGGGGTCGAGGCGCTCGCCCCAGCCCGGCTCGTAGCGCACGATCTCGCCCCCGTAGGCGTCGCACAGCTCGATCCAGCGTTCGCCGAACTTGCCCGCCGCGCAGGCGAGCACCGGGTCGCCGGGGCGCACCAGGTTGGCGGCGGCGGACTCCATCGCGCCCGACCCGCTGGCGGCGAAGGCCAGGACGGGGTTCTCCGTCTGGAAGACGTAGGGGAGCTTGGCCAGCACCCGCTCGTAGAGCTCGACGAACGCCGGGGCGCGGTGGTAGAGCATCGGCGCGGCCATCGCCTGGGAGACGGCGGGCGGCACGGGCGTCGGCCCGGCGGTCATCAGGTACTGCTTGACGAAGGGGTTCGGGGTCACGCGCGAAGAGGTTAGCTTCCTGCCCGACGCTGCCGGTCGAGCTCGTCCTGGAGGTTCTGCTGCAGGTCCTGGACCGACACGCCGGCGGCGATCAGGACGATCCAGACGGCCGCCGCGGCGACGCTCAGCGCCACCGCCGCGATCGCCAGGATCAGGCCGACCTTTCGCTGGCCGGGCTGGACGTCGCGCGGCGCCTTGGCGGCGCAGACCCATCCCGCGATGCCCAGCGGCAGCGAGAAGATGAAGGACAGCCCGAGCGAGAGCACGAGCAGGCCGAGGCTCGCGACCGCGCAGACGAGCGCGGCGATCGCGAGCCGGTTGGTGCCCTGCTCGCTCGCGGGGCGGACGAAGATCGGGGCCTGACGCTCGGGCGCGCGCGGCGGCTCGGAGCGCTGCGGGGGCTGCGGGGGCAGCCAGCCTCCCGGGATGCGCGGAGGGTCGGCCATCCCCCGGATTGTGGCAGCGGGACCTCTGGCGTTCCGGCGCTCGTAGGAGGAACATGCTGCCGATGGCGGTCCCGGCCCCGCGCCGACCCGATCCGCCGCTTGCGACGGAGCCGCCCGCGGTGCCGCGGCGCGGCGTCGACCGCCGGCTTGTGCGCGGCGCCCAGCGCGGCTCGGCCGAGGACTTCGAGGCACTGTTCGCGCTCCACTGGCCGCGCGCCTACCGCACCGCCTGGCTCGTCGTCCATGACGCGGCCGCGGCGGAGGACATCGCGCAGGAGGCCTTCATCGCCGCGCTGCGGGCGCTCGACAGCTTCGACCGCCGCCGCCCGTTCGGCCCGTGGCTGAGCCGCATCGTCGTCAACCGCGCGATCGACTGGGCGCGCGCCAGGCGGCTGCAGGCGGTGCCGGCGGAGTCGGTCGCGCCGGCGGCGCCGGAGCCGGAGGGCTGGTCGGAGGAGATCGTCGTCGCCCTGCGCTCGCTGCCGGTCGACCAGCGCGCGGTCGTCGTGCTGCGCCATGGCCTGGGCTACAGCCCGGGCGAGATCGCCCGCATGCTCGAGGTCCCGCGCGGGACCGTCAACTCGCGCCTGCGACGAGCGCTCGACCGGCTCGAAGGCCTGCTCGAAGGGGAGCGCGATGGAGCCTGAGCGCCTCGGCGAGCTGCTGCGCGGCCCGGCACCCGGCGAGCCGGCGGCGCGCGAGCGCGCGCGCCTGCGTATCGCGGAGGAGCTCTCGCGGCGGCCGCCGGAGCGGCGACCGGGCGGCCGGCTCGTGGCGGTCGCGCTGGCGGCCGCCGCGCTCGCGCTCGCCGCGGCGCTCAGCCCGCCGGGTGACGCGGTCGCCGACTGGGTGCGGACCGCGGTCGGCCTGCGGCCGCATACGCCGGCGGTCGGCGTGCCGGCGCCGGACAACCGGCTGCCCGGCGGTGGGCGCGTGCTCGTCTCCTCGGGTGGGTCGACATGGATCGTCGAGGCGAACGGGAAGCGGCGGCGGCTCGGCGCGTGGACGGGCGCCTCGTGGTCGCCCCACGGACGCTTCGTCGTCGCCTGGCGGGGGACGAAGCTCGCAGCGCTCGACCCCCGCGGCAGAGTCCGGTGGTCGCTCGTCGCGCCGCGACCGGTCACGGAGGCGCTCTGGTCCCCGAGCGGCTTCCGGGTCGCCTACCGGGCGGGGGGCGAGCTGCGCGTCGTGGCCGGCGACGGCACGGGTGACCGCACCCTCCACCGCGCGACGTTCTCGCCGATCGCGTGGCGCCCCGGCCGCGCGCATGTGCTGGCCCACGCTTCCGGGAGCCACCTCGACGTGCTCGACGTCGACACCGGCCGCCGGCCGGCGCGCATCCAGCTCCCCCACGTCACCGGCGGGATCGCGTGGTCGGCCGACGGCCGGCGGCTGTACGCGAACCTCCACCGCTCGATTGCGATCTACGACGCCCGCGGGCGGCGGACGGGCCGGATCCGGATGCCCGGCCGCGAGACGGTCACCGCCTTCGCGCCCGCTCGCAGCGGCGCGCTCGTGGCGGTGGCCCGCCGCGTCCCGAGCGAGGCATCGAGCGAGGTCGCCCTGATGCGCCCCGGTGCTCGGCCGCGGGTGCTGTTTCGCGCCGAGGGACGCTTCACCCGCCTGCGCTTCTCGCCCTCGGGGCACTGGCTGCTGGTGGCGTGGCCGGAGGCCGACCAGTGGGTCTTCCTGCAGCCAGGCGGGAGCGGCGCCGCTCGCGTGCTCACCGCCCCCCGCGTGACGCGGCGGATGGGGTCGCGAGGCTTCCCGCAGCTCAGCGGCTGGTGCTGCCCGCCGTGAAGTCCTAGAACTCCGTCTCGATCCAGTCCATCATCGAGCGCAGCT
>JAXDGC010000531.1:0-3728 GCA_034665245.1 Solirubrobacteraceae bacterium | reverse complement strand
CGAGCGCGCGCGCCATCGGCTCCCACATCGCGATCACGAGCGGCGTTCGCACGATCGAGGGCGCCTCTTCGGGCGTTAAGGGCTGGTCGGCCTCGAAGTTGAGCAGCCGCCCCCACAGTGAGGAGGCCGGCGACCACGCCACCGGCTTGAAGCTGCCCTTGGCGATCCGGTTCTCGGCGTCGCCGGAGGCGACGTTCATCCCCTTCACCACCACCGTGCGCCCGCCGACCTCCTCGCGCTTGCCGTTGAAGGCCTTGATGAGCGGAAGCAGCAGCTTCGCCTTCTCCGGCGAGTAGGCGAAGGAGACCTGGATCGCGTTGGTCGGCGCCGGCGAGCCGCTGTCGGTCTTGGTGCCCGGCGCGTCCTTGCCGCCGCCGCCCCCGGCGAGCCACGCCACGGCACCGACCGCGAGGGCGGCGATCAGGGCGAGCACGATCTGGCCGCGTTTCATCAGCGAAACCTAACCGCTTCAGGATAAAGCGACGCTACGCGATCTCGACGCGGCCGCCCTCGCCGACGCCGAGGCGGCGGCGCCCGCGCAGCAGCTCGAGCAGCTCCGCCCCCACGAGCTCCCGCCGCCAGCCCTCGAGCGTGCGGACGGACGGCTCGGAGTCGCCGCGGCGGGCGGCGACGACGATCGGGGTGAGGTCGGCGCGCGCGGCGATCAGCTCGTATGCGAGGCCCGCCTCCTGAGCCCGCGCGCGCACCAGCGCCTCCGAGAGCGCGATCGCGGGTCCGTCTACTGACTCCGTCTGCAGGCGCTCGGCCTCCTCGAGGCGGATCGGCGGCCCTTCGCGGCCGCGCTCGATGGCCTCGAGCAGGTCGGCGCTGCGGCGGCGCACCACCTCGGGATTGAGCCCGCGGATCTGCCCCAGGTCGCGCCGCCCCGTCGGCTGGCGCTTGGCGAGCTCGACCAGCGTCGGGTCGCGCACGATCGAGCCGACCGGGCGATCCTCGCGCATCGCCGTGCGCTCGCGCCACGCCCCGAGCTCACGCGCGACGGCGCGCTCGCGCGGGTCCAGGCCGGTGGCGCGCGGCAGCCGGCGCCAGACCTCCTGGGGATCGCGCTCGTCGCTCGAGCCGGCGATCGCGCGGCACTCCTCGCGGGCCCACTCCAAGCGGCCCTTCGAGAGCAGGCGCTTCTGGATCTCGTCGGCCAGCGGCAACAGGTGCTCGACGTCCTCCTTGGCGTAGTTGAGCTGCTCCTGGGTCAGCGGCCGCGCGTCCCAGCGCGTGAAGCTGGCCGTCTTGGCGACGCGGATCTTCAGCACGTCGTGCAGCAGCCCCGTATAGCCGGCCTGCGCGGCGAAGCCGGCGAAGCCGGCCGCGACCTGGGTGTCGAACACGTTCGTGACCTCGGTGCGCCACTCGCGGCGCATGATCGCCACGTCCTGGCGGCCGGCGTGCAGCACGACCTGGACGCCCGGGTCGGCGAGCACGTCTGCGAACGGCGCCGGGTCGAAGCCCTCGAACGGGTCGAGCACCGCGATCTCGCCGCCGACGCACACCTGCACGAGGCACAGCAGGGGCCGGTATCTGCCCTCGGGCATGAACTCCGTGTCGATCCCGAAGCGCCCCTCCCGCTGCGCGCGCTCGGCCAGTCGCTCGACGTCGCTCATGCGCCCGGCTGGGGGAACTGGGACCGCATCACGGCGTCCCACCCGCGGTCGGGGAGCAGCGCGCGCTGCCCGAGCAACAGCCTGGCCGACGGCGTGACGGTGTAGCGGGCGCGCGGCCGGCGCGCCTTCAGCGCCTTCTCGATCACCTTCGCGACCGCCTCCGGCGGCCCGCCGAGCCGACCGACGGGACTGCCCTTCTCGTACACGCTCTCGGTGGCGCGCGCGACGTGGGCGTTGAACTGGGCGTAGTCACCCGCGCCCGGGTTCGCCTCGGCCACGCCGCCCGACGCGGTCTCGCCGAACGACGTCCGGATCAGGCCCGGCTCGATCAGGATGACGTCGACGCCGAACGCCCGGACCTCGAAGCGCAGGGCGTCGGAGATCGCCTCGACCGCGTACTTGCTCGCGTGGTAGAAGCCGCCGCCAGGGAAGACGAGCTTGCCGCCCATCGAGGACAGGTTGACGATCTTGCCCCAGCGCTGCCGGCGCATCCCCGGCAGCGCGAGCTGGCACAGGCGCACGAGGCCGAAGACGTTGGTCTCGAACTGGTCGCGCACCTTCTCCATCGCGACGGTCTCGACCGCGCCCGACTGGCTGTAGCCGGCGTTGTTGACGAGCACGCCGACCGCGCCGTGCTCGGCCTCCACCGCGTCGACCGCCGCGCGCATCGAGCCCTCGTCCGTGACGTCGAGCGCCAGCGTCCGGCACCCGCGCGCCTCGAGGTCGCTCAGCGTCTCGGGCTTGCGAGCGGTCGCGTAGACGGTCCAGCCGGCGCCGGCGAGCCGCGCGGCGGTCGCGCGGCCGATGCCCGACGAGCAGCCGGTGACGAGCGCCGCGCGGGAGGTGGTCGAATCGGTCATGGAAGTGAAACTATTGGAACCCATGGCCGAGCAGCAGCACCTCGATCGGCTCTCGGCCATCGACGCCGGCTTCCTGGCGCAGGAGAAGCCGAACACGCATATGCACATCGGCGGCCTCGCGCTGTTCGAGGGCGAGCCGCCCGGGCTCGACGCATTCCTGGCGCACATCGAGTCGCGGCTGCACCTCGTCCCGCGCTACCGGCAGAAGCTCGCCGTGCCGCCGCTCGAGACGGGCCGGCCGCTGTGGATCGACGATCCGAACTTCAACCTCGCCTACCACGTACGCAACACCGCGCTGCCGCCCGAGCGGGGTGGGGGCGGGGCCTCTGGCCGAGGCAGCGGGGAGGAGGACGCGCTGCTCAACCTGTGCGCGCGGATCTTCTCCCAGCGTCTCGACCGCTCGAAGCCGCTGTGGGAGCTGTGGCTGGTCGAGGGGCTGGAGGATGGCGGATTCGCGCTGGTCTCGAAGACCCACCACGCGGTCGTCGACGGCGTGTCCGGCGTCGACCTCTCGACCGTGCTGTTCGACCTCTCGCCCGAGGGAAGGGAGGAAGCCGCCGAGCCGTGGGTGGCGCAGCCCGGGCCGACGAGCGCCGAGCTCGCCGCGCACGGGCTGGCGGGCGCGCTGCGCGCGGCGTCGGACGTCGCCACGGGCGCGCTCGGCGCCGTCTCGCGCCCGCGTGAGGCGCTCGAGCGCGCGCGCGAGGTCGCCACGGGCATCGGCGAGGTCGCGTGGACGGCGCTCAACCACCCGCCCGACACCCCGTTCAACGTGCCGCCGGGCCCACACCGGCGGATCAGGATCGTGCGCGCGGGCCTCGACGAGTTCAAGCTCGTCAAGGACGCGTTCGGCACCACCGTCAACGACGTCGTGCTCGCGGTGGTGACCGGGGCGCTCTCGTACTTCCTGCAGTCGCGCGGGCGCCGCACCGAGGGGCTCGAGCTCAAGGCCGCCATCCCCGTCTCGGTCCGCTCAGAGGAGCAGCGAGGCGCGCTCGGCAACCAGCTCACGCAGCTGATGGCGCCGTTGCCGGTGTTCCTCGACGACCCGCTCGCGCGCCTGCGCTACGTCAAGGACGCGATGGACGGCCTCAAGGAGTCGCGCCAGCTGCTGGCCGCCTCGGCGATCGCCTCGCTGCAGGGCTTCGCGCCGCCGACGCTGCACGCGCAGGCGTCGCGGATGAACTTCTCCGGGCGCTTCTTCAACCTGCTCGTCACCAACGTGCCGGGCCCGCAGTTCCCGCTCTAC
>JAXDGC010000530.1:0-8354 GCA_034665245.1 Solirubrobacteraceae bacterium | reverse complement strand
TCGCTCCCGACTCCTACCCAGCCGCAGTTGACGTTCGCACCGTGCCGAGCCGGCCGGAGACCGCGAAGCGGCCCTTCCCGCGCAGCTGCACGTGGACCTGGTAGGCGTCCAGCGCCCACGTCATCAGGGTCGCGTCGGGGCGCTTCGCGTCGAGCGTCACCGGACCGAGATCCCAGCGCGAGAGCGGCTTGCCGCTCGGGTCGGCCCCGGCCGGAGCGCCCTGTTTCATGAGCGCCCGCCCGAGCGTGAAGGTCGTCGCGGTCACGCGCACCCCCGAGAGCGCGCGCAGCCGCACGAAGCAGGGCGACGCGGCCTTCGGGTCGCGCGGTGTCAGGACGAGCTCGCAGCTGCCGTCGCAGGTGCGGGCCGTCGCGGGGCCGGCCGCGGTGAAGACGGCCGGCTTGACCTCCGCGTCCGGGGTGAGCGCGAACAGCCGCGGCCCCCGGCCTTCGGCGGCGACGTGGTCGTTGAATGCGTGCCCGAGGTAGCCGATCTGGTTGATCGGGTGGTTCGGGTAATAGAGCGGGGACGGGACCTCGCCGTTGACGAGCCCGCGCAGCTCGCCCGACCGGTCCAGGCGGTCGAGGTCGCGGTTGAGCCGGTAGGCCAGCCCCTTCGCCGCGGCGCTCGACTGCAGCGTGTAGCCCGAGCCGTGGAAGCCGGCCTCGAGGCGCCCGAGGTAGTGCTTGGCCGCGGCGGCCGACACGAGCGCGAAGGCGATCGCGGCGAGCACGGTCGCCCGCGCGGGCGAGACGCGCCCGCGGACCTCGGGCAACCGCCGCCACGGGCCCCGCGCCGCGGGCGCCAGCGCGATCGCGACCGCGATCCAGAACCCGAGCGTCAATGCGGTCAGGTAGCGCGCCTCGGTCGCGGCCGCCACGCCGACGTCCGAGCGCCCGAACCAGGTCACGGCGACGTTGGCGACGAGGACGACCGCGAAGAAGACGAGCGCGGAGAGCCCGCGCCGCCCGAGCGCGGACAGCAGTGCCGCTCCCAGCACCGCCAGCACGACGGTCACCCACAGGTGGCTCGGGAGCGCGAGCCCGGCGACGTTGGGCAGCGCGTCGCGCGCGACCGCCTCGAGCAGGTCGAGGAACGCCCTGGCCGTCCGCCCCTGGGCCGGCGCGGAGCTGCGGATCATCTCGTGCAGGAAGTAGGCGCCGCCGATCGCCGCGAGGCCGGCGAGCGGCAGCCGGTCGGCGCGCAGCGAGGCGAGCATGGTGCGCGGCGTGAGCCGCTCGGGCGCCACGAGCACGGCGAGCAGGCCGGCGTAGAGGACGACCAGCACCGGCTGGGGGGAGAACGTCAGCGCGATCGCCATCGACAGCCAGGTGGCGGCGAGCGCCCAGCGGCTGTGGGTGCGGCGCCGGCGCGCGTAGCCCCACAGGCTGCCGGCGGTGAAGCAGAGCCCCGGGAGCGCGTGCGCGCCCGCGGCGAACCACGACGCCGTGATCAGCAGCGGGAACGCGAGGCCGAGGACGAACACGATCAGCAGGTGCCACGGGCGCCGGCCGAGCAGGTCGTCGAGCATCCCGAGCGTGAACGCGAGCGTGCCGCCGATCGACGCGACCATGGCGAGGATCGCGGCGCCGTAGCGGTTGCCGGCCGGCACGGTCACGAGCCAGTCGAGCACGCGATGGCCGGGCGCGACGTGCACGCCCGCGGTCGTCCAGGGGTTGTAGTTCGCGGTCAGCAGGTCCCAGCCGAGCCCCGCGATGTGTGCGAGCGCGAAGTTCGAGAAGTCATCGAGGATGAAGTAGGTCTCGCGCAGCCAGTGGCGCTGCACGAGCATCGGCACGCCCACCGCGATCAGCGCGCCGAGCCACCACGCGGCCCGGCCGCCGTGCGCGCGGCTCAGGCGATCCGGCGCGAGAGGACGTCGAGCATGTCCAAAGCATGACGGAGCCCAACCGCGAGCGCACCGGACGCCTGCGCCGCGGCCCCGGCCCCCGCATCAATCGCCCGTAGGGCGAAAGCGGCGGGCGTGTTCTCCGACCGCCGGGCCATGTGCGGCCGCGGCCGGGCACGCGAGCATGCGCCGTCATGCCTGATCGCCTGACGCCCCTCGACGCCTCGTTCCTGCACACGGAGACCGCGAGCGCGCACATGCACGTGGCGTGGAAGGGGCGCTTCCGGCCCGACCGCGCGCGGGCCCCGGTCACGCTCGCGCGCGTGCAGGCGCAGGTCGCGTCGCGCCTGGGCGCTGCCCCGCGCTTTCGCCAGCGCCTCGCCTTCCCGCCGGGCGGCTTTGCCCACCCCGTATGGGTCGACGCCGAGCACTTCGACGTGCGCCGCCACGTCGTCGCGCTCGCGGGCGATGACGAGCCGCTGTCGCGCGGCCGCTTCGGCGCGCTCTCCGACGCGGCGCTCTCGCGCCCGCTGGACCGCACGCACCCGTTGTGGGAGATCCACCTCGCGCCGCGCCTCGAGGACGGGACCGTCGGGCTGTTGATGAAGATCCATCACGCGCTCGTCGACGGGAAGTCGGCCCTGGCCGTCGCGCTGCTGCTGCTCGACGTCGACCCGGACGCGCCCGAGCCGCCCGCCCCGCGCGACATGGGCTCGGCCGGACGCGGCCCCGGCGCGGCGCGGCTCGCGGTCGACGCGCTGGTGGACTCCGGCGCCGAGCCGCTGCGCGCGCTCGGGCGCGCGGCGCGCGCCGCCGGATCGCCCGCCCGCCTGAGCGGCACGCTGCGGCGAGCGGCGATGGCGGTCGGCGAGGACGTCGCGCGCCCGGCGCCGTCGTCCTTCCTCAACGACCCGATCGGCCCTCGGCGCACGCTCGTCGGCAACTCGATGCCGATCGCGGGGCTGCTCGAGGTCAAGCACGCCCGCGACGCCTCGCTCAACGACGTCGCGCTCGCCGTGGTCGCCGGCGCGCTGCGCCAGCTCGCCCTGCTGCGGCGGGTCGCGCCCGAGCCGCTGAAGGTCATGGTGCCCGTCTCGCGCCGCGCCGCGGGCGAGGAGGCCGCGATGGGCAACCGCATCGCGTTCGTGTTCATCACGCTGCCGGTGAACGTGCGCGACCCGCTCGCACGGCTCGACGCGATCCGCGCCGAGACCGCCGCGTTCAAGGGAAGCGGGAGGGCGGGTGGCGGCGAGGCGCTGCTGCAGGGATTGGGGCTGCTCCCGCTGCCGCTGCAGGTGCCGCTCGCCCGCTTCGCCGCCTCCCCGCGGATGTACAACCTCGTGATCTCGAACGTGCCCGGCCCGCGGATGCCGGTGTACCTGCTCGGCGCGGAATGCATCGAGGTGCTGCCCGCGATCCCGCTGTCGGAGGGTCACGCGCTCTCCGTCGGCATCTTCTCGCTGCGCGACCGCCTCTGCTTCGGCGCCTACGCCGACCCCGAGGCGCTGCCGCAGGCCGGCCGGCTGCCGGGCGCGATCCGCATCGCCGCGCTCGAGCTCAGCCGTGCGAGCGGCGCGCGCGCCCCGCTGCGACTGGTCGCCTGACGCCGCCGATCGCGACCGCGGCCGCCGCCGCCAGGGCCGCGGCGCCGGCCCATCCCCAGGCGAAGCCGGCTGCCGCCGCCGGGGCGACGAGCAGCGCGAGCCCGAGCGCGCTGCCGAGTTGCGCGGCGGTGTTGAGCAGCCCCGAGGCGAGCCCCGGCTGCTCGGCGTTGCGGGTGCCCGCCGCGGTCGACGCGACCGAGGCGACCCCGAGGCCGCCGCCCATCAGCGCGAACGCGGCGAGCAGGCCGCCGATCCCCGACGCGCCGCCGGCGGCGAGCAGGGCCGCCCCGGCGGCGACGACGGCGAGCCCGCCCGCCATCGCGGGTCGCTCGCCGATCCGGGCGCCCACGCGCGGGCCGGCGAAGGAGCCTGCGATGACGGCGAGGTTGAGCGGCGCGAACAGCAGGCCCGCCTCGGCCGGCGCCAGCCCGCTCTCCCGCTGGACGTGCAGCACGCACAGGAACATCGCCGGGGTCGTGGTGCCGGTGAGCGCGAGCGCCGCGAACACGGCCCGCCCGAGCCCCGGCGCACGCAGGGCGGCGCGCGGGACCAGCGGCGCGGGCGTCCGCCGCTGGATCGCCGCGAACACGACGAGCAGCGCCAGGCCGGCCGTGAGCGGCCCGAGCGTCGTGACGGCGACGAGCCCGTCCGCCTCGCCGCGGCTGAGCCCGAACAGGACGGCGCCCACGCCGGCGGTGAGCGCCAGCGCGCCCGGCACGTCGAGCCGCGCGGCCCCGGGCTGGCAGCTCTCCGGCAGCAGGCGGCCGGCGAGCACGGCGCCGGCGAGGCCGACCGGCACGTTGACCGCGAACACCCATTCCCAGCCGAGGCCGCCCGTGATCGCGCCGCCCAGGACCCAGCCCGAGGCGCCGCCGCCCGCGGCCGCCGCCGTCCAGACGGCGAGCGCGCGCGTCCGCGCCGCGCCATCCGCCTCCGTCGCGACGAGCAGCGCGAGCGCGGCGGGCGCGACGAGCGCCGCGCCCGCTCCCTGCAGCGCACGCGCCGCCACGAGCGCGGGCGCGGTCGGAGCGAGCGCGCAGGCGACCGAGGCGAGCGCGAAGAGCGCGAGCCCGGCGCGGAACGCGCGGCGGCGCCCGTAGAGGTCGGCGGCGCGGCCCGCCAGCATCAGCAGGCCGCCGAAGGTGAGCGTGTAGGCCCCGATGACCCACTGCAGCTCCGTCGGGGCGACGCCCAGGTCGTCGCCGATCGCGGGCAGCGCGATCGCCACGATCGTCACGTCGAGGACGACCACGAACTGCGCGACGCAGAGGAGGGCGAGACGTGCGTTACCAGTGACATCTTTCATGCTGGTAACTCGCCTACCGCGTCCTCGTTGCCGGTAAACTCCCTTATGGTGGTAACGGCCCGCAGCATCGAGAACTACGACCTGATCGGTGGCGACCTCGCGCTGGACTTCGCGAACACGCTCGAGGCCACCCACGAAGGGGAGCCGCACCAGGACCACCTGCGCGCGCCGGCCGACCTCGTCGCGTGGGCGCGCCGCGTCGGCTTACAGGACGCGCGGCCGGGCGACCTCGACGCGGCGCGCGCGCTGCGCGCCGCGATCCATGCCGTCTTCGCCGCCGTCGCGACCGGCGACGTGCCGGCCCCGGCCCCGCTCGACACGCTGCTCGCCGTGCACGCCGGCGCGGTCGCCGAGGGCCGCCTGACGCCCGGCGATCCCTACGCGTGGGACTGGGAGCGGCCGGACCCGCTGTGGCCGGTCGCCGTCGCCGCGGTCGACCTGCTGCGCTCCCCCGAGCGACTGGCGCGCGTGAAGCTCTGCGCGCAGTGCAGCTGGCTGTTCGTCGACCGCTCGCGCAACGGCTCGCGGCGCTGGTGCTCGATGGGCGAGTGCGGCGCCCAGGTGAAGATGCGCCGCTACCGCGCCGCGCGGCGCGGTGGGTGAATCGTCTCGCCGCGGCTGAGCATCGCCACGAACGTCTCGATCCGGCGTGCCCGCGTCTCGGGCCGCTTGGCCTCCTGGATCCGGTGCAGGATCGCGTAGCGGTTGTTCGAGTCGATCGTCTCGAAGAACTCGCCTGCCGCAGGCTCGCGGTCGAGCGCGGCGCGCAGGTCGTCGGGCACCGTCGCGGTGCTCGGCGCGTCGTAGGCGGCGTCCCAGCGGCCGTCGGCCTTCGCCCGCTCGACCTCGGCCAGCCCCGCAGGCTCCATCGCGCCGCTCGCGATCAGCGCCTCGGCCTTCGCGCGGTTGATCTTCGACCACCGGCTGCGCGCCCGCCTGGGCGTGAAGCGCTGCACGTAGTAGTCGTCATCGAGGCGCTTGACCTGACCGTCGATCCAGCCGTAGCGCAGCGACGCCTCGACCGCCTCCGCGTAGACCACGGTCGGGATCCCGCTCCCCTTCTTGGCGAACTTGATCCAGAGCCCGTCGGACGTCGCGTGCCGTTCGGCGAGCCACGCCTCGAACGCCGCGGCGCTCGCGAAGGCGAGCCGCTCCTCGCTCACCCGCGCATCGCCTCGCCGAGCAGCGCCCGCGCGATCACGAGCCGCTGGATCTCGGAGGTCCCCTCGTAGATCTCGGTCACCTTGGCGTCGCGGTAGTAGCGCTCGGCCGGGAACTCCTTCGTGTAGCCGTAGCCGCCGAGGACCTGGATCGCCTCGCCGGTCTGGCGGCGGGCGACGGCGGAGGCGAACAGCTTCGCCTGCGCGCCCTCGACCGTGTGCGGCCGGCCCGCGTCCTTGAGGCGCGCCGCGCGCCAGGTCAGCGCCCGGGCCGCCTCGATCTCCGTCTGCATGTCGGCGAGCTTCTGCTGGATCGCGCCCAGCCTCGCGATCGGGCCGCCGAAGGCGTGGCGCTCCCGCGCGTAGGCGGTCGCCAGGTCGAGCGCGGCCTGCGCGATGCCGACCGCCTGCGACGCGATCCCGATGCGTCCCGTGTCGAGCGTCCGCAGCGCTATCGACATGCCCTTGCCCGGCTCGCCGAGCCGCTCGGCCGGCGTGCCGTCGAAGCGGATGTCGGCCGTCGAGGAGGAGTTGAGCCCGAGCTTCTCCTCCTCGCGGGTGACCTCGAACCCCTGCGCCCCGGCGCGCACGACGAACGCGCTGATGCGCTCCCCCTCGCGGGCGAAGACGAGGAAGGTGGAGGCGTGCGACCCGTTGGTGATCCACTGCTTGGTGCCGGTGATGGCGCCGTCGGCGTAGCGGGTGCGCATCGCGCTCGCGTCGGAGCCCGAGCCGGACTCCGTCAGCGCGAACGCGCCGATCTCCTCCCCGGAGGCGAGGGCGGGCACGTGGTCCGAGCCGTGGTCGAGCAGCGGCAGCGTGCACGCGCTCGTATGCACGGCGACGGTGACGCCGACCCCGGCGTCGGCGCGCGAGAGCTCCTCGAGCACGAGCACATAGGCGAGGAAGTCCGCGCCGGCGCCGCCGTGCTCGACGGGCACGCACGCGCCCATCAGGCCGAGCTCGCCGAGCTCGGCGAACAGCTCGCGCGGGAAGTGGTGGTCGCGGTCCCACGCGGCGGCGTGGGGCGCGATCTTCTCGTCGGCGAAGCGGCGCGCGAGCGAGCGGATCTCCTGCTGCTCGGGGGTGAGCTCGTGCAGGCTCATGACGAGGCCACGCGGCGTGCGACCAGGGAGCCCGCGCCGCCGAGCGCGGCCGCGCCCACCAGGGCGCCGGCGAAGCGCAGCCGGCGGTGCAGGCGCTCGAAGCGCAGGATCTCCCAGCCCTCCTCCCCTGCCAGATGCGCGAGCGCCCTATCGGGATTGACGGCAACCGGATGGCCGACGGCGCGCAGCATCGGCAGGTCGGACTCCGAGTCCGAGTAGGCCCACGAGGCGGCGAGGTCGATCCCCTCGCGCTCGGCCAGGTCGCGGATCGCCTCCGCCTTGCCCTCGCGGTACGTGAAGGGGCCGCCCGGGCGGCCCGTGTACTGGCCGTCGACGACCTCGGAGACCGACCCGACGGCGCCGTCGAAGGTGAGGACGATCGCCATCAGGTCGGCGATCTCCTGCGAGGCGGCGGTGCAGATCACGATCGGGCGCCCGGCGTCCTGGTGGTCATAGGCGAGCCGCAGCATCTGCGGGTACAGCCGCGGCAGCACGCCGGCGAGGACGTCGGGGGCAAGGCGCTGCAGGTCGCGCACGCGCACGCCGGTGAGCAGCTCGCCGATCCGCTCGCGCAGCGCGTCCGTGCCCGCGTCGGTCGAGCCGCGCAGCCGGAAGAGGAGGTTCTCCCACGCGTCGCGGGCGAGCACGCGCCGGTTGACGAGCCCGTTGCGGTACGCCGCGCGCCCGAACTGGAACGCCGACGAGCCCGCCATCAACGTGCGGTCGAGGTCGAAGAAGGCAGCCCCCGGCTCGCCGGGGCGCCGCAGCGCCCCGCCCCCGGGCGGCGGTGGGAGCAGCCGCGGCTTCGTCACACCTTGATGATGACGGCGTCGCCCTGGCCGCCACCGGAGCAGATCGCGGCGCAGCCATAGCCGCCACCGCGCCGGCGCAGCTCGTGCACCAGCGTGCCGATGATGCGCGCGCCCGAGGCGCCGATCGGGTGGCCGATGGCGACCGCGCCGCCGTTGACGTTCACGCGGTCCTCGTCGATCCCGAGCATGCGGATCGAGTTGAGGGTCACGGAGGCGAACGCCTCGTTGATCTCCCACAGGTCGATGTCACCGGGCTGGAGCCCCGCCTTGTCGAGCGCGAGCTTGCTGGCGTTGGCCGGCGTCCGGGCGAGGTAGGCGAAGTCGTCGGCGACCTGCGCCTGGGCGATGATCGTGGCGAGCACCTCCTTGGCGTTCGCCTCCGCCCAGTCCTCCGAGGACAGCACGATCGCGCCCGCGCCGTCGTTGACCCCGGGCGAGTTGCCGGCGGTGTGCGAGCCCTCCTTCGAGCTCAGGCCCGGCAGCTTCGCGAGGCGCTCGAGCGAGGCGTCGCGGCGCG
>JAXDGC010000529.1:0-7925 GCA_034665245.1 Solirubrobacteraceae bacterium | reverse complement strand
CGGCAGGTCTCGAAGCGCCGCTGAGCCCCTACGCTGCGCGGATGCTCCCCGACTGGCCCGACGGGACGGTCGCTGTCCTCTCGACCGGCGGCGGCGCCCCGCACGCGATCCCGGTCTCGACCGCGGTCCGGTCCAGCCCCGCCACGGTCCACTTCGCGCTGGGGCTGCGCCGCGAGTCGCTCGCCCGCCTGCGCGAGGACCCGCGCTGCGCGCTCACCGTCATCGCCGCCGGCGTCGCCGTGACCGCGCACGGGACCGCGACCGTGGTCGAGGAGAACGACCGCGTCGCCTTCGTCCGCCTCGACGTCGAGGCGGTCCAGGACCACGACCAGCCGACGTTCGAGGTCGAGGAGGGCGTGCGCTGGCACTGGGCCGACGCCGGGGCGGAGTCCGGCGACGCCGAGGTCCGCGCCGCGCTCCGCGCGCTCTAGTCGGCCGGGATCGTCATGTCGCGCCCGGCCGCCTTGGCGGCGGCGAGCGCGTCCATGCAGCGCGCGAGCAGCAGGTCCGCGGGCTCCTCGCCGTCCCAGCGCGCGACGCCGGCCGAAGAGGTCTGGCCCCGCGGGGTGGCGCCGCGGACGCGGTCGAGCACCTCGCAGGCCTCGCCGAGGCCGCACTCGGGCAGGATCATGCCGAGCTCGGCGCCCTCGAGGCGGGCGAGCGTGTCGACCTCGCGCAGCTGCGCGCGCCACGACGCCGAGGCCTCCTTGACCAGGCGGTCGCCCTCCTGCTCGCCGCGCAGCATGTTGAAGGCGCTCAGGTGGTCGAGGTCGATCACCGCGACGCTCACGGGCGACTCGCTGCGGCGGGCGCGGGCCAGCTCGCGCGGGAGCTCGTCGTCCCACGTGCGCCGCGTCGGCAGGCCGGTCAGCGGGTCCGAGAGCGCGAGCGCGCCGACGCGCGAGCGCAGCTCTTCGCGCTCGCTCGCGACCGCGGCCTGCGCGGCCAGCACGCCGAGCATCTCCGCGACGGCGTCGGGGACGGCGTCGACCGCGTGGCGCCAGATCAGGATCAGCACGCCGACGATCTGGTCGCCGCGAAGCACCGGCTCGAACAGCGCCGAGCGCGCGCCGGTCGCCTCGACGAGCGGGGGCGCGAGCGCCGGGTGGCTCCGCGCGTCGGCCACGAAGTAGGACTGGCGCGACGTGAACGCGCGACCGCCGTACTCGGCCTGGGGCCGCGGCTGGATCGTCACCGGCGCGATGTCGACGCCGACCATCGCGGTCGAGACGAACTCGCGCCCGGCGGGCTCGAGCATGAACGCGACCGGGGCCGCGGCGACCTCGCAGGCGGCGCGGCAGACGGCGGGCCGCGCGTCGCGGCTGCCGGCCAGCGCGCGCGTCACGCGGCCGAGCGCGGCGAGGCCGCGCGCGTGCTCGCGCAGGGTCTCGGACATCCGCTGCAGGTCGCGCGTCGAGCTCTCGCGCTCGAGCTCGGACGAGAGCACACGGGCGAGCACGGCGAACAGCTGCTCGTCGGTCTCGCGGAAGCGGCCGGGCGTACGCGAGAGCGCGGCGAGGCTGCCGACGCGCGTGTGGTCCGACAGCTCGAGCGGCACGCCGAGGTAGGAGAGCGCCGCGAGCTGGTTCTGCAGGTCGAGGCGGGCGTAGACCGGGTGGCCGGGGATGTCGTCGCAGCGGCGCGGAGCGACGTCCTCGGCCATCTGGCCGCAGAACGACTCGCGGAGCGGCGTCGCCTGGTTGGCCTGCAGGCCGAAGCTCTCGCCGCCGCGGGTGTCGACGATCCGGTGCACGTTGTGCCCGCGGTCGAGGTGGGAGAGGAAGAGCGCCACGTCCGGCAGCTGATGCTCGAGCAGATCGAGCACGGAACGGGTCGCATCCGCGAAGGACCGATAAGAGGCGGTCGTCGCGGCAGAGGCAGTCTCGATGGCGCCGGCGTCCACGCGTCACATTGTGGTCGAAAACGGGCGGGAGCGGGTCCAGGCCCAGACGAAAGTACGATGCCGCGCCATGCGACTCGCCACGTTTCTGCCTCCGGACGCCGCAAACCCGCTGGCCGGGGAGGTCCGCGGCGACCGGATCGTCACCTTCGAGTCCGGCTCCGTCCTCGACCGCCTCGCCTCCGGCGACCTCACCCCCGCCACCGGCGAGGAGTACGCGCTCGCCGACGTGACCCTGCTCGCACCCGTCGCGCGCCCGCGGGCGATCTTCGGCATCGGCCTCAACTACGCCGCCCACGCCGCCGAGACGGGCAAGGAGCTGCCCGAGCAGCCGATGGTGTTCATGAAGCTGCCGAGCTCCAGCGCGGCGCCGAACGGCCCGGTCGAGGTCCCGGCCGCCGCCGGCCGCCGCCTCGACTACGAGGCCGAGCTCGCGGTCGTCCTCGGCCCGGGCGGGCGGATCGCCGGCTACGCGGCCGCCAACGACCTCTCCGCGCGCGACCTCCAGGGCCGCGAGACGCAGTGGACGCGCGCCAAGGGCTTCGACTCCTCCTGCCCCTGGGGCCCGTGGATCACGACCGCCGACGAGGTCGCGGACCCACTCGCGCTGCGCATCGGCTCACGCGTCAACGGTGAGGTGCGCCAGGACTCGAGCACCGCCGACCTCGTCTTCGGCCCGCAGGCGCTCGTCGACTTCATCGCCCAGACCTGCACGCTCGAGCCGGGCGATCTCATCCTCACCGGCACCCCCGAGGGCGTCGGCCAGTCGATGGAGCCACCGCAGTTCCTCGCCTCGGGCGACGTCGTGCGGATCGAGATCGAGGGACTCGGCGCGATCGAGCACGCGGTGACGATTCTCTAGCCACGAACGTCAACTGCGCGGGGTAGGAGTCGGGTTCCGGGGGCGGTTTCGGCCTAGCGTCCTGCCCTGACCTCGTATAGCGATGACTAGGCAGGACAGTGGCCGCCGCGGCGGCTCGGACTCACCTCCCACCCAGCCGCCGTTGACCTTCGTCGGCGGCGCCGCGCCCGCTCAGTGCTCGTGGATGACGCGGTCGATCAGCCCGTACTCGGCGGCCTGATCGGGCTTGAAGAAGCGGTCGCGCTCCATGTCGAGGCGCACCTGCTCCTCGGTCTGGCCGGTGTGCTTGGCGTAGATCTCGTCGATCTTCTTGCGCGTCTTGAGGATCTCGGCGGCGTGGATCTCGATGTCCGTCGCCTGACCCTCGAAGCCCGCGGAGGGCTGGTGGATGAGGATGCGCGAGTTCGGCAGCGACATCCGCTTGCCGTGGGCGCCGCCGGCCAGCAGCAGCGATCCCATCGACATCGCGATCCCGACCACCATCGTCGACACGTCGGGCTTGATGAACTGCATCGTGTCGTAGATCGCGAGGCCGGCGTAGATCGAGCCGCCGGGCGTGTTGATGTAGAGCGAGATGTCCTTGTCGGGGTCCTGGGACTCGAGGTGGAGCATCTGCGCGACGATCAGGTTGGCGACCATGTCGTCGACCGGATGGCCGAGGAAGATGATGCGCTCGTTGAGCAGGCGCGAGTAGATGTCGAACTCGCGCTCGCCGCGCGCCGTGCGCTCGATGACCATGGGAACCAGCGGCATGGCACCGGAGGCTAGCGGGTGGCCGGGATCAGGCCGCTGCGGGCGAGCCTGCGCGCGGGCGCAGGCGGCCCAGCAGCCGTTCGACGCGGCGCGCCATGCGGCGGCGGTCGAGCCGCAACGTGTCGGCCACGTCGGCGACCGGCGTGCGGTCGACGAGCATCGCGAGCAGCGCCAGGTCGTCGCTCTCGACGCGCGCCGCGGCGGCGCGCAGCTGGCCCGGCGTGACGAGCGGGAGCGCGATGCGCCCGCGGGCGACCGTGCGCAGCGCCTCGAAGAGCTCCTCCGGCGGCGCCGTCTTGTCGACGAGACCGTCGGCGCCCGCGACGCGCAGCGCGATCTCGAGCGCCGGGTCGCCGACCTCGGTGTAGGCCACGACGCGCGGCGCGTTCTCCGCCCCGGTGATGCGACGGATGAGCTGCAGCCCGTCGCCGGTGCCGAGCAGCGGCTCGAGCAGGACGAGCGCCGGCGCGGTGCGCGCGATCATCTCGAGCGCCTCCTCGGCGCTGCCGGCGGTGGCGACCGGCACGAGCCCGGGCTCGGAGCGCAGGAGCGCCGCGAGCCCGGCACGGATGGCCGGCTGGGGGTCGACGATGGCGATGCGGGTCACGCGAAGGACCTTTCCAGCCGGAGCTAAAGGCGATGTCAACAGCACGTGTGAATTCACCACGGGTAACGTGGAATGCGTGCAAGTCGCCACCCCCGCTCTGGAGCTCCGAGGCCTTACCAAGCGGTACGACGACGGCCTGCTCGCGCTCGACGCCGTCGATCTGAGCGTCCCCGCGGGGGAGTTCTTCGGCCTGCTCGGCCCCAACGGCGCCGGCAAGACCACGTTGATCTCGGCCGTCTGCAATCTGATCCGCACGACCGAGGGCGAGGCGCTCGTGTTCGGCCACGACCACCAGTCGACCGAGGCGCGCCGGTCGATCGGGCTCGCCGAGCAGGACATCAACCTCGACCGCTTCCTGGACGTCGAGGAGACGCTCGTCTACCACGGCGGCTACTACGGGATGAGCCGCGCGGACGCCCGCCGCCGCGCGGGCGAGATGATGGACGCCTTCGACCTGCGCGCGAAGGCCAGCACCCGCGCGCCCAAGCTCTCGGGCGGCATGCGCCGGCGGCTCCTGCTCGCCCGCGCGCTCATGCACGAGCCGCGGCTCGTGATCCTCGACGAGCCGACGGCGGGCGTCGACTTCGAGCTGCGGCTCGAGCTGTGGCGCTACATCCGCCGCCTCCACGCGGAGGGCACGACGATCCTGCTCACCACGCACTACCTCGAGGAGGCCGAGGAGCTGTGCGAGGACATCGCGCTGATCCGCGGCGGCCGCGTCATCGCGCGCGACTCCGCCGACGGCCTGCGCGCGTCCTACGGCGCCGAGTCGCTCGCCGACGTCTACGTCAAGGCGATGGCCGCGCCATGAAGCTCACGATCGTCGGCGGCGGCGGGTTCCGGGTCCCCCTCGTCTACGGCGCGCTGCTCGGCAAGCGCGAGACGCTGCCGTTCGACGAGGTCGTGCTGCACGACCTCGACGCGGCGCGCATGGAGCGCGTGGCCGGCGTGCTGCGCGGCCTCGCCGACGAGCACGGCGCGACGCTGCCGTTCCGCGCGACGACCGACCTCGGCGACGCCGTCGAAGGCGCGGACTTCGTGTTCTGCGCGATCCGGGTCGGCGGCCTCGAGGGCCGCGTGATCGACGAGGCCGTTCCGCTCTCCGCGGGCGTGCTCGGCCAGGAGACGACCGGGCCGGGCGGCATCTGCTTCGCGCTGCGCACGATCCCGGCGATGCTGGAGATCGCCGACACGATCGCCGCGCGGGCGCCGCATGCGTGGCTGATCAACTTCACGAACCCCGCCGGCATGGTCACCGAGGCCGTCCGCGGGGTCCTCGGGGACCGCGTTATCGGTATCTGCGACACGCCCTCGGGCCTGTGCCGGCGAGTCGCGCGCGCGCTCGGCCGCGCGCCCGAGGAGATGTGGTTCGACTACTTCGGGCTCAACCACCTCGGCTGGCTGCAGGCGGCGGTCGACTCGGACGGCGACCGGCTGCCGGGGCTGCTCGCCGACGACGCGGCGCTGGCCGGCTTCGAGGAGGGCCGCCTGTTCGGCGGCGACTGGCTGCGGACGCTCGGGATGATCCCCAACGAGTACCTCTACTACTTCTACTTCGGCGCGGACACGGTCTCGACGATCCGCGCGGGGCAGCCGCGCGGCGCCTACCTGCTCGAGTCGCAGGCCGCGTTCTACGCCCAGAACGGCCAGGACCCGGCGGGCGCGCTGCGCGCCTGGCGCGCAACCCGCGACGAGCGCGACCGCACCTACATGGCCGCGGAGCGCACCACGGCCGGCATCGACGCCGACCACGACGACGGCGGCGAGGTCGGCGGCTACGAGGGCGAGGCGTTGGCGGTGGTCGAGGCGATCGCGAACAACACCCGCGCGATCATGATCCTCAACACCGCGAACCGCTCCGCGCTGCCGTTCCTGGACGAGCGCGCGGTGGTCGAGGTGCCCGCGATCGTCGGTCGCACCGGCCCGGTGCCGGTCGCGATCGGGCCGACGCCGCCGCACGCGCAGGCGCTCGTGTCGGCGATCAAGAACGTCGAGCGCACGACGATCGAGGCGGCCGTGACGGGCTCGGCCGAGTTGGCGGTGCAGGCGCTCGCGCTGCACCCGTTGGTGCCGAGCGTCACGACCGCGCGGCGCATCTTCGCCGGCTACCGGGAGCGGCTGCCCGAGCTCCAGGGCTTCTCCTGATGAGCGTCGACGTCGTGGTCACGGCGACCGCGTTCATGGACCTGACCTTCATCGGCCTCGAGTCGGTCCCCTCGCCCGGGGAGGAGCGCTTCGCCGGCGACCTGCTGCGCTCGCCCGGCGGCGGCGCGATCAACGCGATCGGCGCCGCCCGGCTCGGGCTCCGCGCCGCGCTCGCGGTCCCGCTCGGCGAGGACCTGGAGGGCCGCTTCATCCGCGAGGCGCTCGAGAGCGAGGGCATCGAGCTCGCGATCGGCGAGGGCGCGCGCACCCCGACCACCGTCGTGATGCCCTGGGGCGGCGAGCGCGCCATGGTCACCTACGAGCCGGGCGCGGCCACGAGCGCCGCCGCCGTGGCCGCCTTCGAGCCGCGCGGCGTCGTGGCCGCGCTCGACCAGCTCGACCTCGTCCCGCCGGGCGCGCGCGGCTACGCGACCTGCGGCGACGACGACGCCCGCGCCTTCGCCGGCCACCCGCCGCGCGACCTCGATCACGCGCGCGCCCTGTTCCTGAACCGCCGCGAGTCGCTCCTGATCACCGGCGCGGCCACGCCCGAGGAGGCGGCGGAGCAGCTCGGCGCCGACGCGGAGATCGTCGTCGTCACGCTCGGCGCAGATGGCGCGATGGCGTTCACCGGCGGCCGGCTCGTGCGCGTGCCCGGCTTCGAGATGAAGGCCGTCGATACGACCGGGGCCGGGGATCTGCTGTGCGCCGCCTTCGTCTGGGCCGACCTCGCCGGCGCCGAGGTCGAGGTTGCCTTGCGCTGGTCGGTGCTGTACGGATCACTCTCCGTCACCGTCCCCACGGGCGCCGCCGGCGCGGTCACGCTGGAGAGACTGTTGGCGGAAGGCTCGACCCGCGGCCTGCCGCCGCTGTCCATCCAAAAGGAGACACGGACATGACACTTCGACCGCTCGCCCTCCTCGTGGTACTGCTCGCGACGCTCGTCGCCGGCTGCGGCACGCCCGGCGGCAACTCCGGCGACAACGCCAAGAAGGCCGAGCAGAGCAAGAAGAACTCGTCCAAGATCGACGTCGCCAAGGCCGGCAACGTCACGCTCACGATCTGGGACCAGGAGGTCCGGGGCGGCCAGGCGGCGCAGATCAAACGCCTCAACCAGGCGTTCATGTCGAAGTACCCGAACGTGAAGCTCAAGCGCGTGGCGAAGTCGTTCACCGACCTCAAGACGACGCTCAAGCTCGCCGTCTCCGGCTCCAAGGCTCCCGACGTGGTCGAGGCCAACCAGGGTCGGCCCGACATGGGCCAGATGGTCAAGGGCGGCCTGCTCAAGCCGCTGGACGCCTACGCCGACGCCTACGGCTGGAAGGACCGCTGGTCGAAGACGCTGCTCGATCTCAACCGCTTCTCCGCCGACGGAAAGACGTTCGGCGCCGGCAACCTCTACGGCGTCTCGCAGCAGGGCGAGATCGTCGGCGTCTTCTACAACAAGGACAAGGTCGAGTCCGTGCCCTCCACGTTCGCCGAGTTCGAGGCCATGCTCGCCAAGTCCAAGAAGGCCGGCGAGGTCCCCATCTCGTTCGGGAACCTCGACAAGTTCGGCGGCATCCACGAGTTCCAGACCGTCCAGAACGCGTTCGCCGGCAAGCAGGCGACGCGCGACTTCGTGTTCGCCAAGGACGGCGCGAGCTTCGACACGCCCG
>JAXDGC010000528.1:0-4847 GCA_034665245.1 Solirubrobacteraceae bacterium | reverse complement strand
GCCGCCCTCGACGCCGCCGAGCGCGCGCGGCTGCTGGCCTTCGGCGCCTTCTTCGCGGCCGAGCGGGCGCACGCGGAGCGGCTCCCGGTCGAGGTGCTGCTCGAGCGGGCGCTCGAGGGCACGGGCTACGACCTCGCCGTGCTCGCGCGGGCGAGCGGCGAGCGGCGGCTCGCGAACCTGCGCAAGCTGATGCGCCTGGCGCGCGAGTACGAGCGGGCGGAGGGGCGCGACCTGCGCGGGTTCCTCACCTACGCGGCGGGGCGCGACCTCGCCAGCGCGCGCGAGGGCGAGGCACCGCTCGAGTCCGAGGGACTCGACGCGGTGCGGCTGATGACGATCCACCGCGCGAAGGGGCTCGAGTTCCCGGTCGTCTGCGTCGCGGACCTCGGGCGCCAGGGCGCCGGGCAGCGCGACCGGCTCCTGATCGGCTCCGACGGCGAGGTCGGGCTGCGCCTGCAGACCCCGGGCGGCGGCGAGTCGACGCCTGCGCTCGCGTTCGAGCGCCTCGCCGCCGCCGCGGCGCTCGAGGAGGACGCGGAGGAGCGGCGGCTCTTCTACGTCGCCATGACGCGCGCCCGCGATCGCCTGATCCTCTCCGGCGGCACCGACCCCGAGCGCCAGGCCGCCCCGCGCCCGGGCGGCCCCCCGCTCGACTGGATCGCGCCCGCGCTGCTCGGCGGCGCGCTCGTTCCGGCGCGGCCGGAGCGCGTGGTCACGGGCATGTGGGACGGCCGGCCCACGCGCGTGCTCACACGGCTCGTCACCCCGGCGACGATCCCCGCGGCCGCGCTGCCCGCTGAGCCCCGCCCGCGCCCCGGCAGGCCGGGCACCGCGCTGCCGGCGCGCGCCAAGGTCGGCCCGTCGCCGGCCGCCGCGCGGCCCGCTGCCCAGCGGCTCTCCTATTCGGCGCTCGGCCAGTACGCCCGCTGCCCGTATCGCTTCTATCTCCAGCGCACACTGCGGCTGCCCGACGTGCGCCCGCCGGAGGCCGGGGGCGATGCGGTGGCGGTCGCCGAGGCGCCCGCGCTCGACCCGCGCGTCCGCGGCACGATCGCGCACCGGCTGCTCGAGGAGGTGGACTTCGCCCGGCCCGAAGCGCCGGAGGCACAAGACGTCCTCGCGCTCGGGCTCGACTCGGGGCTCGAGCTCGCGGCCGACGACGTCGAGGACATTCGCGGGCTCGTGGCGGCGTTCGGCGCCTCACCGCTGTGCGCCCGGCTCGCCGCCGCGCGCGACGTCCGCCGCGAGGCCGGGTTCGCGTTCCGGCTCGACCCCGCCGGCGGTGCGCTCGTCAACGGGTTCGTCGACGTCCTCGCCCGCGAGGCGGACGAGACGATGCTGATCGTCGACTACAAGTCCGACCGGCTCGAGGGCGCCGATCCCGCGGCCGTCGTCGAGGCGGGCTACGCGACCCAGCGGATCGTCTACGCCCTCGCCGCGCTGCGCGAGGGCGCGCCCACCGTCGAGGTCGCCTACTGCTTCCTCGAGCGACCCGAGGTCGCGGTCGCGGCCCGCTACGCCCAGCGCGACGTCCCCGCGCTCGCCGAGCGCCTGACCCAGCTCGCCGAGGGCGTGCTCGCCGGTGACCATCCCGTCACGCCCGAGCCCCACCGCGCGCTCTGCGGCGACTGCCCCGGCCGCGCATCGCTGTGCTCGTGGCCGGAGGAGATGACGCTGCGCGAGCGCGCGGCCTAGACGTCGGCCGGGACCTTCTCCGGCAGCGGCGGGCCGTCGTAGCTGCGCGGCAGCTCCGGCGAGCGGCGGAGGTCGATGACCGCGTTGAGCTCCGCACCGAGCAGCAGCACGATGTTCGTGAGCCACAGCCACACGAGCAGGATCACCACGGCCGCGAACGCGCCGTAGGTCGCCGAGTAGGACGAGAAGTTCGAGACGTAGAAGAAGAACCCGCCGGACGCGAGGATCCAGGCGACGACGCCGATCGTGGCCCCCGGCGTGATGAACTGGAAGCGCGGGACCTCGACGTTGGGCGCCGCGTAGTACACGACCGCGTAGATCAGCATCGCGAACACGAGCGCGGCGGGCCAGCGTGCGACCAGCCAGACGTCGGCGGCCACGTTCCCGAGGCCGATCGTCCCGAGCAGGTCCTGCGCGACCGAGCCGCCCACGAAGATCAGCACGA
Organism: Solirubrobacteraceae bacterium; assembly: GCA_034665245.1. GTDB lineage: Bacteria > Actinomycetota > Thermoleophilia > Solirubrobacterales > Solirubrobacteraceae > DASQFQ01. The sequence goes on along the minus strand of JAXDGC010000528.1, from coordinate 2,707 downwards.
ACGTGATCAACACGAGCACGATCAGGACGGCCGTCCACAGGATGTCGTGCGCCTTGCGGCGGACGAAGTTGCGCCCCTCCTCGACTCGCCAGACGACGTTGAGCGCACGCCCGACCGCGCCGAACGCGCCCGAGGCGCCGTAGAGCGAGGTGCCCAGCGCCACGATCAGGGCGGTGAACGCGGTGCTGCGCTGCGACTGCGCGGACGCGAGCGCCTTCGTGACCGCGTCGACCGTCTCGCGCGGCGCACCGGCCTGGAGCAGGTAGTCGGCGGCGTTGCCGATCAGCCCCGACCGGCCGAAGAAGCCGAGCGCCGCGACGCCGAACAGCAGCGCGGGGAACAGCGAGAGCAGCGAGTAGTACGTCAGCGCCGCGGCACGGTCGCTCATCTCGTCCTTCTGGAAGCGCGCGAACGCGTGCTTGAAGTCGGCGAGCGCGAGGGGCGGACCGGGCCGCGGATCGGCCATCGGGAACGGGATCCCCGCGACGGGCGAGCGCTAACCCCCGGCGGGGCCCTTCGGGAGCAGGGCGTGGCCGTCGACCACGGTCTGCGCCACCTCGACGACGCGCCGGCTGTTGGAGCGCGCGTTCTCGCGCAGGAGCTCGAAGGCGCGGCGCTCATCGGTGCTGTGGCGCTCCATCAGGATCCCCTTGGCGCGCTCGATGATCACGCGCCGCTCGAGCGCCCCCTCGAGCTGGTCGACCTTGCCGGCCAGCTTCGCGGCCTCGCGATAACGCCGCAGGGCGACCTCGATCGCGCCCTGCACGGACTGCGCTGCCGTGCCCTCCACGTAGGCGGAGATGCCGTTCTCGGCCGCCCGTGCGAGGAAGTCGGCATCGCCGTCGCGGACCGTCGCGATCACCGGCCCCGACGCGTACTCGACGGCCTCGGCGATCAACGAGAGCGCGTGCTCGTCGTCCTGGTGGACCATGACGATGGTGAGGTTCGGGTCCTCGCGCGCGATCAGCTCAGCGGCCTCGCGCACCGATACCGCGAAGGGAATCACCTCGTGGCCGAGGCTCTCGAGCGTCACCCGGAGGCCCTCCAGGGTGCTCTCGTCCTCGTCGGCGATCAGCACCCGGAGATTCGACTCCATTCCGGTATGTCGCAAAGGGTCTAGAACCCCCGATTCCGCGCGTTAGAATGTGAACCGGCTCGGCCCAGCGATCTGCCGCCGCCTTCAACCTCGCGCCCCAGCAATCCGGCGTCCCAGGTACGACGTAGGTGCAGCGTGAGAGGCGTGGAGTCCATCGAAGATCGAGCTGGCGGGGGAGTTGGCGTCCCCGGAGCATATTCGGCCGCGTCGAACGGCCAGTCGAGTACCCAGGCGGCGAAGGATCGCGTCGCGCGTGCGCTCGAGGATCGCCGGCTGCTCGAGCGCTACCACCGCGACGCCGATCCGGCGGCCCGCGAGGCGCTCGTGGAGCGCTTCCTGCCGCTCGCGCGCCAGCTTGCGCGCCGCTACCAGCGCGCCGGCGAGCCGCTCGACGATCTCATCCAGGTCGCGTCGCTCGGGCTGCTGAAGGCGATCGAGCGCTTCGATCCGGCGCGCGAGACCGCGTTCTCCTCGTTCGCAGTGCCCACCATCCTCGGTGAGCTCAAGCGTCACTTCCGTGACAAGGGCTGGTCGGTGCGGGTGCCGCGCGACCTCCAGGAGCTCGCCGTCAAGGTCGACCGCGTCGGCGAGGACATGTCACGCGAGCTCGGTCGCGCGCCGACGCCGGCCGAGATCGCCGAGCGCCTCGGCGCGAACCCCGAGCAGGTGCTCGAGGCGCGCGAGGCGGCGGGCGCCTACCGGGCCGTGTCGCTCGACCGGCCCCGCAACGAGGAGGACGAGGAGGGCGAGCTCGTCGACGCGTTCGGCTCCGAGGATCACGGCTTCGCCGTCGCCGAGGACGCCGCCACGGTGGAGCGGCTGATGCGCGTGCTCTCCGAGCGCGAGCGCGAGGTCCTGCGCCTGCGCTTCGAGGAGGACCTCACGCAGTCCGAGATCGGTGACATCGTCGGCGTCTCGCAGATGCACGTGTCACGCCTGATCCGCCAGTCGATCGCGCGGCTGCGTGTCGAGGTCGAGGAGAAGTAGTCTTCGCGCGGCATGGAGCACTGGGATCTCCTGACGCTTGACGTCGAGCCGCACAAGCCGCAGGTCCTGCACTCCACGCGCGGCGAGGCGCGCTCGATCGTCCTGTTCCTCCCGGCCGGGGAGGAGCTCCGGGACCACCAGGTTCACGAGCGCGCGCACCTGATCGTGGTCGACGGCGAGGTGGAGATCCGGCGCGACGGCGGCGACAGCGCCAGCGGCGGCGCGGGCCTGCTCGCCGTGTTCGATCCGAACGAGCGCCACGAGGTGCGCGCGCGCTCTGACGCCCGCCTGCTGCTCGTGCTCGCGCCGTGGCCGGGCGAGGGTCATCCCGGCGCTCGCGACGACTAGCACTAAGGGCTAGGATCCCGGCGCCAGAGGGTGCTAGAGGAGGAAGGGAGCAAAGCGCAGTGGCCCAGATTCAGTTGAAGGGTGTGACGAAGCGCTATCCGGATGGGACGGAGGCGGTGAAGGCGATCGATTTGTTGATCGGTGATGGTGAGTTCATGATTTTGGTGGGTCCGTCGGGGTGTGGGAAGTCGACGGCGTTGCGGATGATCGCGGGGTTGGAGGATATTTCTGAGGGGGAGATGTTGATCGGGGAGGAGGTCGTGAATGATCTCGCTC
>JAXDGC010000527.1:0-5734 GCA_034665245.1 Solirubrobacteraceae bacterium | reverse complement strand
CCTCGCCGGCGTCGTTAAGGCGAGCGGCTCGTTCTCGGACAAGGGGATCGCGGACGCCGTGGTCAAGAAGCTCAAGGCGGCGATCGACGGAGTGGGCAAGTAGGGCTGTGGCAGACTGGCGGCGTGTCCGAGCGCGCCCTCCCCGAGGAGCTGCGCCGGCGCCCGGTCGGCGTGTTCGACTCGGGGGTCGGCGGGCTCACCGTGCTCCACGAGCTGCTCGTGCAACTGCCCCACGAGGACTTCGTCTACCTCGCGGACGCCGCGCGCTTTCCCTACGGCGAGCGCTCGGCGAGCGAGCTCGAGGGGTTCGCGCTCGAGGTGGCCGAGGAGCTGATCGCGCGCCGGATCAAGCTGCTCGTCGTCGCCTGCAACTCGGCGACGGCGGCGGCGCTGCCGGCGCTGCGCCGGCGCCTCATGGAGACGACGCTGGGCGTCGACGTACTCGGCGTCGTCCAGCCGGGGGCGGTACAGGCGGTCGCGGCGACGCGCAACGGACGCGTCGGTCTGCTCGCCACGCCCGCGACCATCGCGAGCCACGCCTACGAGCGGGCGATCTCCGACGCCGACCCGTTCGTCGACGTCACCGCGGTCGCGTGCCCGGATCTGACCGCGATCATCGAGGGCGGCTTCCCGTTCGATCACCGCGTGGTCGACACGGTCCGCCGCTACTGCGCGCCGCTGCGCGAGGCGCGCGTCGACACGGTCATCCTCGGCTGCACCCACTATCCCCTGGTGCGCCCGATGCTCCAGCGGACGCTCGGCCGCGGGGTGGAGATCGTGACCTCGGGGGCGCCGCTCGCGCGCCAGGTCGAGCATGTGCTCGGCGCGCGCGGCCTCGGCAACCCCGCCGGCGGCGAGGGCGACTACGCGTTCCTCTCAACGGGCGACGTCGACGCCTTCCAGGCGCTCGGCACCCGCTTCCTCCAGATGCCGCTCGGCCCCGTCGAGCACGTCGACCTGCGGCAGCGGGCGGCGGCGTGAGCACGCGCGAGCGCAGCGGCGGCCGCGGCCCCGCCGACCTGCGGCCGATCACGATCGAGGCCGGCTTCGTGCGCCCCGCGACCGGCTCGGCGCTGATCTCCTGCGGCGAGACGCGGGTCATCTGCACCGCCTCGGTCCAGGAGTCGGTCCCCCGCTGGATGATGGGCAAGGGCCGCGGCTGGCTCACCGCCGAGTACGGGATGCTTCCGGCGTCGACCGGCGACCGCAAGCAGCGCGACGTCTCCAAGGGCCGTCCCGACGGGCGGACCGTCGAGATCCAGCGCCTGATCGGCCGCTCGCTGCGCGGGATCGTCGACTTCGAGGCGCTCGGCGAGCGCACGGTCTACGTCGACTGCGACGTTCTGCAGGCCGACGGCGGCACGCGCTGCGCGTCCATCACGGGCGGCTACGTCGCGCTCGAGCTCGCCTGCCGGCGGCTGCTCCGCGAGGGCAAGCTCACCGCGCTGCCGCTCACCGGGACGGTGGCCGCCGTCTCCTGCGGCGTCGTCGACGGCGAGCCACTGCTGGACCTCGACTACCCGGAGGACTCGAGCGCCGAGGTCGACGCGAACGTCGTCATGACCGGGGAGGGCGGGCTCGTGGAGGTCCAGGCCACCGCCGAGCGCACGCCGCTCTCGCGCGCGCACCTCGACGAGCTGCTCGCGCTCGCCGCCAAGGGGATCGAGGGCCTGCGCGCGGCGCAGGCCGCCGCCACGCAGTGACGGCGATGCCGGTCGTGCTCGCCACACGCAACGCCCACAAGCTCCGCGAGTTCAGCCGCCTGCTCCCCGACGCGGAGCTCGAGCCGCTCCCCGACCACGTCGAGCTGCCGCCCGAGACCGGCGAGACGTTCGCCGAGAACGCGCTCGAGAAGGCGCGCGCGGCGAGCGCCGCGACCGGCGCCCCGGCGCTGGCCGACGACTCGGGCATCGAGGCCGACGCGCTCGGCGGCGCCCCCGGCGTCTATTCCGCCCGCTACGCCGGGCCCGCCGCGACGGACGCCGAGAACCGCGACCGGCTGCGCGCCGAAGTGCCGCCCGGCTCGGGGCTGCGCTACGTCTGCGTCATCGCCTACGTCGCGCCCGGCGAGGCGCCACGGCTTGCGGAAGGGCACTGCGAGGGCCGGATGGCTGACGCTCCGCGCGGTGAGCGCGGCTTCGGCTACGACCCGCTCTTCGTGCCGGCCGACGGCGACGGTCGCCGCACGATGGCCGAGCTGTCCGACACGGAGAAGGACCGCATCTCGCACCGCGGCCGCGCCGCACGGGAGGCGGCGGCATGGCTTTCCGGCAGCTGACGGGCGGCCAGGGGTCGCGCTCTCGCGCGGCAGCGCTCTCGATCGGCTCGAACTCCGCCCTCATCGTCCTCAAGCTCGTGGCCGGCGCGGTCACCGGCTCCGTGGCGATCCTCACCGAGGCGATCCACTCCGCGATCGACCTGCTCGCCTCGATCGTCGCCTTCTTCTCCGTCCGCCAGGCAGAGACGCCCGCGGACGCTTCGCACCGCTACGGCCACGAGAAGTTCGAGAACGTCGCGGCCGGGATCGAGGGCATGCTGATCCTCGTCGGCTCCGGCGTGATCGTCTACACCGCGGTCAACCACATCGTCGAGGGCACCCCGATCAAGTCGCTCGGCTTCGGCATCGGCGTGGTCGGGCTGGCTACGGCGGTCAACCTGGTCGTCTCCCAATACCTCTACCGGCGCGCGGCCGCCACCGACTCGGCCGCGCTCGCCGGCGACGCGGCGCACCTGCGCACGGACGCGTTCACCTCGCTCGGCGTGCTGGTCGGGCTCGCCCTCGTCAGCGTCACGGGCGAGACGTGGATCGACCCGGTCGTGGCGCTCGTGATCGCCGTCGCCATCGTCTACACCGGCCTGCGCGTGGTCGCCGGCTCGTGGCGGGTGCTGGTCGACGAGGCGCTGCCCGAGGACGAGATGCTCGCGATCCAGGACGCGATCGAGTCCTTTGCCGAACGCGGCGTCGTCGGCTACCACGAGCTGCGCACGCGCCGCGCCGGCCCGCGCCGCTACGTCGACATGCACGTCCAGTTCCGCTCCGGCACCACGCTCGAGGAGGCGCACGCGATCGCCCACAGCCTCCAGGACACGATCCGCGAGCGCCTGCGCGGCGCCGACGTGCTGATCCACCTGGAGCCTCAGGACAAGGTCAGGCCGGGCACGGAGCTCGGGGTGGGCGGCGTGGGTGGCAGCGCGAAACATCCGCATTGAGGAGAGGGTGCGAGCTGCCTCGGCGGCTTCGCGAGGCCGGGTGTGCTGGATTTGCCCCAATAGTTGGGCAAAAGTGAGCACACCCTGTCGAACCCACCCCTCACCAGCCGCCGTTCACGTTACGCCGGCAAACCGCGAACGCCGACCGGAGCGCCTCAGCGCAGGTTGATCGCCGCCGAGATCGCGACCGCCAGGAGCACCCCGGCATAGCCGAGGTAGCCCGAGAGCAGGAGCAGCACGCAGGTGACGAGGCAGATGGCGACGGTGGTCAGCCAGGCGATCCGAGACAGGGGCACGGCCGGGTATCCTCGCACCGCCCATGACGGACGCGCTCACCCCAGCGCAGGCGCTCGAGTACCTGCGCACCCTCTCGGCCGATATCCAGGAGGCCGCCGTGCTCGGCGCCGACGGCGCGCTGCTCGCCGGCCCGCCCGAGCTCGCCGAGCCGGCGCGGGCGCTGCTCGCCGCCGCGCCGGAGGCCGACGACATCGAGGTCTGGGCCGATCAGTCGAGCGTCTTCGCGGCGCGCTCGGACGCGCACGCCGTCGTGCTCGTGTGCGGTCGCTTCGCCCTGCCGGCGCTCGTGCGCTTCGACCTGCGGCTGGTGCTCGGCGACCTCGCGGGCGTCCGGAGCGACGCCGCATGAGGCGCCCGCGGGCACGCGGGCCGGTCGGCGCGATGAGCGCCTCGCTGGCACGCCGGCGCGCGGGGCGCGAGCCGCGCGTTGTGGTCCGGACCGAGCAGGGCGAGCTGCGCACGCTCGCGCCCGAGGATCCGGCCGCGCGGCGGCTGCTCGACGCCGCAGAAGCGCTGATTTCGGCTGCCCAGCGTCCTTCTGAGGTCTGATTCAACGCCCGAAAAATCCGCACTTTGCGGGTTTATCGGGTGAACCCCCCTTCCGCCGTCCGGAGGCACTGTTAGCTTCGCGCCATCCACGACCCCGTGCGGGTTTACACCCCCGCCGGCAAAGGAGGAGTGCATGACGAAGTCGGAATTCGTCGACAAGGTGGCGTCAACGAGCGGCCTGTCCAAGAAGGATGCTGAGGGCGCCGTCAATGCGGTCATCAGCACGATCGAGGACTCGTTGAAGGGTGGTGAGGACGTCAACTTCACCGGCTTCGGCAAGTTCCACGTCGCCGACCGCGGCGCCCGCGAGGGGCGCAACCCGCGCACGGGCGAGAGCATGACCATCGCCGCCAGCCGCGTCCCGCGGTTCACGGCGGGCTCGGGCCTCAAGAAGGCCGTCAAGAAGTAGCGCTCGCTGTGCCGGGCGCCGGTGACAGCTCACCGGCGCCCGGGTTCGGCGACCGGCTCGCAGGCGCCGTCGCGGCGCGCGAGTCGCAGGTCGTCCTCGGGATCGATCCCGATCCCTCGCGCCTGTGGCCGGATCCGCACGAGGGCAGTGGCGTGCAGCGCGAGCGCCTCGCCGTCGCGCTGGTCGGCACCGCCGACGCCGCGCACGCCCCGAGCCCGGCGCCCGCCGCCGCCGAGACCGCCGCCGCCGTGCTCGTCCACTGCCGCGCGCTGATCGACGCCGCGGGGCCGGCGTGCGTCGCCGTCAAGCCGCAGCTCGCCTGCTTCGAACGCCTCGGCTCCGCCGGCTGGCTCGCGCTCGAGGCCACGTGCGCGCACGCCCGCGCCGCGGGCCTGCTCGTGCTCGCCGACGGCAAGCGCGGCGACGTGCCGGTCACGGCGCTCGCCTACGCCCAGGGGCTCGTCGGCAGCACGCCGTCGCCGTTCGGCGCCGTCGCCGGGCTCGCCGTCGACGCCTTCACCGCCAACCCGCTGCTCGGCCGTGACGCGCTCGTGCCGCTCGTCGAGGGCGCCCGCGCGGCCGGCGCCGGCGTGTTCGTCCTCGTGCGCACCTCGAACCCCGGCGCCGCGGATGTGATGGACCTGCCGCTCGCCTCGGGCGAGCCGCTGTGGGAGCGGCTCGCCGCACTCGCGCGCGAGCTGGGGGAGGGTGCCGCGGACGGGCTCGCCGACGTCGGCGCCGTGACGGGGGCGACGGCGCCCGAGCATCTCGCGCGCATGCGCGAGCTGATGCCGCGGACGCCGTTCCTCCTGCCCGGCGTCGGGGCGCAGGGCGGGGACGTCCGCGCGCTCGCGCCGGCCTTCGCGCCAGGGCGCGCCGGCGGCCTCGTGACCGCCTCGCGGTCGATCGCCAACGCGTACGAGCAGCACGACGGAAGCCCGGCCGACACGGCCCGCGCGGAAGCCGAGCGCCTGCGTACGATTGCTTGGGATCTCGCCTGATGCGTGTCTATCATCGGGGTGATGGCCCGTCGCAGCCCCGCGCGCCTGCTCGCGCCGCTTGCGCTGGTCGGCTTCATCGTCGCGCTCCTCGTCGTCGTCAACGGCGCGAGCGACGGCTCCTCCAACAAGAACGGGGCGCGGCCCGCCGCCTCGGCGACCGCCACGCCGACGCGCAAGCAGAAGGCCCGCAAGCACCGCAAGCGCTACGTCGTCAAGGCCGGCGACACCCCGTCGGGGATCGCGCAGAAGACCGGCGTGCCGTTGTCGC
>JAXDGC010000526.1:0-5425 GCA_034665245.1 Solirubrobacteraceae bacterium | reverse complement strand
AGCGTGGACGAGAGGTCGCGCACCTTGAACACGCGCGCGAACTCGAGCAGCGCCGCGGTGCCGGACAGCTCTGCGAGCGCGGGCGAGCCGCGCGCGTCGCGATGGGCCATCACGACGATCCGCCGGCTCGACAGGCCGGGCCGCACCCCCACCACCGTCTCGAGCTTCGCGCTTCCACCGACGGTGCGCGCGCTGTCCGTGCGCCGGCTGACGCGGAAGCCGTTGGCGCGGAAGGACTCGGCGACCCGCGCCGCCAGGGCGCGATCGGCGCCCGAGCCCGCAGGGCGGTCGGGGAACGCGTCGCCGAGCTGCCGCATCGAGTCGAACGCGCGCGAGCCGTCGAAGCCGGGGGCGAACGGCGTGGTGATCGCCGAGGGGCGGTCGCCGAGTGAGAAGGCGGCGATGAACAGCGCGACCACGGCCGGGGCGAACGCCGCGCGGTAGACCCTGATGTCGGGCACAGGCCGAGGGTATCCACCCCACGGATCCATCCCCGCGCACCCCGGGCCCTACGCTGTTCTCACCGTGTCCGACCGCCCACCGCGGATCCTGCTCGTCGACGACGAGCAGCCGATTCAGACGTTGCTGTCGTTCCCGCTGCAGCGCGACGGCTACGAGGTGATCGCGGCGTCCGACGGCCAGGAGGCGCTCGCGCGCTTCTCCGAGCAGCCGTTCGACCTCGTCGTGCTCGACCTGATGCTGCCGAAGGTCGACGGGCTCGAGGTGTGCCGGCAGCTGCGCGCACGCTCCGCGGTGCCGATCATCATGCTGACCGCGAAGTCGGAGGAGATCGACAAGGTGCTCGGGCTCGAGCTCGGCGCCGACGACTACATCACCAAGCCGTTCTCGATGCGCGAGTTCCGCTCGCGTGTGAAGGCCGCGCTGCGCCGCGCCGGGATGGCGCGCGCGCATCTCGACGGCGATGCCCCGCTCGAGGTGCGCGAGCTGCGCATCGACCCCGCCAAGCGCCTCGTGACCCTGCGCGGCGAGGTCGTGCCGACCACGTTCGTGGAGTTCGAGATCCTCAGCGCGCTCGCGTCGAGCCCCGGGCGCGTGTTCACGCGCGACATGCTGCTGACGCGCATCTGGGGCGACTCGGCCTACCGCGACCCGCGCACGGTGGACGTCCACATCCGCCACCTGCGCGAGAAGCTCGAGGCCGACGCCAAGGAGCCCGAGTACGTCTTCACGGTGCGCGGCGTCGGCTACCGCTTCCGCGACGAGGAGTAGCGCCCGTGCCGATCCGCTCGCTGCGCAACCGGCTCGCGCTCATCATCGGCCTGATCGTCCTGTGCGCGATCGCGATCATCTACTTCGCGGTCGCGCCGCAGCTGGAGGGGCGCCTGCGCAACCAGAAGCTCGACAACCTCGCGGCCGACGCGCGGCGCTACTCGCCGCCGCTGGCGCGCCTCGTCGGGTCGGACGCGCCACAGCCGCAGCTCGCCCGCGAGGTCCGCCTCGCCGCCACGCGCGCGAGCGCCGAGGTCGACGTGCTCGGGATCGTGAAGGGCACGGAGGACTCGCTGTTCGTGCTCGCCGACTCCCACGCCGGCGGCGTCGCGGTCGGCGACGTCCAGGCGATCGGCCAGGCCGCGCTCGCCACCGGCAAGACCGCGCGCGCGACCGAGCCGACGAGCCTGGGCCGGCAGGCGCTGGTGGCCGAGCCGCTGGTCGCGAGCGGCGAGGTCCGCGGCGTCGCCGTCTACGCCGACGCGCTGACCGACGTGCAGGCCAACGTGTCGCTGATCCGCCGCCGGATCCTGGTCGCCGGCGCGATCGCGTTCCTGATCGCGGTGCTCGGCGGCTACCTCGTGGCGCGCGCGCTGTCGCTGCGCGTCAAGCGGCTCGAGCGCGCCGTGCGCAAGGTCGCCTCCGGCGACTTCTCCGACCGCCTCCGGCCCGACTCCGACGACGAGCTCGGCCAGCTCGGCGCCGCGTTCGACGACATGCAGGGCCAGCTCGCGCGGCTCGACCACGCGCGCAAGCAGTTCATCGCCCAGGCGTCGCACGAGCTGCGCACGCCGCTGTTCTCCCTCGGCGGCTTCCTCGAGCTGCTCGAGGACGAGGAGCTCGACGAGCCGACCAGGCGCCAGTTCCTCGACCACGTGCGCGCGCAGGTCGACCGGCTGACCAAGCTCGCCACGGAGCTGCTCGACCTCTCGCGCCTCGAGGCCGGCGTGCTGGAGCTGCGTCCCGAGCCGACCGACGTCCACCAGCTCGCCCGCGAGGTCGCCCGCGAGTTCACGCCCGCGGCGGCGCGCCACGGCTCCGACCTGCGCCTCGAGCTCGACCCCGACCCGATGGAGATCGACTGCGACCCAGAGCGCGTCGCACAGGTGGTTCGTATCCTCCTCGACAACGCCTTCATCCATACGCCTGCGGGGACGGGCGTCGTCGTTTCGGCGGCGCGGGAGAACGGGCAGGTACGGCTGGAGGTCTCCGACTCCGGCCTCGGCATCCGCCGCCAGACCATGCCCCACATCTTCGAGCCCTTCTTCACCTCCTCCGACCGTGCGCAGGGCGCGGGCCTCGGCCTGGCGATCGCGCGCGAACTGGCCGAGCGGATGGACGGCGAGCTGTCCGTGCGCTCCCTCCCGGGCGCGACGACGTTCTCGCTCACGCTTCCCGCCTCATGAGGCGCGCCCCGGCGGCAGTGGTGGCGTGCGCCGCGCTGCTCGCAGGCTGCGGCGGCGGCGCGAAGAGCAACGACTCGGGCGGCGCGACCAAGACGACGACCACGCGCGTCCAGGTGCTCGAGCAGTCCGCGGGCGGCGAGCGCCGCAGCGGCTTCGACCCACGCGCCATCTACCACGACGAGGCGCCGGGTGTGGTCACCGTCATCTCGCTCTTCGGCGGCGCGGGCCTCGACTCGATCCTCGGCGGCCAGAACGACAACGGCTCCGGCGGGGTCGGCTCTGGCTTCGTGATCTCGCGCAACGGCGAGATCGCGACCAACGCGCACGTCGTGACCACGGGCCAGGGCGACCAGATCCGCCGCGCCAACCAGGTCTACGTCGAGTTCGCCGACGGCAACCAGGTCGAGGCGAAGATCGTCGGCCACGACCCCAACGCCGACATCGCGCTGCTGAAGGTCGACCCCAAGGGCCTGACGCTGCGCCCGCTGCCGCTCGGCAAGAGCAGCGCCGTCGAGGTCGGGACCCCGGTCGCGGCGATCGGCTCCCCGTTCGGCGAGAAGCAGTCGCTCTCGGTCGGCGTCGTCTCGGCGATCGACCGCGCGATCGACTCCCTGACCGAGTTCAAGATCTCCGGGGCGATCCAGACCGACGCCGCGATCAACCCCGGCAACTCCGGCGGCCCGCTCGTGAACGGCCGCGGGCAGGTGATCGGCGTCAACCAGCAGATCAAGTCGCGCTCGGGCGGCGGTGAGGGCGTCGGGTTCGCCGTCCCGGCCGACGTCGTCGCGCGCTCGCTCGACGGCCTGCGCGCCGACGGGAAGGTCCGCTACGCCTACCTCGGCGTCCAGTCCGTGCCGCTGTACCCGCAGCTCGTCAAGCGCTTCGACCTGCCCGTCAGGCAGGGCGCCTGGCTGCAGGGCGTGCAGGCCGGCGGGCCCGGTGAGAAGGCGGGGCTGCGCGGCGGCGGCAACGAGGTCCGCTTCCAGGACCGTGCGTTCTTCGAGGGGGGCGACATCATCACCCGCATCGAGGACCGCCCGATCCACGACGCCGACGATCTCTCCCAGGCGGTCCAGCTCTTCGATCCGGGCCGGAAGGTGACCGTCGAGGTCTGGCGCGGCGGCGACAAGCGCAAGGTCGACCTCACGCTCGGCGAGCGGCCGCTCAAGGCGCGCCCCGCCGCGGCCGGGTGAGACAGGTCGCGTTCGATCTCGCGCACGCGCTGCGCGAGATCGTGCTCCCGCGCCTCGGCGCGGCGGACGGGCGCGCGCACGCGCGCGAGAGCGTGGGGGGCGACGTGACGTTCGCGATCGACGCCGAGGCGGAGGAGTTCCTCGCGGGCTGGGTCGCGGCGAACGCGCCGCAGATGGCCTTCTACTCCGAGGACCGCGGCATGGTCACGCCTGGGGAGGGCCGGCCGGAGCTCGTGCTGATCGTCGACCCGATCGACGGCACGCGGCCGGCGCTGGCGGGCCTCGAGGCCGCGTGCACGAGCGTCGCGGTCGCCCCGCTCGGGGACGGCGAGCCGACGATGGGCGACGTCGTCGCCGGCTGCGTCGTGGAGATCAAGAGCGGCGAGTGGTTCGACGCCGAGCGCGGCGCCGGCTGTCGCGCCTCGCGCCCGATCGCCCTCAGCGAGAACACCGACCTCGAGCGGCTCTTCTGGGTCTACGGCTTCACGCGCCGGCCCGCCCGACCGGTCGTCGAGGTGATCGCCGAGCTGATCGACGCGTCGTCGCTCGGCGGCGGCGTCTTCGACCTCGGCTCGGCCACCTTCAACCTCACGCGCATCCTCACCGGCCAGCTCGACGCCTATGTCGAGCCGGGCGCGCGGATGGTCGCCGAGGTTCCGGGCATGCGCGAGGAGTTCGAGCGTGTCGGCGGCGGCTCCGTCGTCAACAACTCGCCCTACGACCTCGCGGCCGCGGCGCTGTGCCTGACCGAGGGCGGCGCGGTGATCACCGACGCCGCCGGCGGACCCCTCGGCACGTACCGGCTGCTGGGCTCCGACCCCGACTTCCACATCTCCTGCGTGGCCGCGGCCTCGTCCGGGCTGCACGCGAAGCTTCTCGACGCCGTGCAACGGGGCATGGAACGGCTCCTCGCGTTGGATATCGTGGCCCCGCCTCACTCCGACCAGGAAGGTCCGTAGAAGTGCTTCAGCCGGTCGCGCTGGCCCACAAGAGCCTGGCGGACTACACCCATATCGTCGGTCGGCCGCTCGTGGAGGAGATCCGCGAACTCGCTGAGCCGCTCAAGGGCACGCGTGTCGTCCAGCTGAGCGCCACGGCCTTCGGCGGCGGCGTGTCGGAGATCCTCTACACGCTGATCCCGCTGATGCGCGACGTGGGGCTCGAGGTGGAGTGGCAGGTCATCTACGGCCGCGAAGAGTTCTTCAACTCGACCAAGCTGATGCACAACGCGCTCCAGGGCGCGCCTCAGGACCTCACCGAGGAGCAGTGGGCGACCTGGTTCCAGTACAACGAGATGAACGCCCGTGAGCTCTCCCGCGGGTGGGACGTCTGCCTCGTCCACGACCCGCAGCCCGCGGCGATGCTCTCGCTCGAGGACGCGACCTTCGTCTGCAAGCAGTTCGGGATCGACACGAGCCGCCCGATGATGTGCCAGGTCTCGCGCTTCGATCCGTGGAAGGACCCGCTCGGCGTGATCGACGCCTACCGGATCGTCAAGGAGGAGCGCGCCGACGTCCAGCTCGCGCTCGTCGGCTCGATGGCCTCCGACGACCCCGAGGGCTGGGACTTCTACAACTCCACGCTCGCCCACGCCGA
>JAXDGC010000525.1:0-3931 GCA_034665245.1 Solirubrobacteraceae bacterium | reverse complement strand
GCCCGCGCGGTCGCCGACACCGGCCGCGAGCCCGTCGTCGCCGTCGACCCGCACACCGCGGCGCTCGGCGTCGGCACGCTCGCGCCGCGCGACACCCGCGGCGAGTTCCTCGAGAACATCACGACCGCGGGCGTGCGCGACCACGTCACGCTCATGCACCAGACCTCGGTCGAGGCCGCCCGCGACTGGGACGGAGAGCCGGTCCGCCTGCAGTTCGTCGACGGCTGGCACACGCGCGAGGCCGTGCGCGAGGACGTCCGCTCGTGGGCGCAGTGGTTCACGCCCGACGCCCTCGTCGTCTTCGACGACTACATGGTCTTCGACGGCATCCGCGAGGCCGTGCGCGAGCTTCAGCGCGACGGGCTGGTTCGCGACGAGGGCGTCGTCGTCGGCAAGATGGCGGCCTTCGGGCCGCGGCACCTGCTCGAGCAGGCACCGGCGCCGCCCGGCGGCCGCGCGCTCATGCGCCTCGCCGACGACCGCCGCGAGCGCCTGATCCGCTTCGCCTCGCGCACCTAGCCGCTCGTTGACACCCGCGGCCGCGTGCAGGATGGTCACGCAGATGCCGCGCGAGCGCCAGTACACCGCCGCCACGCCCTCGACGGCACGCGAAGGAGCCCCGGCCGCCGCCCGCAGGCCGGCCACACCGCTCGCGCTCCGCCACCCGGCCGACGCCCTCGTGCTCCAGCGGCGCGCCGGCAACCGAGCCGTCGTCCGCAGCCTCCAGCGGGCGGAGACCGGCCTCAAGGAAGCGGCGGCGACGACCGCGTTCGCCACGACCAGCGTCGCGTTCTGGAAGGACGCGGCGAACCGCGACAAGCCGCTCAGCGACTACGCCAACCACCTGATGGCCAAGGCCAACGCCGCGCTCAACACGCTCGGCTCCTTCCAGGTCAAGACCGACCTCGGCGGCACCGGGGCCGCGAGTGGCTCGTTCGGCCGCGGCGGGTGGGCCGTCTCGATCAACACGGCGAAGTTCAGCGACCGCGCCGCGATCACCAAGGTCGGCCAGCTCACGGTCGACGAGGCCGCCGAGGTCGCCGACACGATCTGGCACGAGATGCGCCACTCCGAGCAGTACTTCCGGATCGCGCGGATGCGGGCGGGGCTGAGCGCGAAGACGACGGCGGCGGAGATCGCGACCGAGCTCAAGGACGGGATGGGCATCCCCGCCGACGTCGCCCTGGCCGCCGCCGGGGCCAAGCTCGTCGCCGCCACGGGCAACGAGAAGCTGATGACCGAGGCGAAGGACTGGGAGAGCATCACGCTCGGCTTCCACTCCAAGTACAAGAACAACATCACCGCCTGGGTCCTGGAGGGGCGCGACGCGCTCGCGATCTCCAACGCGCTGGCCGCCGCCAACATCGCCGACACGCGCGCGAAGTTCGGCGCGTTCGTGACCTCGTGGACCAACGACCTCACGCGCGGCAAGTTCGTCGACAGCCACATCACGGCCACCGACGCGATCGCGGCCAAGTCGCCGCTCGATCAGATCGTGCTCAGGAACCTGAAGGCGATCAAGCCGGTGCTGGCGGCGCTCCAGGTCGCCTGGAAGGCGGTCGAGGACAACTGGGCCACGGACACGGACGCCCAGAAGCTGGCGCGCCTGCAGGGCGCCCAGGCGCCGATGCGCAACCTCGACACCGCGCTGTACGCGGCCTATCGCGACCACCTGCACGAGAAGGACGCGTGGGAGACCGGCGGGGCGGTCGGGTCGCAGTTCCGGACGCTGGGTGCGGCCCCGTGATCGACACCGTGCGCAGCCTCGCCCACGAGCTCTCGGCCGAGCGCGTGACCGTCGGCGAGCTCGTCCAGCGCCTCGGCGGGCGCGGAAACGACATGGGCGGCAGCGTCGCCGTCGAGCAGCCCGCGATCGACGGCGTGGCGCGCGCCGGCGTCGTCCGCACGGCCAACGGCGACGCGCCGGCGCTGGTGACGCTCGAGCTCTCCCGGCCGCTCCCGGCCGGCGAGCTCGAGGCGGCCTTCGGCCGGCCGCAGTCGATCCACCCCGACCACATCGGCGAGCCGGTCACCCTCCTCTACGAGCTCAGCCTTCCGGGCCGCGCCTACGACGTGGCCCTGCTGGCCACGGACGACCCCGGAGGCTCCCGCAAGCTCACGCTGCGGCGCGACGTCCGGCTGGGCTGAGGCCTCCTCAGGGCTCGGCGTGCGCGAGCACGTGCCACTGCAGCGCCAGGAACTCCCGCGCGCGCCGCAGCGTCAGCCGGTCGACGTAGCGGTTGCGCCCGGTCGGCGTGTTGGCCACCACCCACTGCACGTCCCAGCCCGTCCTCCCCACCAGCGCCACGACGTCGCGGCGCGTGTACCAGCGCAGATGGGTCGCGTCGCGGTGGCCGAACTCCGTGTAGCCGAACGTGCCGCGGAACAGCAGGTCTCCCAACAGCGTGAAGTGGCGCGCGTTGGGGATCGAGATGTGCAGCCGCGCGCCGGGCGCCGCCAGCGCCCGCAGCGAGTGCAGCACCGGCTCGGGGTCGACGAGGTGCTCGAGCACGTCGTAGCAGCAGATCGTGTCGAACGGCCCGCTCACGCCACCGTCGGCGAGCGCGGCCTCGACCGAGCCGGTGTAGACCTCGTCGAGCACGCCCCGCGCCACCTCGGCGGCCGCCGGGACGATCTCGATCCCGCTCACCCACGTCGCGCCGACCGCGCGCAGCGAGCGCCCCACGCCGCCCTCGCCGCAGCCGACGTCGAGCGCCCTCCCGACCGGCCGCGGCAGCTCCGCCACGACGTCGGCGCGCTCGAGCCCGTAGTAGCCCGACGGCTTGGGAGCGGGGACCGACATCAACCGCCCAGCACCCTGGCATAGGCGGCCCCGGTGCGTTCCGCCGCGGCGCCGACCGAGAAGCGGTCGAGCAGGCCCGCCGGCGCCGGCGCGCCCGGGCCGTCGGCGAGCGCCCGCGCGATGCCGCGCCAGTCGCCCGGCTCGACGAGCGTCCCCGCGCCCCCGAGCACCTCCGGGATCGCGCCCGACGCGCACGCGATCACCGGCGTGCCCGTCGCCATCGCCTCGATCAGCACCATCCCGAACTGCTCCTCCCAGCCCTTCGTGGGCAGGGAGGCGAGCACGAGCGCGGAGGCGGACGCGTACAGCGCGGGCATCTCGTCGTAGGGCACGGTGGCGCGGAACTCGACGGCGTCCGCGATCCCCAGCTCGTCCGCGTAGGAGCGCAGCCGCCCGCCCTCGGGCCCGTCGCCGACGATCAGCAGCCGCACGTCCGTGCGCGGCGCGACGCCGATGCCCTGGCGCAGCGCCGCGAACGCCCGCAGCACGTCCTGGTGGCCCTTCTCCCACACCAGCCGGCCCGCCGAGAGGATCAGGCGCTCGCCGCCGCTCGCCCCGGCCGACGCCGACGCGAAGCGCTCGAGGTCGATCCCGGGCGGCGAGACCTCGACGCGGTCGGCGGCGACACCCTCGAGCAGCAGCGCGTCGCGCGCCCGCTCGGTCGCCGCCAGACACAGGTCGGCGCGCGGCAGCACCGCGCGCCGGTAGCCGCGCTCCCGCGGCCAGCGGTAGCTGTCGCGCCACGCGATCGTCTCCCACACCGTCAGCACGAGCTTGAAGCCGAGCCGCTCGCGCAGCCGCGCGGCCTGGGCGCTGAACCACGTCCCGATCTCGGCCGAGTGCACGATGTCGGCGCCCGCGAGCAGCTCGCGCAGCCCGAGGTAGCGCTCGCCGACCGCGTAGGCCGCCGCGCCCGCCGCCCGCCCCCCCGGCAGCGAGTCGCGCGGCGTGCGCGCGGGCACGATCGGCAGCCCGAGCCCCTCGACGCGATGGACGTTCGAGCCCGTCAGCAGCACCGACAGGTCGTACTCGCCGGTCAGCCGCTCGAGCGGCCGCAGATCCCAGACGTTGACGTTGTGACCGCGCAGCAGCACGACCCGGGGGCGAGACATGCGCGGGGAGCCTAGA
>JAXDGC010000524.1:0-4517 GCA_034665245.1 Solirubrobacteraceae bacterium | reverse complement strand
GGCCATGAAACGCCTCCAGACGCACAAAAGCCCCGCAGAGCGGGGCCTTCATGCTCGGTCATGGATCACCACTGAACTACTACGTCCCAGGACTAATGTGTCTTGCCTGGGCGACATGACACTCCCGGCCACCTGGACAGGCCGCCGGCCACGAGGGCCGGCGCGTTGCCACGGCTGGAGCCATACAGCGCTCCGCGGCCGAGTGGGCGATCCGCCGAGCCACACAGGGTAGCCGGGGCCTAGAAATCGAGCTTGTGGGTCGGATGCTCTCGCCAGGCGGCGCGGGAGCGGTCGTACATGCGCGTCGTGTCGCTCGAGGCGTGGCGGGCGGCGTCCTGGACGGCGGCGAGCGGCACGCCGCGGTCCAGCAGGAGCGTGACGAACGTGTGGCGCAGGCGATGCGGGTTGACGCCGTCGACCTGGTCGTCGCCCTCGCCGACCAGCCCGGCAGCCTGCGCGAGCTCGCCGAGCAGGCGGTAGACCGCCTGGCGGTTGTACGGGACGCGCGGGGCGGCCGCGCCGGCGCGCAGCCGACGCCCGTCCTGGCGGCGGAAGATCGGGCCCTGAGAGCGCGCGCCGATCGTCTTGAGCACGGCGCGCTCGGTGCGGTCGTTGAGGGCGACGTCGACGTCCTTGCCGCCCTTGCCGCGCACGACCAGCGAGTGACCGCCGCCCGGCTCGCGGTGCAGGTTCTCGATGTCGGCCGAGCACAGCTCCGACACGCGCAGGCCGTTGAGGAGCAGCAGGCAGACCATCGCCTCGGTCTCCGGGCCGCGCTCGGTGGCGACGGTCAGCAGCCGGCGGACCTGGTCGTCGGTGATCGCGCGGCCGCGCGGCTCGCGGCGCAGCTTCGGGCCCTTGACGCCGGCCGCGGGCGAGCCCGGGATGATTCGCCGTTCAGACAGATAGTTGTAAAACGCGCGCACCGCGGAGAGCTTGCGCGCGATCGTCGCCGGCGCATACCGCGCGCGGCCGTTCGCGGCGGGCTTGCCGTCGGGGCCGATCAGCTCGGCCAGCCAGTTGCGGTAGCGATCGACGTCCGGGCGGCTGACGTCGCGCGGGTGCTTGCCGCGGCCGGCCAGCCAGGTCAGGAAGATCGTGAGATCGCCGGCGTAGCTCGAGCGTGTCAGCGGCGAGAGCTGCGAGGCGAGGAAGTCGTCGAGCAACTCGGCGAACTCGGCGTCGGGGGCGAGGGAGATGGGGTTCGCGGCCACTGAGCTCCGCATTCCGCGGCGGGACGGGGACTCCTCCCGCGCAATCTCCAGAACCGTCATTCTGGCCAGTAGGGATCGCTACTCTCGGCGCATGTCGCTGACGATGGGCACCGGCCCGTTCGGCCATGTGCCGGCGGGGCGCTTCAACTTCAAGACGCCCGACAAGGGCGCGATCCTGCTGGACGTGGTCCCGCGCCGCGTGCGCGGCCTCAAGGATGGCGAGACCGTCGTCGACTCGAAGCGCGTGCACATGCTGCACGAGTCCCGGATCCTCCCGGTCTGGTACTTCCCGCAGGAGGACGTGCGCATGGACCTGCTGCGGGAGACGGACCACACGACGCACTGCCCCTGGAAGGGCGACACCCGCTACTACGCGCTCGGCGACGTCGAGAAGGCAGCCTGGACCTACCCCGAGCCGATCGCCGGCATGGAGCGGCTGCAGGGCCTCGTCGCCTTTCACTTCGGCGCACTCGACGAATGGCTCGAGGAGGACGAGCCGGTCATCGGCCACCCGCGCGATCCGTACCACCGCATCGACGTCAACCGCAGCTCGCGCCACGTGAAGGTCACGCTCGACGACGTGACCCTGGCCGAGTCCGATCGGCCGCTCGCGCTGTTCGAGACCGGGCTGCCGACGCGCTGGTACCTCCCGCGCGAGGACGTGAACATGGACCTGCTGCAGCCGAGCGAGACGCGCACCACCTGCGCCTACAAGGGCCACGCCTCGACCTTCTCCTCGGGCGAGCACGACGACATCGCCTGGACCTACTCGGAGCCTGCGTGGGAGGTCGAGCCGATCCGCGACCGGATCGCCTTCTACAACGAGTTCGTGGACATCGAGCTCGACGGCGAGCTCCAGGAACGGCCCGTCAGCCCGTTCTCCCGGCGTCGCTGAAGGCGTAGCGCACGCCGGTGAGGTGCTCGGAGACCTCCCAGAGACGTCTCGCGTCACCCTCGTCCATGGACGCGGCGCTCGATGCGACCAGCTTCGGGTGGCCGCGCATCTCCCTGAAGCCGCCCGGGCCGACGTAGGCGCCGCCACGGATGTCGGGCGCCGTGGCCGCGTAGAGCGTCGGCTCGGCGCCCATCGCGTCGCTCTGGGCGATCAGCTTGCCGGTCCGGGCCGCGATGCGCTCGCCGAGGCTCGAGTCTGCCTCGCCGCCGGCCCACAGGTTCGTCGCGGCGAGCCCGGGATGCACAGCGAGGCTGCGCAGCGGCAGTGCGGCTGCGCTCGCTCGCCGTTGCAGCTCGTAGGCGAACAGGAGGTTGGCGAGCTTGGACTGGCCGTAGGCCGCCCACTTGTCGTAGGCGCGCTCGCTCTGGAGGTCGTCGAAGTCGATCCTGCCGCGCCGGTGGAGCCCGCTCGAGACCGTGACCACCCGCGGCGCCGTGCCTCGGAGCAGCTTGTCGAGCACCAGCCCCGTCAGCGCGAAGTGCCCGAGATGGTTCGTGCCGAGCTGCATCTCGAAGCCGTCCGCGGTGCGGCCCTCGGGCAGCGCCATGACGCCCGCGTTGTTGACCAGCAGGTCGATCCGCTCCGGCGCGTCCGCCGCGAACTCGCGCACCGAGGCGAGGTCCGCGAGGTCGAGCCGGCGCACCTGCACGGCGCCGCCCGTCCTCCCCGCCGCCGCCTCGCCGCGCGTTATGTCACGTACCGCGAGGACCACGTCGGCCCCACGCTCGGCGAGCACGCGCGCGGCCTGGAGCCCGATCCCGCTGTTGGCGCCCGTCACCACGACGCTGCGGCCGGTCTGGTCGGGCACATCCCGCGCGGTCCAGGCGCTCATTCGCCGGCCGACCACCCGAGCCGCTCCCGCGTCGCGCGCGACATCGCGCTGACGACGAGGTCGTAGGAGTCCTCGAGCATGTCGATGATCATCGCGTCCGGGAGCGAGCCGTCGCAGAGGACCGTGTTCCAATGGCGCTTGTTGAGGTGGTAGCCCGGACGCACCGCCTCATGGTCGCGCCGCAGCGCCGCTGCCAGGTCGGGCTCGCACTTCAGCGAGATCTGCAGCGGCTCTGAGTCGAGCGCGCTGAGCACGAACAGCTTCCCCTCGACCTTGAACACCGTCGTGACCGGGCCGAACGGCATCTCCTCGGTGACACCGGGCCGTGCCAGGCACCACGCCCGGAGAGCAGCCGCGTCAATCATCGTGTGCCGATCGTGCCATACGGTGAGGCGGTGCCCGCCGACCCGCTGCTGCGCGCAGTCAGGCTCGACCGTTCGAAGATCGCGGACCCAGCGGCGTTTCCTTTCACGCTGCCGGCGCTACAGGGGCTCGGGCGGCTCGAGCTGCATCCCGAGGTGACGTTCCTGGTCGGCGAGAACGGGAGCGGCAAGTCGACGCTGATCGAGGCGATCGCGGCCGGCCTGGACCTCGACGGCGAGGGCGGCGACCGCGACCTGCGCTTCGAGGACCGCGAGGCCGACACCGTGCTGCACGAGGCGCTGGTGCTCGAGCGCGGCCCGCGCCCCCCGAGCATGCGCTACTTCCTGCGCGCGGAGAGCTTCTTCAACGTCGCCCGCTCCGTGGACGAGAACCCGGGCATGCTCGCCGCGCACGGCGGCCGCGCGCTGCACCAGATGTCGCACGGCGAGTCGTTCCTCCAACTCGTCAATGAGCGCTTCTATCCCGACGGGCTGTTCTTGCTCGACGAGCCGGAGGCGGCGTTGTCCCCCACCGGCCTGCTCGGCCTGCTCCGGCGCATGCGCGAGCTCGCGATCGACGGCGCGCAATTCGTGATCGCCACCCACTCGCCGATCCTGCTCGCCTATCCCGGCGCCCTGATCTACGAGCTCACACCCGACGGGTTCGCCGCGACGGCGTACGCCGAGACGGAGCACTACCGCATCACGCGCGCGTTCCTCCAGGACCCGGAGTCGTTCCTGCGCCATCTGTTCGCGAGCGGCTGAGCCAGGCGTCGATCAGCGTCCGGGCGATCGCGATCGGCGGCGGCAGGCGCATCTCGCCGTCGCCCGCGGCGGCCTCCTCGAGCTCCGCTCGCGAGAACCAGCGCGCCTCTTCCAGCTCGCCGTCGCTCGCCACCGCCTCGCCGCTCACGTACGCGGCCGTAAAGCCCAGCATCAGTGAGCTCGGGAACGGCCACGGCTGCGAGGAGTCATAACGCGCGCCGGTCACCTCCACCCCGGCCTCCTCGAGCACCTCGCGGGCGATGGCGTCCTCGAGGCTCTCGCCGGGCTCGACGAACCCCGCCAGCGCGGAGTAGCGGCCGGGCGGCCAGCTCGGCTGGCGGCCGAGCAGCACGCGGTCGCGCTCCTCGTCGACGACGAGCATGATCACG